>JAKJBU010000022.1 GCA_022706825.1 Bacillota bacterium
TGGCTTCGTCCTCGTTCAGAGTAGCCGTAAACATCAGGTTACCCGAAGAAAGCATGTTAAAGCTGATAAACGCAGCTGAAAAGTTCTTATCTTCCGCGGCGCTCTTATCGTGAGTCAATACAGTTCTGTTGACGAGTGTATTAAGCACATTTCTGACACTGTCAATCTGTTTGCAGGCGCCGGCATAATCACCGGCCGGAGGTATAACAGGGCTGCCGGAAATTTTCGGGGCTGCCATAACCTCACTTTCAAGCAAACCGGCAAGGAAGTCCGCCTGGGCGTCATTTGTCACGACGCCGTACTGTGTCCCCGTCATTGTGACAAAGCGGCCGTTGACGATACAAAGATTATATCCCGCCGAGTTGACGCCCCCGGCATATTTCAATGCATCATCGGAGCTGCTGAATTCAAACACCGGGACAAACGCGTCGCTATTATCGTCTACATAGTGCAGGTTGAAGCCGTCTTCAGGCTTTATGCTGTCCGTAAGCTGATAACCCTCAACGGGTGTTACTTCGTATCCATGCTCTTGTGCCTTCGCCTTAAGTTTCTCCAGTGTCAGGCCGCTGTCGGGCACAGCTTCTGCCTCTGCCGTGCTTTGCTGCTCAGCTTCTGACTCCGCCGTATTTTCATCTGCGGCTTCCGCCGCAGTCGCTTGTGCCGGCGCTGCGGGCTTGGCATCCGGAGCCTCAGAGCCCCCTGCGGAGCACGAGGACAAGAATAGTACGGAACAAACTATGATTAAGATTGAGACAACTATTAAACTCGCCTTACTCATGTTAATCCTTTCCTTTCTGTTTGATGTTTAAAGCTGCAATAGCCGACATAAGCCCCCGGCAATCGCCAAGGATAGGCCTGCTTTGCTTTTCGGTCAGGTATTCTGTTTTTTCCATCAGTTCCAGCAGATATTCCGCTTCTGAAGCATAACTCAATGCTTTCTGATTGGTTTCAAAGGACATACTGCCGGCGGATGCGGCCTGTTTCATGCATACGCCTATTCCGGCTGCGCATTCAAGCAGCCTCCCGCTCAAAGGAAAGCTTTTATTCTCTCTTTCAAGGTACTTAATCAGCTCCGTGATGCGAACAGAAAAATCAAAGCTTTTGACAAGAAGCCGCTCCACTTCTGACATCTCCTTTCCCTAATAAAGTACGGTATCTTTATTTCATTTTAATATGGTATTTATGATTATAAAACTACATTGATGTGGGAAAATTGAAAATTATTTTAGGAGATTCAAGGCAATAATGTGGGAATATATAGCTGATTCAATTGAATATTTTGTAAATTTTGATATACTAGGTATAATGATAGTAATAAGGAGGTGTTTTATGAATCCTCTGAAATATAAGACCGAAAAGCTTGTTCCGATAGACCTTCCCGAGATTTGTGCTCCGCGTACTCTGCTGATGGATGTTTTTAGGAAAACCAGCGAAAAAAGATGTATTTACATACATGCCCCTGCCGGCTGCGGAAAAACCGTATCTACCCTTTTGTGGCTGAGGGAGTCTGAATACAAAACCATCTGGATTGGCCTTGACGCATACGATAACACGCTGGCAGGCTTTTATCGAATTTTCTGTATGGCGCTCTTTTCTGCAGTCCCGCAGGAGGAAAACCTGGCGGAACTGATAAAAGCTCCGGAATTTAGTGCATCACCGGTTGAATACGCCATTGAGATCCTCTCACTGCTTTCCTTTGAGGATTGTAAATACGCTCTTGTGTTTGATGACTTCCATCTCATTACCAATAAAGAAATTATTAAGTCTCTGATATATGTTTTTAAGCGGCTTCCGTTATCCGTTACTATTATGGTATTAAGCCGCAACGAACTGCCTGAGGCTTTCTCCCAATACGAAGAAAACGGAAAAATTGCTTGTATCGGTGCTGATGAGCAGGCATTTAAAGGAGATGAAATACGGCGGCATTTCGCGAGCTACGGCCTTTTCCTTACCGAGAGGGAGGCTGAAGAAGTGTACGCCCTGACTAAAGGCTGGGCTATCGCGGTAAACGCTCTGGCAATGAGCGGAGATTTTTACCCGGGTGAAAAATCTCCAACCAATCCTCTGCGCAAATATATCAAGGCACAAATATGGGATAAGCTTGACAGGGACTTGCGCCTGTTTATGCTGCAGACCGCCGTTGTGGATAAATTTTCTGTGGAGCTTTGCCGGCAGATTACTGAGAATCAGGAAAGCCGGCAGATTCTTCTCCAACTGCTTGGTGAAAATATGTTTCTCAGCCGTCGGGAGACCGAATACAGATACCATAATTTGTTTCTGGATTTCTTGCGGGAGGAGTTATTGGAAGAGCCCGAAATAGACCTGCAGGTTTTGTATCAAAGGGCGGCAAGCTATTACTTCAACTCAGGCGGCTTTTTCAACGCACTTTGTTTTTATATAAAGTGTAACTGCGGCAAGGGGATTGCCGATGCCTTGTATCACTTTATGAAGTTCAATGTTCAATCAAGCTCGGAAATGTCAAAAGTATATTTCATTAACAAGCTGCCGGCAGAAACCCTGGAGCAAAATCCGTGTTTATATGTCAGCTGTGCTTGGTGTGCTCTTTTATTCGGCGATGCTGCAGAGCTGTATTTTTATTCGGACAAGCTGTATGACAGGATTTCCGATATTGTCCGGGAGAACAAAGCTCTTCTGGAAATCTCACTTTTTGTGTATACGGCAGATCAAAGATATACGTTTATGGAGCAGCTTGCAAAATTGCAGGCAGCTGCCGTTCCCCTTGATGCAGATCCCGCGAATATTCCTAAAACAATAAGCCATAACATGCCTTATTTCCACAGGACTTACAGGGATTATTCCCATTATGCGCTGAATACGGAGGCGCATTTCGCCGAATTCTCTCTTGTGTTTTCATCTCTTTTGGGCAGTGAGTATGCAGTTATTGAATCGGGAATACGCGCCGGATTGCTGTATGACCAAAACAGAATTCAGGATGCGCTTTCACTTGTGGTTGAAAATCCGGCTTCCGTTTCATCTGAACTCGAATTTCTGTCCAAGATGCAGATTGCTTCCTGTATATACGCGATGGGCAAAGCTGAGAAGGCCGCACGGTGCAGGAAAGAAATTGAAACTTTATTGAATACGAAAAAGCTGCTGTACTTGCTTCCTGTATTCTCAGCTTATGAAACAAAGCTGAAGCTCCTGGACGGCGACAGTAACGCGGCAAAGGGATGGCTTGAAAATTATTTCATTACCGAATCCTATAATCCTGAGATGCATAAGATTTTTCTGCATTTTACAACTATAAGAGCTTATATTGTTCTTGGAGAATATGAGAAAGCAGAACTGCTTTGCGAAAAGCTTTGGAAGCTGTGTACGGACTATCACAGGCTTCTTGATGCGGCTGAAGCCGCCGTGCTGCTGACCGTTATTCTGCGGTTGACGGACAGAGAAGCAAAAGCTTCCGCCCTTCTTCGAAAAACCCTGTTGGATATGGAGCCCTACGGTTATATCAGAGTATTTGCGGATGAGGGTAATGCGATTTTACCGGTACTAAAAAAACTGATAAAAAAGGCTGATACGGAAAATGGAACGGTTATGCCCGGCAGCGCTTATATGAAAGCTGTGTACATGTCGGTTTATGAGCAGTCAAAGCGTTACAAAGGGATAATTACCAACATGGGCCGAAAACAGGTAAAGCTTTCAGCACAGCAAAAACATATGATCGAATTACTGGCTAAAGGCTATAAAAATGCTGAAGTCGTTGAACTGACCGGCCTTTCTATCAATACTGTCCGATACCATACCAAATTGGCTTATCAAAAGCTGGGTGTAAACAATGCGAAAGATGCGATTCTCCGGGCGAAAGAACTCAGTATTATCTGATATAGAAAGCAAAAGGCCTAACCGAAAAGGTTAGGCCTTTTGCTGTTCGTGAGCCTGCTAGAATACGCCATTGAAGCCGAAGGTTCTTCCAAAACCGCCAAAGGCGATTATTGCAAGTATGATGATGAAGAAGAAGTTGTTGTCAATACCCCAGGATGGACCTGCCGCCAACAGTATGAACAGAAGAAGCAGAAGCAGGAAGCCGTTGCCGTCACACTTCTTTTCAAAAGGTGATACTGCTTGAGGCCGGCAAAAATCAGGCGTGCCGCATGGGTTTACTCCTCCATAACTATTTGCCATATTTAACCCCCCTTTCCATGAAAATTTTGGACTTATCTAAAGTTGATTCATTGAGAGCTGTTAGACCAAAATGAAAAATGCTGTCAATGCCAGGAAGTCCAAATAGCTTCTGTAGTATGGATAAGCATTTCCGTATCCGTAGTTATACCATGGATACCCGAATCCATAACCATAACCATAACCATAGCCGAGCGGCATGGTCTCACCTCCTCCTTGAATAATGAGGGATAGTCCTTACATGTCCTACTCCATACTATGTAATATTTATAATTTGGTTACTTTCAGAACATATGCCCGGGCAACTAAACAATAAAAAACTGGCCGGCCGGGCCAGACTTTTATCGAATCGTTTATACAATATTTCCTCTTGTTAACCCAAAGGCTTTATCTATACCCCCAAGAGCAATAACAGACATAATAATGATAAAGAAATAACTGCTGTCCAATCCCAGAGAAGGACTAGCGGCAAGCAGAACAAACAACAGAATCAGAATCAGGAACTCTTCACACCCGAAATTCTTTTTTTGGGACGGCTCCGCAGGAGTACACTTGATGCCTTTCATAAATCTACTCGCCATACATTCACCTCCAATGCCTTTAAAAAAATTGGTATGTCCCCAGTTACATATTATGATATTGCCGGAATTAGGTTACCGGAAATATTGGCAAATCCCGGCTCCAAAAAAGTAGTTGTAAAATAGCGGGAGCTTGTCTATAATTAAGATTAGAAGTTGGAAGTCAACATGGGGGAGTAATTGGCACGTTTGTGCGGCAATGTCAACATACTGATGGAAACGTCTGGCTTGCCTGAAATAATGAGACTCATGTATAGCGTTTTTGTTATACATAGTCTCTTTTTGTTTGCACAACATAAATCAAAATGCATCGGTGCTTAAGAAGCATGAATGGAGGAGAGACATGGATATACTATCAATTGTTTTGATTGCGGTTGGCCTTTCGATGGATGCCTTCGCAGTATCGGTAACCAATGGAATAATTATCAGGGAACTTAAAATCGGGCATGCATTGAAAGTCGGCTTGTATTTCGGGGTATTTCAGGCATTGATGCCTTTAATAGGCTGGCTTGCAGGATCCCAGTTCAAAGATTACATAGTAAGTGTCGACCACTGGATAGCCTTTGGTTTATTGGCTTTCATAGGAGGAAAGATGATACGGGAGGCTTGCGGGGAGGATAAAGAAGAAGGCGTTGAGGGAATGTGCGAGGTGGCCGTATCAAATCAGGATACAGTATGTGAGAATCCGCTTAGCATGGGCAGACTGATTGTTCTTGCCGTGGCTACAAGCATAGATGCTCTGGCGGTCGGTATAAGCTTTGCATTTTTGAGAGTTTCAATAGTCCAATCTGCGGTTTTGATTGGAGCAATAACCTTTGCAATATGCTTTGCAGGAGTATATATAGGACACAAGTGCGGCTGCTTGATGAAAAAGAAAGCTGAGAAAGTCGGAGGATTCATACTGATATGTATCGGGCTGAAGATTCTTTTTGAGCACTTGGGAATATTAGGGTAGTATGTTATGGTATAATGCCCATAAGGGAGGGATTGCCGTGAACGAAAATGCAAAAAGGATACTTGTGGTTGACGATGAAGAGAAGATTGCAGAAGTAGTTGAATCATATTTGACGAAAAGCGGTTATAAAGTTTATACAGCCTATAACGGGAGCAATGCTCTGGAGCTTTTTGAGAGGATAAATCCCGATCTGATAATATTGGATTTGATGCTTCCTGACATGTCCGGCGAGGATATTTGCAGGAGTATAAGAAAAAAATCAAGAGTACCGATAATAATGCTTACTGCAAGGGTGGAAGAGGAAAGCATACTGACCGGCCTTGGAATAGGAGCTGATGATTATGTTACAAAACCCTTCAGCCCGCGTCAATTGACAGCAAGGGTCATGGCTCTTTTAAGGCGCTCCGGGGATGATATAATACCCCTGTCCGATGTGCTGTCCTACAATGATGGGGAGTTGCTGATAGACAGTATCAGACATGAGGTAAAAAGAGACGGAAAGCCTGTTAACCTTACTCCAAATGAATTTAAGATTTTAATGGCCCTGGTGAAATACCCTCAAAAGGCTTTTACCCGTGATGAGCTTGTTTTCCTTGTACTGGGCGAAGATTATGAAGGCTACGACAGAACTATAGATACCCATGTGAAGAATCTCCGCCAAAAGATTGAACCGGATGCAAAATCACCAAAATACATATTGACTGTTTATGGTGTAGGCTATAAGTTCGGCGGTGAATAATCATAAGCCGAGAATTTTTTCTGCCTGTTTCTTCATTTCATCTTTATTGCAAACAGTATTATGAATTATAGGCCTGCTGTCCAGGTCCCTGATACCCTTTGGAATTTCTGCCCCGGTAAGTCTGCTCATCTCTTTTATCAGCTGGAAGCTGTTTTGGCCAGAGTACTTGGGATCTATTGATTTCATTACGTCTGACGTAAATTTATAGGGGCTGGCTGTTGAAATAATCACAGTTTTTATATTTTTATCGCATTTCTGCTTCCTGTGTTTTCCGTATGCTGAAAGAGCAACGGCCGTATGAGTGTCAATAACATATCCGCAGTCTTCATACATTTCTCTTATTGCTTCCGCAGTGTCTGCTTCAGATGCATAATATCCGTAAAAATCATTTAGTTTATCTTTCACATTGTCATTTATCATGTATGCACCTTTTCCTGACAATTGTGCCATTAATTCGCCCACCATACTGCTGTCTTCACCGTAAAGATAAAACAGAAGCCTTTCCAGATTGCTGGAAACAAGTATATCCATTGAGGGGGACATGGTTGTGATGAATTTTCGCTTTTTATCATATACTCCCGTGTTCAGGAAATCATACAGCACCTTGTTTTCGTTTGAAGCACATATAAGGTGCCTGACAGGGAGCCCCATTTTTTTCGCATGATATCCTGCCAGTATATTGCCGAAGTTTCCGGTGGGTACGGTAAAGTTGATTTCTTCACCGGCTTTAATGTCATCCATTCTGCAAAGCTGCAGATAAGCATAAAAATAATACACTATCTGGGGAACCAGCCTGCCTATGTTTATGGAGTTGGCGGAAGAAAATACGAAGTTTGCGGCTGACATATCCATTTGCAGCTTTTTGTCGGAGAACATTTCCTTCACACCGGTCTGAGCATCGTCAAAATTTCCTCGTATGCCTATTACATATGTATTTTCGCCTGTCTGGGTAACCATCTGCAATTTCTGAACTTCACTGACTCCGCTTTCCGGGAAAAACACGATAATTTTAGTGCCGGGCACTCCGGCAAAGCCTTCCAGGGCAGCTTTCCCGGTGTCTCCCGAGGTAGCAGTAAGTATTACGATTTCGCTATCCAGCTTCTGCTTTTTGGCAGCGGTTTTTAGAAAATACGGGAGTATGGACAATGCCATGTCCTTAAAGGCAAGGGTTGGCCCGTGAAAAAGCTCCAGAAAATACACATCTGATTTTTTTACTACAGGTGCAATTTCCGGGGTATCGAATTTTTCATCATAAGCTTTATCAATGCATTCGCGTATTTCAGTTTCTTCAAAATCCTGCAGATAATCTTTCATAATGTGGTATGCCAGGCTTTTGTAGTCCATATTTATCATCTTTTCCAGGGGAATTCCGGGCCTTGGTATTTCAGTCGGTACAAAAAGGCCTCCGTCATCTGCGATGCCTTTAAGTATGGCGGCCGATGCAGTTATCAGCCCACCTTTTCCTCTGGTACTCTTGTACATTATTTTATTCATGGTTTTACCTCCGCCGGTTGAAAATCAAATATATTTTTTTAATTATAACATATATATATCATGAAACAAGTTTATCATCACAAAAGTAGCAGAAGTATTTCGCAATAGAAGAATAATGCGACATATCTGAAGTTTGCATAACCCTCCGCAAGAGACAGTATAGTATATCGACGCACACGGATTATGATTTTTACCGCCGCTGCTATGCCTTTGAAAAAGTCCTGACGGTGCCAAAAGGCCCTCCATGGCCCGAGACACCTAAGCCGGCCTCCTGCCGGCTTCACGAACTTTTTACCAAAGCCATATCAGAGGCCTGTTGCCAAAATACATAAAAGTGTGCCCTGCTATACTATACAAGCTCTTGCTTGGTTATGCAACTTACAGAATACTACCTTGTATATAAAGGATATGCAAATACCGACGTGGGGAAGCTATATTCGACGAAACCTTCCACCTGACCTCGGAACGGGAATACCCCTGGCAAAATAACCAGACGGGCCCGCAGAGATGGGACCCCCGCCAGTGATTTTGCTGGCTTTGGAAGGTGAGGAGAACATACTTCCCCTACAGTCGGAGTACTTTACAAACCTGTAGATGTTGCGCATTCTTTTTATGTTGCGCAACGGGTGGTCCCTGTTATGCAGATAAGAAGGAATTCCCATAAAAACGTCGAAGTATAAGTTAAAAGAATAACCGGTCGATTAAAGAAGGGGGTGCTTCAATGGAAATGATGCAGTTGGTTTTATTCAGGTTGAATGAGCAGGAATACGCCATAGACATATTTAAGGTTAACGAAATTGTTCCTTACAGGAGGCCCACAATGATACCCAATACCCCCAATTATGTTGAAGGGGTGCTTAATCTGAGGGGCAATGTCATTCCTGTAATAAGCCTTAAGAAGAGGTTCCAGCTTGAAGATAAGAGCACGGAAGAAAATACAAAGATAATCGTGGCCGATACCGGAGGCACTGTAGCCGGTTTCGTTGTCGATGAAGCATCAAACGTAATTACTGTGGAAAGAGAGAAAATAGAACCCGTGTCGGAAGTCGTATCGAATATCGGCAGCAAGTATATAAACGGTGTAGGAAAGAAAGATGACGGGAGCATGTATATATTGCTTAATTTTGATGGGTTGTATGCAGAAGGGGTTTTGTAAAAATGTAATATGAGAAACAGGCAGCCGTTCAAAAGGTATGGCTGCCTGTATCTTTACAGGCTGCAAGGAGTAGTTTGGGATGGGTAAATATTTTATAAAAGCGCTTATATTTTGTATTCTGTTTTTTTCTGTTTGCGGTGTCATAGGCTTGCAGGAGGATTTTTTTGTGCCCGAGAAGGCGGAGCCGGTAACGGAGCCGGTAACGGAGCCGGAACCGGAGCCTGTGCCGGAAATCGTATTCTCAGAGACGGAACTGCTGCCCGGAGACTGTTTCGCAATATATCTCAAGGGCTTGACGGAAAGGGATGATATTCAGGTATCCACTGCTTTTGTGCAGGGGCAGCCAAGGTTTTTCAGCTTTATGGAGGGAAGGCTGGCTGTAGTTGGAACAAGCTGCAGGACAAAAGAAGGGGATTACAGCTGCAAGGTTCAGGTTCTGAGGGATGGGGTAACTGCAGCTGAAAAAGAGGAAACCTTTAAGGTACACCATAAAGAGTTTGTGGAGCAGCATCTTACTGTTACATCCACTCAGAAGGAACAGAGAAGTGATGATAATTTTGATATGGATAAGGTTCATACCGAAAGAGCAAAATCCGTAACTTCGGAAAAACCCCTATGGGAGGGCACCTTTGTAAAACCGGTGGAAGGAAGGGTTTCTACCGAATTTGGTATGATAAGATACATTAACAAGGAAGAGTCCGGAAGGCACTCGGGGATCGACATAGCAGCAGCCAGGGGGACTCCTGTGAAGGCAGCCAATAATGGAGTGGTAAGGCTAGCCATGATGCTTAAAGTTACCGGGAATACAATAATAATTGACCATGGCTGCAATATCTACAGCTCCTATGCCCATCTTGACAAGCTTCTTGTGGAGGAAGGGGCTGAAGTTAAAAAAGGCGACATCATAGGAGAGGTGGGATCAACAGGCTTTTCAACAGGCCCGCATCTGCATTGGTCCACTACAATAGGAACTCTGTATATAAATCCTGAGTCGCTTACGGAAAGTGATCCTCTGGCTTTTATCCGATAAAAGTCATGGATGGATATCCAGTTCTATGTACCTGTGAATAAGCTTATCCAAAGACATTGCCAGCTTCAGGTATATCAAGCAATACAAATACATGGGAAACAGAAGGGCGGCAGCTTGACCGGCAGGGGTACTAAAGGCAGAGGGGCTGAAAATGCTTATGCCGAACCTGTAATTGACTGTGAACAGTATTGCGACATCCAACAGTGCAGAAAGTGCAGGGACAGGATAGATACTCCTGAAGCGGTCTTTAATAATGCCCAGGGAAAGCCCTATTATGCCGTTGGTACAGATGAAAAAAAGGGCTTCGAAGGGATTTAAAAAAGCCAATAGGGCTGCGGCTGAAAGATAAACAAGTATTCCCGGTATATAGCTGAGCCGTGCCGCTAAATATATAGGGAATCCATTTAACAATGATGCAAAAGCAAATGCTGCTCCGAAAATGAGGGGCACAGCCTGAAGTGCTGCTGCCAGCAGGGCAAGAACGGTGCAAAAGAATAGAATTCTTTTGTTGAACACTTTTTATCCCCCCCGAATAATATTAGCGGACAAAACATTTATACTAATAAAAGATATGTCGAGGCGACTGAAAATAAAACCCTGATGTATTAATTAATAATAGGAGTGGTTGCTATTTTTAAAAATGCTAAGGAAGCGGAAGATTTTGTATATAGTTCCTATATGAACGCAATTGATAACATACCAAAGGATATGCCGGATATGATGACCAGAAGCCCGCATCTGACAAGAGCGCTTCTGGATAAAACGGAAGAGCCGGACAAAAAACAAAGGAATATACTGGTGACAGGGAGCAAGGGGAAAGGCTCCGTCAGCAGAATGATATCAAAACTGATAGAGGCTCACGGGCTTAAGGCCGGATTGTGTACAAGCCCGCATTTGGTAAGCTTTTTGGAGCGAATCAGAATAAACGGCAATGCAATTTCAGAGGGGGATTTTGTTAAGTATGCCAATATTCTGGAGCCTTATGCAGCGGAGGTGCAAAAACAATTGACAGAGGCCCAATATATAGGGCCTGCCGGTATTACTGCCGTTATTGCCATGCTGTATTATCTGGATCAAAAGACTGATTACAACGTGTTCGAATGCGGAAAAGGAGCAAGATATGACGATGTAACAAGGATATATAGCGAAGCTTCGGTCATCAACACTATTTTTCCGGAACACATTCCGCAGCTGGGATATAATCTTCCGGAGATAGCCTTTAATAAGGCAGGAATAATCAACAGCACCCAGAGGTTTGCAGTTAGTGCCGTACAGCAGAAGGAAGTCCGGGATGTTATCTGTAGAGAAGCCTGTGATAAAGGAGTCAGATTATTTACCTTCGGACAGGATTTTTTGTGTGAAAAAATATGCGTTGACAGAAACGGCACTTATTTTGATATCATTACCCGAAACAGCAAATACAGAAATATCAGGCTGAACCTGATGGGACGCCATCAGGCATATAATGCCGCAATTGCGGTTTGCACAGCAGAGAATTTGCTGGGGGGAGTCAAAGAAGAGAATATAAGACAGGCATTTGACGGCATAACATGGCCGGGAAGGTTGGAAGTGATAAACAGAAGCCCTTTAACCATACTTGACGGGTGTATCAACAGGGAGTGCGCGATATATGTCAGGGAGTTTGTAAGTGAAATGGGAAATAAAGACGTAATCTCCATTGTCGGGATTCCCGATGATAAGGATTATGAAGGCGTTGCATGTGAAATGTATGACATATCAAGAAGGATTATTTTCACCACTTCAAAGAACAAGCATTTGAAATTTACAACAGCTCAAATGGACAAAGCAAAGCCTATGCTGGGAGAAAAACTGATATATGAAGCTGAGATTGAAGATGCAATAGAAACGGCATATAATCTGATTGGGGATGACGGGCTGGTGTGCATAATAGGAACACAGTCCCTGGTCAGAGATGTAAAGGAGTATTTCAAGCAGGATACGCTAAATCTTTAGAAGTAAATTGATTTGTGAGGTACGTATGATTAACAATAAAAGCCGCGAATACATAGTTAAAAAGACCGTTTTGTTTGAACAGGCATTCTCTGTGAATAATTATGACGGAGATTTTAAAGTTGATTACGGTTATAGATATGAAAAGGGTACCATACCGGTTTTGGTATCGGCACCTCATTCGGTAAACCATTCTAGGAACGACATGGAGAAATGTGCAGACATGTTTACCGGTTCAATAGCCAGAATGATACACTTGCTGACTGGGTGCCACGTGTTTTACAAAACCAAAAACGATAACCATGACCCCAACTATGATCCCATAAACGGGGACGGGGGCTACAAGAACAGCGTAATAGACGTTGTCAGGAAAGAGAATATACGTATATTCATAGACCTGCATGGGGCTGCGGCGAGCAGGGAATTTGACATCGACCTGGGGACCAACGGTTCAAATAACCTTTGTGGAAATAACTTTATCCCTGACCTGTTCCGGGTAGTATTCGGCAGATACGGAATTCATAAGGTTGAAGAAAACGAGATATTCAAAGCAGGCTCGAAAAACAACATATCAAAAACAATTGCGTCGGTTTGCGGGATACCGTCTATCCAGGTGGAAGTTAACAGGAAATACAGGGAAGTATCCGTAAACGAGGAAGAGTTTATGAGTTTCATGAAAGGCCTGTATTCCGTCATATCCGTATTGAATGACTGTGAATGGGATTCCGACACATACGTATTTGAGGCTGAAAAAAGCAAAATCCATATTCCTATAGATAAAATAGAATTCAGCAGGGAAGATGCAGAGAAATACGGATTTCAAAGAAATGATTCCTTTCAGGTGAATTCTGTGTTTAATCACTGCAGTAAAACTGAATTCATTGCCAGATACAAGCATACGGGCAACAATCAGGAATTTGTGCCCGGGAAGGTATACCTGACCAACAAATTATACAAAAACGTTTTTGGAGATAATGAGGCAGAAGAGAGAAAATATGTGCTGGTAAACAGGAAGAAGGCAATAACCCTGCCGATTGGAATCCCCAAGGCCGGATCGGAAAGGATAATGATATGTCCGGATCTGGCGGATAAGATTGACTTAAGTAAAAACTATCAATTGTATAACAGGCATGATGACATAGACTACTGCCTGGGGAAGCTGGCTGTGACAAGGGATACGACCGCAAAAGGCAAGATTTTTCTTAATTACTATCAAAGGCATATTATGAATGTCAATATTCCCAAGAAAGTAATCTTAAGAAATGATTTTCTGAAATACCTGGGAAGCGATGTTCTCAGCGAAGAAGAGAAGGATATTTTAAAGCGGAGCTACAAGGATCGGCATTCATATTATGAGATTGAACAAAATCTGATTGAAGATGATGATTTAAAAAGCATCTTTAAGAAGCTGGAGCTTGATAAAATTGAGCTTGTTGAAGGAAATGACACTGCTGATAAAACAAAAGCGATGGGTTTGGGGGGAAGATGGAGACGATTTATATATGGAATCCTGTCCTTTCTCATTAAAAGAAAGTCATTATGCTTAAGAGTGGGGAGGCCTTGCCCCACAGACGAAAACAGTGATATTGTGCGCATAATGCCCACAACCATGAAAATTCTCGGTATTGGTGAGACGGATAAGGTGATTGTGAGGCACAGAGGGCATGAGGTAACATTAAGAGCGCTGCCCTTTGATTCCTTTGAGGTGCTTAAGAATTCCAACGTTCTTGTTTATGATGATGCAGATGCAAGTACACTGATAGGTATTCCTTCAAGATACAGGGTTGAACTGGGGATATATTCCTTGAACAGCATTGTAACAGCTGAAAGGGATATGAAATACCTGTTCATTAAGAACAGTAATGTTCAGCTGCTGCCCATAATAGCGGTAATATTTACAATAATACAGACATTTCAGGATACTGCAGCAAGGATATTATTGAGCTGTATCCTGGTACCCCTTGCAATCTATGTATCCCTCTCACAGGAAAGGCTTAAGGTGGATTCTGATAGTAAATAAGCCGCAAATTTGGTGTGACAGCCCTATGTCAGCAGGTTTCTAAAATCATATCCCGAAGGGTTCTGATATATCCGTAAATCAAATTCCGGAACCATTGCAATGACATGACTGAATATTTCCGATTGCACGACTTCGTAATCAGCCCATTTTGTTCCGTCGAAAAAAACATATATTTCTATAGGCAGACCAAATTCAGTCGGCTGACGCTGCCTTACCATTTGTGTCATTTCTTTGTTGAGCCCGGGATGATTCTTCAAATATCCCACCAGATAGGCTCTGAAAGCATCAATATTAGTCAGCTGTTTCCCATTTATGTGCTCATTATTGTAACTGCTGAGAAATTCCTGGAGGTAAGGGGTTTTTACCAATCTTTCCAACATTTCCTCTGTGCAGAATTTTATACTGGTTAAGTCTATGTTAATATGTCTTTTTATTCTCCTGCCGCCAAATTCCTGCATTCCGGTCCAATTCTTGAATGAGTCTGATATCAATGCATAAGTGGGAATCATAGAGATGGTTTTATTCCAATTTTGAACCTTAACAGTATGAAGGGTTATTTCTATTACATCCCCGTCTGCATCATATTTCGGCATTTCAATCCAATCACCCAGCTTCACCATATTATTTGCGGTAAGCTGTATTCCGGCTACAAATCCAAGTATGGAATCCTTAAAAATAAGTGAAAATATTGCAGTTGCAGCTCCGATGCCGCTCAGCATAATCCAGGGGGAACGATTTATAAGAAAGCTTATGATTAATATAATTCCTATAATAATTGCAACGATCTCAATAACCTGAAGGAACCCTTTTATAGGCCTTGTTCTTTCTTCCTGACTGCTTCTGTAAATTTCATCCACGGCATTCAGAAGCTTATGTACAACGAATAAAACAGCAATAACTATATAGGCGGAGGCAATCCGCTGGATCAAGTCCTGATATAATGGGATGACCGGTGCAAACCCGTAGATTATAAATCCGGGTACAATATTCACTATCTGATCAAAGAATTTGTTCTTCAGCAAAATGTCATCCCACTTTTGAGGGGATTTTGCAGCATATGCCTTAACGATTTTCAAAAAGAATTTTTTTACAATCAAATTTATCACTATGCTGAGAAGCACAATAGCGATAGCTGTGATTATATTTGACAAAACGAGAGAGAGCCCTTCGTTCATACCGTTATGTACCAGCCAGTTATTAATAATATTAATCATTTGCAACACCAGCCCTATAAATTTTGCTTTGGTATTGCAATAATTATATCATAATATTTAGTATTTCTGAAATTATGCAAGTACTGTTACGGCAAACTAAATTATTTAACAGCAAGGTTTTGAATGAGGGTTTTTGCATACTTGTAAAAACCTGCCCAAAGGCCCATAAAAACTAAACCTGTTAGAGAAATAATGAGATATATTTAATTATTATGTAAATTTGAACTAATTTAACAAAAAATAAGGAATAATGAAAATTGAATTTTCCCATAATAAATGTGATAATATAAACAAAGGTCAAAGAAAGTCAAAGTCAAATTAAGACCAAAATTACCACATTTATACGGAGGTGTTTTGTATGTTCATGGTACCATACGGCAGAAAAAATAGAGGCTTATCAGAAAGGCCTCATGATATTTTCAACATAGACAATCTATTTGACGGTTTCTTCGGAGATTCCTTCATGCCCGCATTCTTCGCAGGTGATGCACAAATTAAGGTGGATATAAAGGAAAATGAAAAAGAGTATATTGTTGAAGCAGATTTACCCGGAGTAAAAAAGGAAGAAATCAGCGTAGACCTTAATAATGACAGACTCACAATATCAGTAACAAGAAACGAAGAAACAAACATAGAAAAAGAAAACTATATCAGAAAAGAAAGAAGAAGCGGAAGTTACAGCAGAAGCTTCTATGTTGAAAATGTAATTGAAAACCAAATTTCTGCCAAGTTTGAAAATGGCGTATTATCAATGGTACTTCCCAAAAGGGAATCAGGAGTAAGCAAAAATAAGAGAATTGAGATTCAATAATGCCAGGGTTGTACCGCAGCCGAAAGCTGCGGTATAACCATTTTTTGCAGGAAATCCTGTATATTGACAAATTAATAACTATTACAAATTAATCTTGATTTTATTTATCAAATAATTCATAATTGAACTAACATTCAAACACGAATGGAGGGATATTATGGATGTTAGGATTACTGATAAAGCCAAAGGGGAACTGTCAAAAATTGAATCCAAAAACTTCAGAATAGCATATGATAATGATTGCGGATGACTGTCCATGGCTTACAGCCTGGTTCAGGATGGACCAAAACCGGATGACATCATAGTCCGTGCAGAAGATAGAACCTTCTATGTGCAGAATGACATATCAGACAATGTAGACTTTTTTGAAATAGACTTCCATAACGGATGGTTCCGCAAGGTATTTGTTGTTTTTCCCAACGGAGAAAGCTATTAGGCATTTTAAAGAGCAAGGCGAATTCATGAAACTGCCCTGATGTATATTACATCAGGGCTTTCTTTTAACCTAAAGACTGATTTCTTTGCTGCTTTCCCACAACCCGTGGATATTGCAGTAAGACAATGCATAAATGATTCCGGATTTTTTTATTTTTATCCGGGTCAGCCCTGCCGGGTCGGTAAAGGTCTCCCCTTCTCCATGAGCCGAGAAGTTGAAATGAGCTATTTCTGCAGGAAATTTTGAGCCTTCCGGCTGGAAAAACACCTTTATCCATACTATATGGTGCTCAAAGGTATTGGGATGGGGTATTGCATCACCGATTGTCACCTTTACTTCAAAGGGGGTATCCGGCGTTACCTTTTCAGGGCAGTGAATTACAGGAACATGCTTTTCACCTTTCCAGTCACCTGATTGAATTGTTTGGCTTAACAGACTCATATTATCACCCTCCCAAATATATTACTTTATATTATATATTATATAGCATGGATAAATCCAGATGAATTTTCCATAGAACCCTTGTATGAATATGTAGAAAAATGGTGTCCGAACTTGCGATTGAAATAATGAAGGATACCGCTGCCGAATATAGAAATTACTAGATTATAGGTTATGAGTTAAAGGTGCAGGTTTCATAATTAAGTGAGTCTTCAGATGAATTTGGGGTGAATTGGATGAGGGAATCCGGCAGGGCTATTGAGAAATACCAGCCTCTTTGGGGGTCATGGAAGGTAGATGAGCTTATTGGGCAAGGGGTTGACTGTGAAATATACAGAGTGTTTAAGGAGGAATGGGGTAAACGGTATATTTCAACCGTCAAATTCATGAGCTTTTCCATAAGCAAAAATGATATTTCCGAGGCTCAGGCCATAGGCATCAGCAGGGCAGCTATGCCTGAATACTTTAAAAGCCTGTTGGTCAACGTACAGAATGAAATTGAGCTGATGTACAAGCTGAGAGGGAACAGCAATATTGTAACTTACGAAGACCATGGGATATATGAGAAGAAAGGAAATCAGGGGTGGGATGTTCTTATAAGGATGGAATCTCTTCAGGCATTGCCCGATTTTCTAATTGGAAGAAAACTTGGAAGGCTTGATGTTGTCAGGCTGGGGATTGATATCTGCAAGGCTCTTGAAGCCTGTGGAAGGGAGAACATAATACACAGGGACATTAAGGATTCAAATATATTTGTATCACCCAGGGAAGAGTTCAAGCTGGGCAGCTTTAATATGGCAAAGGAGCTTTCAAAGGGCGGGAGGACTGTTTTGACTGCACTCAATCCCTTATATATGGCCCCCGAACTTTATAAAGAGCAGTCGTATGATTTTTCCGTTGACCTGTATTCTTTGGGAATAGTTATGTACAAGCTGCTTAACAAGGGGCGGCTGCCATTTCTGCCGCTGCCTCCGGAAGCTATTACCGTTGAAGATACGGAAAAGTCTGCAGCCCGCAGGATGTCAGGGGAAAGGCTGCCGCTGCCTGCAGATTCGGAAGAAAATCTTGGGGCTGTTATCCTTAAAGCCTGCAGCTATGACAGGAAGGACAGATATAAGTCGCCGGCGGAATTCAGGCAAAAGCTTGAACGCATACTTAAGGCGGAGGCTAAAACAACGATGAACAATCAAGAAATTCAAGCGGAGGATAAAGAGAGTATTGAGATTTCAAAAAAAAACGCGGAGGAAGCAGAAAGAACAGCAGTGGCGGAGATTGCCGCATCCATCAATAATGCATCAGGAGGGTCAAAGAGAAGGTTTTTTTCTGCTGCAGCCATGATCGCCGCTGCAATGGTACTGGCATTTATGATAGGATACATAATGAATTATGATGCCTTACCGGCAACATTAGAGCCGGCTTGCGAGGAAATTGCCAAGACAGCCGAGGTAATTCCGGCACCGGCGGCAACAGCGGTATTGACTCCTGTACCTGCTGCAGAACCAGTTAAAACGGAAAGCCGGATCAAGACAGCAAAAAAAAGAACCGAAGCTGAAAAGCTGAAGGGAAAAGCATTGGAATACTATGAAAAAAATGAATACGGAAAAGCAATTGAAGTGTTTTCGGAACTAATAAAAGTTGATGCCTCTTACAGAGGTTTCAGGCAATACTCTGATTCTTTTCTGCAGCTTGCCAGGGAGCACAATCTGGCCGGAGTGAAGCAATATAACGAAGGCAGGCTTGAACAGGCAGTAAAGGAATTTGACAATGCGCTGAACATGCTTGAAACTATGAAATCAAATACAAGCAACTATGATATGGAGCTTTATTCCAAACTTAAAGAGCTTTTTGCGGGAAATAAGGACAGAATGCTTGAAAAGGCTGAAAAAATAGATGCATGCTTCAAGCTGGCCAATGAATGCAATTTAGCCGGAGTGAAATATTATAATGAGGGTTCCTTTAAAAAGGCAAAGCTTGAATTCGAAAATGCAATAAAGCATCTTTCAGAAATAAGGCTGTTGGTTTCCAAATACTCCGGCAACAGCTACGAGAGCTTAATGGAAATATATAAGGGAAATTTGAGCCGCACGGAAGAAAGACTATAAATCATCCCGAAAAAAT
The DNA here is from genome assembly GCA_022706825.1 of Bacillota bacterium. GTDB lineage: Bacteria > Bacillota > Clostridia > Lutisporales > Lutisporaceae > BRH-c25. Next base: position 19,107 of record JAKJBU010000022.1, read on the forward strand.
TAAAATTTAATCCAATAATAACATGTTGACACAGATAATTTTCTTTTGTATAATGATAAAGTCGATTGAGAACAGAATAGACGAAACGTGCGCCATTAGCTCAGTTGGTAGAGCAATTGACTCTTAATCAATGGGTCCCGGGTTCGAGTCCCTGATGGCGCACCATCAAAGAATATAGACACTGCAACGGTTTGCAGTGTTTTTTTATTAGATACTTGCGGATTTATGATATAATATGATAAGTGAAAGCCAATCAGGTCAAGTATTATTATGAATATGAGGCATGTGTTCATGAGAAAAATACCGGATAAAATTTATAAAGAATTGGAAAAGAATATTTATGATGGCATAAGCCTGCCAAAGAGCGCAATAGTGCTCTTTTGGACGGTTTTGTGTCTTTATTTTGTTAATATGAAGACAAGCCGTTTATATGCTGTTTTTTTCGGAATTTTATTCTACGCTTCTCTGCTGGCCTTGTGCCTTATACTTTTCAAGGATATAAAAAGATACTTGAGCTTTCCGAAGGAGAATAAGATACTTCCCCGTTTTATCGGATACAAACCGGACATAATACTTATCTATCCGATTTTTTTGATGTCTCTTATTGGTGCAATAAACAATTTGCTGATTGCATCAGGAATTTTCCCCGAAGCCCTTCAGAAGATGAGTGTGGCGGTAAGTGACCCTATTGAGCTTTTTGCGAAGATTATAACCTTGCCTTTTGTAGCTTTTACAGAAGAACTGATCAATCTGCTTCTGGTTTCTTTAGCTTTTAATAAAATGAAATTTTCCGGTAATATCAGGCTCATTGTCAGCATACTCCTAGCGGCTTTGATTTTCGGAATCCTGCATTCTATCGGCTGGGGGCTAAAAACTGCACTTCTTATTGGAATATCTTATATACCTGTGTTCTTCGCCACCTTATATACAGGTAACATTTGGATAAGTTTTCTGGCACATTTCTATAATAATTTTATTTCCTTATTTAAATCCTATTATGGCAATTTTCATTTTATTATAGTGGCTGCAATTTGTCTCATACCTTTTGTTTGGGCAATAAAGGCCATAGTCAGGAAGAGCGTCTGACATCGGGAAGTTCTTTAACAAAGCTGTAAAAATCCTCGTAATTTCCTTCATAAGTACTGGTAAACGCTTCTTCTGTCCTATGAATCATATTATTCTTTATCAGAAAGGTTTTGATCCCCAGCTTAAGAGCTATAAGATCTTCCTGAACATCATTTCCGACCATCAAGCACTGCTCAGGCCTCTTGCCTATGATATCCAGCACCTCCTTGTAGAATTCAGGCTGGGGTTTGCAGAAATGATTGTCTTCATATGAAGTTATGTATTCAAAATCTTTCAGATCAAGCCCTGCCCATTCAATCCTATGATGTATCGCTTTGCGGGGAAACAACGGATTGGTTGCAACTACAAGCTTGTAGTTTTTCTTCTTGAGGATTGATATACTTTCAATTATTAATGATTGTCTTTCAGCAGCCTCTTTTGTTTTATGGAACAGGGTATCATAGAAATAATCGAACCGCTCCTTGTACCTGTTGATATCACCGTCAATAAGCTTTGAAAAGCAATCCATGAACACCTCTTCGTTTGTTTTGTATTCAGTATTGCCCACCATCTCTAAAGTAGCAGTCCATATATGCTTGGCAAGCAGCTTCGGGGCTATCATATCCTTGAACATATGTCCCATTTCATAGAAGTATATCTTAGTGAACTTCTCCATATCCAGGGGCAATAAGGTTCCGTCCAAATCAAAAAGAATAGTATCTGTCATCTGTATTCTCCTTTTATATAATCTGCGAAACAATCTTTCAAGGTATAATATATATAATAATCAGGGAAATGTAAATGCAAATGATGTGGAAGAAGGGCAAACAATATGCGACATTTATAGTCTCCTATAAATGTCGCATTCTTTAAAATGAGGGGGAGGAATAAAGAGTAATAGCACTTATTACTATCTATATTCCTATTATATTCAATAAGGATACATAAAGATATAGTCTGAAGCCAGTTGTTACAAAATGTTTACAACTTTGGAGCACTTTATGTATACTAATTATTAGAACTTGTCTCCGCCTAATTCACCCAGCAAGCTTCCGAGTCCTCCAAGCATTTTGCCGCTGCTTCTGTCCTCAGGCGAGGATTTTGTTGCGTTTCTGAAAAGTGTTCTGGCAAGGGATGTGATGTTCATGCTTTGGATTAATACTTTTCCGTTTCCTGAAAGAGTTGCAAGGAAAAGGCCTTCACCGCCGAACAGAAGGTTCTTTGCAACCTGCCCCACACTTCCGCCTACCCATTCAATGTCATAGTCAATATTTTTATCAAAAGCAACCAAAGCACCGGTGTCTATCTGTATTTTTCCGCCGTAATCCGCGGGATTGATTTCTATGAAATTACCGCAGGCGCCAATGAAAAGGGTTCCTACATCACTGAATTTTTCCAATATGAAGCCTTCACCGCCGAAGAATCCGGCTCCTATTTTTTTTGTAAGTGCGATATCAAAGTCTACAGTATTTTCTGCAGCCAGGAAGCCGTCCTTCTGAACGTACAGCACGCCGAAATCTTCAATGTTTATTGCTTTTATCTCTCCCGGAATAGTCTGGGAGAAGGTTACCAACCCGCTCTCTCCATGGGTTACATTAAATACCTGAAAAGCTGCGGATTCTCCTGCAAGCTTTCTTTTGCCCACCGTTACAGCGGTATCCATGAACTTGCCCATAAAGCCTCCGCCGCTTTTTTCTTCGAAGTGCCCTTTTTTGTCACCTACGTTGAAGGAAGTCTCAAACTTGATATTGTCGGTTTTCCACAGGAATTTTCCTGCCTCGCTGTACATTGTCTGGTCTGCCCCAAGTTCGACAACTACTTGCTGCATGGCATTGCCGACTATTTTGTAATTAAGCATACATGACCCACCTTTCATTTTAATAATACGGTATTTAGTGCTTTAATCACTGTAATACAATATCCGCAATATATATATATTGTATTATAAAACTTTTAGAATTTGAATAAGAAATTGCTACATTTTAGTTAATATAGCAAAAATGAGGTATAATAAAAGCAATTATTATATATTTGTCTAAAAGCCCGTTTGATTATTTGCCTCGTAAAATGCACATGGACGGATGTTGTCAATACTTTGTGAAAATGTCACCCTAAAAGTGACTTAATTATCGTATGAAAATGTCACTTTCAGTAGGAGAAA
>JAKJBU010000023.1:0-6237 GCA_022706825.1 Bacillota bacterium
TAGCTTGGTAATTATATCGACATTAGTCGGTACGTCCCAAGAAGCCCCCACCTCTTAGGTGGTGGGAGTATGTCACATTCTTCTAAATATGATAGAATAATACTTATACGAAAAACCATTCTAAAAGTGTTGGGGGTGTGACCGTGGAAGTTTATGCACTTGTTGGTCAGAGCGGTACCGGGAAAAGCTACAAGGCATTTATAGTTGCAAAAGACAGAGACATAGGATATATATTAGACGATGGATTGCTGATAGGCGGTACGAGGGTTATAGCAGGCCAATCGGCAAAAAGGGAAAGGACCCGCATAGCATCGGTTAGAAGAGCGCTTTTCAATGACCCTGAACATAGGGAAAATGTTAAGAATGCTTTAAAAGAGATAAACCCGGAAAAACTTCTTATACTTGGTACATCCCTTAAAATGATAAGGGAAATATGCCAGGTGCTGGAGCTTCCCGAACTGCATGAGGTTCTGTACATAGAAGATGTGTCCACGGAAAAGGAAATAGAGCTGGCCCAAAAATCACGCAGGGAGGACGGTAAGCACGTAATACCGGTGCCTACCTTTGAGGTTAAAAAGGACTTCTCAGGTTATTTTATTGATTCCCTTAAGATATTCAGCAAAAAGGGCAGGTTTTCCGGTATGGTGGAAAAGACGATTATAAGGCCTACCTTCAGTTATCTGGGTAAATATGAGCTTTCTAAAGCCGCACTTGTTCAGATAATCAGCATATGTGTATCAAAGGTGGAGAGAATAAACAAGATAATGAGAGTCAGAATAGAGAACAAGCCGGATGGGGTAATCATTGACCTTGATTTATCAATAAAGCTGATTACAAGAATTGACCTTATGATTGTGGAGCTTCAGAAAAAACTGGTGGAAGAGATAGAATACATGACAGGTATAAATGTATTAAGCATAAACGTAACAGTGAAGGCTATAACGACGTAACAGACGCCGGAGGCCAGATTAGGGAAGGGCTTTGAACGCAGTGAAGAGTCCTAAGATTCTTTGCTTACACTTAGAATGACATGGGCAGGGCTGCGGGGACGCGGAGCGGGAATGAGGAGAATTGGCTATGAAGATTACTGAAGTTGAGAATGGCTTGATACTTGAAGATGTAAAAGACTTCGATGCCGGGCACATATTTGAATGCGGGCAATGCTTCCGCTGGACAAAGGAAGAAGACGGAAGCTATACCGGAATTGCCTTCGGAAAGGTTCTCAATGTCAGATCCGATTATGAAAAGGGGATCGTGATTCTTGACAATACGAACCTTAAGGATTTTAAGGAAATCTGGTTTGACTATTTTGATTTGGGAAGGGATTATGGTGCAATAAAAAAAGAGCTGGCAAAGGACCCTGTGCTTGATATGGCAATAAAGCACGGAAAAGGTATAAGGATACTGAAGCAGGAGCCTTGGGAACTCCTGATTTCATACATCATATCTGCGAACAACAGCATACCGATGATATCAAGAAGCGTCGGCCTGCTGTCTGAAATGTACGGCAGGAAAGTTCAGTATAAAGGGAGGGCTTATTATGCCTTTCCAACCCCTTCAGAGCTGCAGGAGGCGGGTATGGAGGAATTATCCCTGTGCAGGGCAGGTTTCAGATGCAAATACATATATCAGGCTGTAAGAATGGTAAATATGAGGGATATAAGGCTGGAGGAGATTTCTTCCCTGGATATCCATAAAGCCAGGGAGGAGCTTATGAAGATTCCGGGAGTGGGCCCCAAGGTAGCGGACTGCATAATGCTTTTTTCCATGCAGAAATATGAAGCCTATCCTGTGGATGTGTGGGTAAAAAGGGTAACCGAGTACTTCTTCCTGGGAAGGGATGTCAAAATGAAGGAAATCGGGAACTTTGCGGCGGAGAAGTTCGGAGATTTGGCGGGTTTTGCACAAGAGTACCTTTTTTATTATGCGAGGCTGCAAAAAATCAATCCGGATAAGAACGTTTAACACAATAGGAGAATGATTCGGCGTATCTGAAGTTTGCATAACCCTCCGCAAGAGACAGTATAGTATATCATGCACACGGATTATGATTTTGACAGGGCTACTGATATGCCTTTGGAAAAGTTCTGACGGTGCCAAAAGGTCTTCCATGACCCGAGACACCTAAGCCGGCGTCCATGCCGGCTTCACGAACTTTTTACCAAAGCCATATCAGAGGCCTGTTGCCAAAATGCATAAAAGTGTGCCCTGCTATACTATACAAGCTCTTGCTTGGTTATTCATACTTATAGTTATGTCGTATTATTATTCCAATTATAGATTTGGGAGGGTCGTATATTGATTTTGTTAGGCACTATAGCAAATGCGGGAGCAATAATTATAGGCGGTATTGCGGGAAGCTTTTTCAGAAAAGGTATATCTGAGCGTTTCAGCAATATAATCATGTCGGTTCTGGGGCTTTTTACTCTGGTGCTCGGCATGATGTTTGCGGTTGATACACAAAATGCATTGGTTGTAATATTCAGTCTCGTTATCGGGTCGGTAATCGGAGAATGGATCGATATAGAAAAGAGAATGAACGATTTAGGCGATTACGTCCAGGGCAAGCTTAATTCCGGAGAAGGAAGCTTTTCAAAAGGCTTTGTAACTGCCAGCCTTCTATTCTGCGTAGGAACAATGTCAATTATGGGATCGCTGCAGAGCGGATTAATGAATAATCACAATATACTGCTGACGAAGTCTATATTGGACGGAACGATATCTGTTGTTTTTGCATCAACTCTTGGAATAGGGGTTGTACTGTCGTCCCTGCCCGTTTTGGTGTATCAGGGCTCCATAGCTTTGCTTGCGTCATCCGTTGCCCCATACCTCAGTGAAGCAGTGATTACTGAAATGACAGCCGTAGGAGGAGTCCTGCTTGTGGGAATGGGCATAAATTTGCTGGAAACAAGGAAGCTGAAAGTCGGCAATATGCTGCCGGCGATATTCCTTCCGATAATACTGATGTTATTTATGAAGTAAAGCCGCGGGGCTGGAGATACGGGATACGATGGACCCTTATGCCTTGAAATATTAAGAAAATGGTATAAATACGGCGTAATGTTGAAATAATATAAGGCATTGGAGGAATATTATCATTATTTGCTGTTTTTGGCTTATTTGGGAGTTTGATAATATAATTTCCTTTAATTATTATATAAAGTGTAATTAGCACTCAGTCTAGGTGAGTGCTAATAATAAAAATACATAGTGTTTAAAGTAATTACTTTAAGGAGGAGTATGCATGAATATCAAACCCTTAGGCGACAGAATCATCATCAAAGTCATTGAAAATGAAGAAACAACCAAGAGCGGTATAGTGCTTCCGGGTACTGCAAAGGAAAAACCGATGCAGGGCGAAGTGCTTGCGGTAGGTTCCGGAGAAATGGTGGACGGCAAGAAAATTCCTCTGGAGTTAAAAGCAGGAGATAAGGTTATATACTCAAAATATGCCGGAACTGAAGTGAAGATGGATGGCAATGAGTATCTGATCATCAGACAGAGCGATGTTTTGGCAATAATTGAATAAATTAGGAGGGAATATAGATGGCAAAACAGATAAGATTTGCAGAGGATGCAAGACGGGCACTTGAAAGCGGTGTTAACCAGCTTGCGAATACAGTAAAAATAACATTAGGCCCAAAGGGCAGAAATGTAGTTCTGGATAAGAAATTCGGCTCACCGGTTATTACTAATGACGGTGTTACCATAGCGAAGGAAATAGAACTGGAAGATCCCTTTGAAAATATGGGAGCACAGCTTGTTAAGGAAGTTGCTACCAAGACAAATGATGTGGCAGGGGACGGTACTACTACAGCTACACTTCTTGCGCAGGCAATCATTAGAGAAGGGCTCAAGAACGTTGCAGCAGGAGCAAATCCGACGATAATAAAGAGAGGTATCAGCAAAGCGGTTGATACGGCAGTAGAAGAGCTTAAGAAGAATTCGAGGCCTATCGAGAGCAAAGAAGCTATTGCACAGGTTGCTTCCATTTCCGCTGCAGATGAGACAATAGGGGAACTTATTGCTGAAGCTATGGAAAAGGTAGGCAAGGATGGCGTTATTACTGTTGAAGAATCCAATACCTTCGGAACAACACTCGATGTGGTGGAAGGCATGCAGTTTGACAGAGGCTGCATCTCATTATATATGGTTACCGATACGGAGAAAATGGAAGCTGTACTGGACGATCCATATATACTCATTACCGACAAGAAGATTTCAAACGTACAGGAACTGCTGCCAATTCTTGAACAGATAGTTCAGCAAGGTAAGAAGCTTCTTATTATTGCTGAGGATGTTGAGGGAGAGGCCTTGTCAACATTGATTGTCAATAAGCTCAGAGGCACTTTCACCTGTGTGGCAGTAAAGGCTCCGGGCTTTGGAGACAGAAGAAAGGCAATGCTGGAAGATATTGCAGTACTCACAAATGGCCAGGTTATATCCGAAGAACTGGGCTTGGAGCTTAAAGAAACAAAACTGAGCCAGCTTGGAAGAGCAAGACAGGTCAAGGTTCAGAAAGAAAATACAATTATTGTTGACGGTGCCGGAGAACCAAAGGCAATCAAAGACAGAATCAAACAGCTTAAAGTACAGATAGAAGAGACCACTTCCGACTTCGACAGGGAAAAACTCCAGGAAAGGCTTGCAAAGCTTTCCGGCGGCGTTGCGGTAATCAAAGTCGGTGCTGCTACAGAGACAGAGCTTAAGGAAAGAAAGCACAGAATAGAGGACGCTCTTGCAGCAACAAGGGCGGCAGTTGAAGAAGGTATAGTAGCAGGGGGCGGAACTGCACTTGCAAATACAATACCTGCTGTAAACGCATTGATTGCCGGAGCGGACGGGGACGAAAAAACAGGCATCAGGATAGTCAAGAGGGCATTGGAAGAGCCTGTCAGACAGATTGCCGAGAATGCGGGACTTGAAGGCTCAGTGGTAATTGAAAAGGTTATGGCAAGCAAGCCCGGAATCGGTTTCGATGCTTTGAAAGAAGAATATACAGACATGATTCAGGCCGGAATAGTTGACCCGACAAAGGTTACAAGATCAGCACTTCAGAATGCGGCTTCCGTTGCAGCATTGCTGCTTACTACGGAAGGTGTGGTGGCAGACCTGCCTGAGAAGGAAAAGCCAATGATGCCAGGCGGCGGTATGGGCGGAGACATGATGTACTAAGATGAAATAGAGGACAGGGGGACGTTTCGCTTGTCCCGCTTTCAGCGGGACAGGAGAAACGTCCCCATGTCCTCTCATGACGGGGACATGGGGACGTTTCGCGTGTCCCACTTCCGGTGGGACAGGGGAAACGTCCCCGTGTCCCCGTCCCCATGTCCTCTTAATCACCGGGTTTTTTCATTAATTTTTCAAATTCATGCAGGGGAAGGGGTTTACTGAAATAGAACCCTTGCATGATGTCACAGCCCCTGTCTCTCAAAGTCTCATATTGCTCTTTAGTCTCAATTCCTTCTGCGGTTATGCAGAGCTTCAGATTCCTGCCCATTGCAAGTATGCTGGATACAATTGCTGAATTCTTTGGATTTTCATTTATGTCATGGATAAAGCTGCGGTCTATCTTCAAAGTGGTGATGGCAAAATTCTTGAGATAATTAAGAGAAGAATATCCCGTTCCAAAATCATCAAGAGCTATTCTTATGCCCATTTTCTTAAGCTTTTCCAATATACCCGTTATGTAATCGTAGTTTTTTACAGCAACGCTTTCTGTAATCTCAAGCTCCAGATATTCCGGCAAAAGTTTTGTTTCTTCAAGAATTTCGGATACCATATCGATGAAGTTCTCTTGTATAAGCTGTGCAGGAGATAAATTAACCGATACAAAAATTGGTTTGAAGCCTGAATCCTGCCAAAGCTTGTTCTGCATGCAAGCCGTGTAGAGAACCCATCTGCCTATAAGGGTTATCAATCCGTTAGCCTCAGAGATGGGGATGAATTCATTGGGGCCAATCATTCCCAGCTCAGGGTGATTCCATCTCAACAGAGCTTCACAGCCAATTATCTCTTGGGTGCGCGTATCCATCTGAGGTTGATAGTATATGGAAAACTCGCCGTTGTCCAATGCATGATGCATACTGCTGTCCAGGTTCATTTGTTCAACAAGCAGTTCGTTTATTGAAGGTTCGTAGAAATTAAAATTATCCCTGCCGTGTACCTTTGCTTTTTGCATTGCCGAAAATGCATTCTTAAACAGGCTGTCGCCGCTTTCTCCGTCTTTCGGATATA
>JAKJBU010000023.1:6336-22250 GCA_022706825.1 Bacillota bacterium
TCTGTCTATGTCAAATATTATTAATGCAAGCATGGTATTATTACTGGCGGATTTCTTAATTTCCCTGCACAGTATTGCATCAAAATGCAGTTTATTGGGGAGCAGGGTTAGTGAATCATAATAGGTCAGCTTGCTTATGGTATCCATCATTTTATTAAAGCTTCTTGCGGCATCTCCGATTTCATCGTCGGTACTGATTTCCGACCTTACTGTAAGATCTCCGGCGGTTGCCCTTGTAAACACTTCTTTAAGCTTTATGATTGGAGTTGATATGCTTTTTGCAATGAAAAATCCGACTATTGAAGCTATTATAAGGCCTGCAAGCCCAATTAGTATAAGACGCGATGAAGTATATCTCATCGGGGTTTGCCAGTAGTTCACAGGTATTTTGATAATCAGCTTCCAATCGTCGGTATTGGGGATTATATGATAATAGTTCATGCTGACAATACCTTCAAAGGAATACGTATTAGAGCCCCGGTCATTTGTGAGTATTTCTGCCGATGCTTCAGCTATGTCTCTACTGATGACATCTGATTCCTTTGTTATATTATACCGGAGAATTAATTCTTCCCTGGGATGGGCAATGATTTGGCCTTCTTTGTCTACAATATATGAGTATGAGTTGGGATAGTTGTATTTAAGATTATCAATAATCCTTGAAAGCTTCATGAGATTTACTGCTCCTGCCATAACTCCTTTGATTTTTCCGTTATTGTCCAGTATAGGTGATGCAATAATCGCTTCCGGCTTTCCGGTAGATCTGGAGACAATCGGGTTGGACACTACTGCTTTGCCTTCCATGACATGCTTGAAATACTCACGGTCACTAACGTTTCCGACATTTCTTCTGAGAGTAGTATTGTAATCCCCGTTTGATTCCGCAACCATAAAATGGTCATATACATTAAGCTTTTCATTGACCTCCTGCCTCAGGTAAGGTTCTATGCTATTCCAATCCATTGTTCTTATAATGGGAGAATTTGCATACATATTAATTTCACGCATACGTTCCCCCAGCCAGTTGCCTATGAATTCGGAGTACAGTTCTGCGTTTTTGCTGCTGTTTTCGATGGTCATGTTTTCCAAAATGCTGCCTGTGAGTCTTTCCGACATTATTATGAAAAGTAAAGATTCCAACATACATATGGTTAATATCATCACCAGCACCTTGAACATTATACTATTACTGCTTATCTTGAACATTCCGCTGTCCTCCTTGATACAGTTGAAAAAATGATGATAAAATACCATCCATGACAAATTATATCAAAAATTGGCATATTTATATAGTGTAAATAATGTTAATTATTTAGCATACTTACAATATTTTGATATTAGTCATGGAAGTTTTTTGCTAAATTATTGCACTGCCCTTATTAATTTCTTGAGTTTGTGCTAAAATATGAGATAACGAGGTGATTGTATGAACTCAAAGAATAAAAAGGAAGTCCAGGGTGTTGGGGAACTCACCCACATAAATGCTAAGGGCTATGCCAAGATGGTGGATGTGTCTGAAAAGGAAGAAAGTGTAAGAGAGGCAATTGCAAGAGGTTCTGTTTATATGAAAAGGGAGACCTTGAAGGCCATTGCAGAGGGAAGGATAAGAAAGGGAGATGTCTTATCCGTAGCACAGGTAGGCGGTATAATGGGAGCCAAGTCTACACCGGATATAATACCTATGTGCCATAATGTCAGCATATATGGTGCAGATATTGAATTTCAGGCTGATTATGAAAATTCCAAAATTGATATTGAAGCGGTTGTAAAGACTGTCGGAGTTACGGGAGTTGAAATGGAAGCCTTGACGGCAGTATCCGTTGCGGCGTTGACTATATATGATATGTGCAAGGCCATTGATAAATTAATGGTGATAAGTGATATACATCTTGTACATAAGAGGGGCGGCAAGTCAGGGGAATTCAATTTCAGCGGTAAGTTGAACGAAGACATCAATAATACGAAATGCTAGTGCAGGAGGTAGGATACCATGGAGGGATTCAGCGTAGGAATCATAACAGTAAGCGATAAAGGTTCAAAGGGCGAAAGAGAAGATGCTTCAGGCCCTGCTATTGAAGAGATTATGAAGCAGATAGGAGGCCGTGTAGAAAAATATGTTATTGTCCCTGATGAAATGCGGGATATCAAGGAAGCTATCATAGACATGTCCGATACTCTCGGATTGAATTTAATACTGACTACAGGAGGCACGGGCTTTTCAAAAAGAGACATAACTCCCGAAGCAACTCTTGAGGTAATTGAAAGGTATGTACCGGGGATACCCGAGGCAATGAGGGCGAAGAGCCTTCAGGCTACCCCGAAGGCAATGCTCTCCAGGGCACAGGCGGGCATAAGGAAGCAGTCCCTAATTATAAACCTTCCCGGCAGCCCAAAGGGTGTGAGAGAGAATCTGGAAGCAATAATACCCGCATTGAAGCATGGGATAGAGATATTGACAGGCCAAGCATCGGAGTGCGGCGGCAAGTGAGGCGCTTATTTCAAGAATAAGCTTTCTATTAAGTCGACTGCTTCTTTTATCTCGGAGAAATCGAACTGGGGTACACCTTTGTTTAAAGGCGTATTTGTGATGATGGCAAACAAGTCTTCATCTTTTGACCATATTTCATTCGGGAACTCTTTCCTGTAAACTTCCAGTTTTGGTTTGCGCTCCTGTTTAAAACCTTCCGTTATGATTATATCTACATTGCTTATCTTGCTTATCACTTCGTCCAGGCTGTATTCTTTTTCAACTTCTTCAATCATCGCTAATTTTTTTGGAGATGATATAACTACGAAATCTGAACCTGCTTGTGCATGTTTCCATGTGTCTTTACCCGGATGGTCAATATCAAAGCCGTGAACATCATGTTTTATGGTACAAATCCTGTATCCCCTGGATTTTAATTCTCTGACAATATCGCATAATACTGTGGTCTTTCCTGTTTTTGAATTGTTTGCAACAACTGAAAACACCGGTATCATAATTCCGCCTCCAGATGGTTGATCAATTCAACAGTTACCCGGTCTCCTTTTTTATAAGGGCTTGATCCGCCGGGGATAAGCAGTAATGAGTTTTTCCCTGACAGGCTGGATAAAACTCCCGAGCTGTGTTTATCCGGAAGTACGGTATAATAGGCTCCTTCTTTTTTGTATGTGAAGGCCCTTAAATACCTGTCCTGCTCGCTGACTTTGTTAAAATCGCTTTCCAGTATGGATTCAACTTTCATATATTTGTGCTTTGGTTTTCCCATTAATCTTAATATTGCAGGCCCCACAAAAATTTCAAAGGTGATAAATGCTGCAGCCGGATTGCCGGATAATCCGAATAACAATTTATTCCCATGCTTTGCCGCTACTATTGGGGTTCCAGGCTTCATTCTTGTTTTCCAGAATAATATATCGGCTCCCGCTGCCTTGAAGGCTTCTTTGATTATATCGGCATCTCCGACAGAAGCTCCTCCGGTTGTGATTATCATATCAGCCCATTTGAGAGCAGAATCCAGTTTCTTCTTAACATCGTTTACCCTATCCATACAAATTCCGAGTATTTTGGCATTTCCGCCGTATTTTTTTACCTGTGCCGCTATTACATAGGAATTGCTGTTTCTTATCTTGCCGTCAGCCAATTCTTCATCAATTTCAAGAAGCTCGTCGCCGGTTGACAGTATTGCAATTGTAGGTTTGGAGTATACTTTAACATGGGTCTTTCCGTTTGAAGCCAGTACACCTATCTCTGCAGGCCCGATGGTTATGCCTTTGCGCAGTATCAGGTCTCCTGCCCGCATATCTTCCCCTGCTTTTACTATATTGGATTGGGGCTTGAGATATCTGAATATTTTAACTGTCTTATCGGTAAATTCAGTATCTTCATATCGTATAACCACATCCGCGCCTTCCGGTATTTTGGCTCCGGTCATAATTCGGATTGCCTGCCCGTTACATATTTTTTTTCTGCTTACATATCCCGCTTGTACATAGTCTATTACTTCCAAGGTTACCGGAGAGTTTTCGGCTGCATTTACTGTGTCTTCCGATTTATAGGCATAGCCGTCCAGGGGTGATCTGTCAAAGGGAGGCATGTCGGTTTCGGATACAATGTCTTCGGCAAGGACATGATCCAAGCTGTCAAGAATGTACAGTTCGCTTTGCTTAATATCATTTTTTTCTTCCGATAATATTCTCTTTGCAGTCTCAACGGTTATATTTTCTAACATTTTTCCTCCTCAATGCTTCCCGAAATTGCAGTAAGGGAATTTACACACCTCACAGGATAGGCATTGTCCCCCGTACCCCATTCTGGTGATATCTTTTCTGATAATTTTTTCGCCTGCAAAGACTCTGGGAAGTAATAGGTCAAAGGCTGTAGTATGTGCAAACATTACACAGCCGGGAAGCCCAAACACAGGCGTACCGTCCAGGTAGGCAAACAGCAGCATTGCACCGGGTAAAACAGAAGTTCCGTAGGTTATAATATCTGCTCCGGTTGCTTTAATGGCGCCGGGAGTTTTGTCATCCGGATCCACTGACATTCCCCCCGTAACTACAATGAGTTCCGCACCTGCTTTTTTTGCATCCAATACGGCATTCTTTATTTCATCCAATTCATCGGTTACTATGGTTTTATTAAAAATTCCCGAACCGTAGTGTTTTACTTTCTTTTCAACAACCGGCCCGAATTCATCCTTGATCCTTCCTTTGTATACTTCAGAGCCGGTTACTATCAAAGCTGTCCTGAGATTTATGAAAGACTTGATTTTGAACATCGGATCCTTGCCTTTTACCATGTTCTCCACATGTTCAATTTTCTCTTTTTTTATTGAAAGGGGAATAATCCTGCATCCTCCCAGCAATGCATCCTTCTCCACACATATATTCTCTTGTATGGTAGCCAAACAGATATCTTCCGTATCATTAACCTGCTCCAGCAGATCCCTGTTTATTTTCAAAAGCCCTCTATACATTGATTTTAAACTGGTTTTTCCTTCAGAGGGTTCTGAAAAACTGATGCCGGGTCCTGCAAACAGTTTTCCCAACCTGAGAGCCGCATCATTTTCATGGAGTTCGTCCTCACCAAGTTCAAAAACATATACATGCTCCTTTCCTATTCGCAGAAGCCGTTCTATGTCATTTTCCGTTATTATATGTCCCTTCTTGAAGGCAGCTCCTTTGAACTCCCCGGGTATGATTTCGGTAATGTCGTGTCCCAGTACCATTCCCACAGCGTTTTCTGTTTTTACAGTTTTCAATATATCACTCCCAACATTGTTTTATATAACACAATCATTTCAGATTTCAATGATCGTGAAAATACTTGTTAAATATGGTATTTATAGCTTCTCCGCATTCATTATAAAACAGCTCGTAGGCAGATACCAATTTTTCCGCCTCCGGGGTAAGCGATGAGATTCCTCCTCCTGCACCTCCCGTCTTACTGTACAGAAGCCGGAAGCCCAGCCTTCCTTCTATGTTTTTTATCAGATTGTGTGCTTTGTTATATGACATATTTATAGCCTTTGCAGCTCCCGCCAGAGATCTCTTTTCCTTTACGCCTTTGAGAAGCAGGAAAGACCCTGTCCCAAATATAACACCATTATCGTCCAGCCATAATTTGTATTTTATATTGTACATAAGCGGAATCGCTCCTTTCAGAAGCATCAGGCATGGAAAAAAATTCTGCTTTGCTTTTTAAAAAAATTTAGTTAAAATTTCGTTATACTCATATTAATATAACGAATTGTTAAGGAATTGTCAACGACGAATTGGAAGTCAGCTGCGGTCCTATTTGCGTTTTTTGTTATTGATAAAAAGTTGACAATATGTATGAACTCTTATATAATTAATTTGTTACTTATATAACAATGATTCTGATATATTAATGCAGTATTATTATAATGTTGGAGGTGGTGAAATGGTTACATTTACCCTGAATGGGAAAGTAGTAACGGCTAAAGAGGGGACTACCATTTTGGATGCCGCGAAAGAAAACGGTGTAGATATCCCTCATTTATGCTATGATAAAAACCTTTCTGCATTTGGTGGATGTAGACTATGCGTGGTAGAGGTTCAGGGGGCAAAGGCCCTTGTAGCTTCATGTACCAATACCGTAAGTGAGGGTATGGTAATTCAGACAGAGTCTGAAACTGTAGTGAATGTTCGTAAGGATCTTCTTGATTTGCTTTTGGCAAGTCACCCTGAGGATTGCCTGACTTGTGAACAGGCTGGCAATTGCAAGCTTCAGGACTATGCATACAGATATGGAATTAAGAGGTCCTCCTATAAAGGAGCAAAAAAGAGCTATGATATTGAAAGCTTGAATCCGGTAATGGAAAGGGATCAAAGCAAATGTATCTTATGCGGAAAATGTGTCAGAGTATGCAGGGAAGTTCAGGTTACAGGCACTATAGACTTTATCAACAGAGGTTTTGAGACCAAGATAGCAACAGCATATGATGTCCCGATAAGTACTGAAAACTGTAGATTATGCGGTCAGTGCATCAGTGTATGCCCGACCGGTGCAATAATAAACAAACAGTTGAAGGGCACAAGACCGTGGGAAGTGAGCAAAGTACGTACTACATGCCCCTTCTGCGGTGTAGGATGCAATTTTGACCTGAATATAAAGGACGGAAAGGTGGTAGGGGTTACACCCAATCCAGATTCTCCGGTTAACGGAACCTCCATTTGCGTAAAAGGCAGATACCATATTGACATGATAAACAGCCCCGAAAGGCTTACAAAGCCTTTGGCAAAGAAAAACGGGGAATTTGTTGAAATAAGCTGGGATGAAGCATTACACACAGTAACAGAAAAGCTTAAGGAGACAAAGGAAAAATACGGCCCCGATGCAATAGCAGGCTTGAGTTCTGCACGCTGCACAAATGAAGAGAATTTCTTGTTCCAGAAAATGATGAGGGTGGCAGTGGGTACAAACAGTGTTGACCACTGCGCAAGGACCTGACATGCTCCGACAGTTGCAGGTCTTGCAGCTACATTAGGAAGCGGAGCCATGACAAACGCTATTTCCGAAGTTGAAGGAAATGAAGTATTGTTCATTATAGGTTCAAATGCTACAGAAGCTCATCCTATTATAGGGAATAAGATGAAGAGAGCCGCCAGGAACGGATCAAAGCTTATAGTCATAGATCCGCGCAGAACAGAGCTTGCGGAATATGCTACACTATGGCTGCCGTTGAATTCCGGAACGGATGTTGCGTTAATAAACGGATTGATGCACATAATCGTAAAAGAGGGATGGCATGATAAGGAATTCATTGAAACCCGCTGTGAGGGATTTGATGAATTACTCAAGGCAATAGAAAAATATACTCCGGAGTATGTGTCAAAGATAACGGGAATCTCTGAAGAATTGCTTTATGAAACAGCAAAGCTGTACACCAGCACCAAGAAAGCAGGTATATTCTACACATTGGGAATCACTGAGCATATAACCGGAACAGATAATGTTATGAGCCTGGCAAACCTGGCTATGCTTGTGGGACATCTCGGTATAGAAAATGCCGGCATTAATCCTATACGCGGACAGAATAACGTTCAGGGTGCTTGCGATATGGGAGCGCTGCCTAACGTATTCTCAGGGTATCAGAGTGTTACTGATGAAAAGGCTATCCAGTTCTTCGAGGATTTCTGGAAGTTCAAGCTCAATAGGAACACAGGCCTTAAGATACCCGAAATGTTTGACGGATCCCATGAAGGAAAAGTAAAAGCGATGTACATTATGGGAGAAGATCCGGTACTTACAGACCCTGATGCAAACCATGTAAGAAAGGCATTGGAAAAGCTTGATTTCTTAGTAGTACAGGATATATTCCTGTCCGAAACTGCCAAGCTTGCGGATATAGTACTTCCTGCGGCATGCTACGCCGAAAAGGAAGGTACGTTTACAAATACCGAAAGAAGAGTCCAATTGGTCAGAAAAGCAGTCGAAGCTCCCGGAGAAGCCAGACCGGATTGGGAGATAATCTGCGATGTGGCAAAGGGGCTTGGCGCCGGTGGATTTGACTACAAGGATGCCGAAGAGATATTCAAAGAGATAGCGGCAACTACACCCAGCTACAGAGGAATGACTTTTGCAAGACTGGATAAGAACGGATTGCAGTGGCCATGTCCTACTGAAGATCATCCGGGTACTCAATACCTCCATAAAGGTACATTCCCCAAAGGAAAGGCATTAATGAAGGCAATTGAGTATAAAGTCCCGGCAGAAGCCGTAGATGAAGAGTATCCTATACTTCTCAGCACAGGCAGGATGCTGTATCATTACAATATTACCTCAAGATTTTCTGAAAAGCTGGATGCCATAAAACCTTACGAACTGGCTGAAATTAACCCGGCGGATGCTGAAAAGCTCGGACTTAAAGAAGAAGACTTCGTAAGGGTGACCTCCAGAAGAGGTTCTATAGTAACCAGAGTGACAATAACCAATAAAGTAAAACCCGGTATGATGTCCATGACATTCCATTACAGAGAATCTCCGGCAAACGAACTGACCAATTCGGCTTTTGACCCGGTAACCAAGACAGGAGAATACAAGGTATCTGCTGTTAAGGTGGAAAAGGTTAAAGATATGCAGGGGACAGCAGTATAATATAATTTAGTTTTTAAGGGATGATTTCCGTATTCGGAGTCATCCCTTTTTCATTGCATAAAAGCATCAGGTATTGTACAATAAGCGGTGAAAGCAAAGGCATAACTTATTTTTTGGGGGTATATAATGAGCTTGGTAAATACGGCTGTAATACTTGCAGGGGGTAAAAGCACCCGTATGGGTTTTGATAAGCAGCTTATAAGGGTTAAGGATATCTGTATAGTTGAACATTTGGTTGAAATGCTGAGCCCCGTGTTTAAAAACATAATTGTTGTAACGAACAAGCCTGAGCTATATAAAGACAAGAATATAGCCATAGCTGAGGATGTATATAAAGGATATGGGCCTATTGGGGGAATTCATGCGGGGCTTTCCAAATCACAGAGCATGTATAATTATTTTATTGCCTGTGACATGCCTAATATTAATAAATGCTACATAGAATATATGATAAAGAGGTTGGAAGAGGATTCTTTTAAGAGTGATGCGGTAATCACGAAAAAAGCGGATTGGATAGAACCCTTTAATGCTTTTTACAGTAAAAAGCTTATACCCGCTATTGAAGATAATATTAAAAAGGGCAAGGTAAGAACAATGGAGCTTTTGGAAATCTCTAATGTTTTATATATTGATGAAGCTATTGCACGGGGTTTTAGCCCCGACTGGAGCATGTTCGCAAATTTGAACACCCGGGAAGATTTGAAAGGGCTTGTTTAGCCGACGCTGCCCATTGATTGCTGCATACAAAGTATATTGAAAGGGGCAGGGCTTAGGATAAATGAAAGGGAAGCTTAATCTGCTGACAAAGGCAGCGCTGTTGCTGGCCGCAGCAGTAGTATTCCAGCTTGTCACAATGGGACAGTATGTAACCGGAACAGGGATCAATGGGGTACTTATTACTGCAGCCGGAGTTTGCGGCTTGCCTTGGGCGGCGGCAATCGGATTAATGACACCCATGCTGGCGGTGCTTCTTGGGGTGCAGCCTCCCCCGGCAATAGTGCTGGTTCCGTTTATAATGGCGGGGAATACTGTATATGTTGTTTTGTTCAGACTATTAAGAAGATATAATGATTATATCGGTATAATTGCGGCAGCTTTGACAAAATTCATCTTGCTTTATACTGCAGCAAATATAATAGTTGGCAAGCTGCCTGCACCCATAAAGCTTGCCTTCGGCTTCCCGCAGCTGATAACTGCAATAGCGGGAGGAGCAACAGCATTAATAGTATTAAAAACTGTACAAAAAGAGTAGCTGCGCCATACAGAGGACACGGGGACGTTTCTCCTGTCCCGCTGAAAGCGGGACAGGAGAAACGTCCCCGTGTCCTCGAATAATATAGAGATTGCTGCAGATGCATTTTGCAGCAATCTTTTTTTGTACTCTTACTCTTGCAAGTATAAAACCAGTAAGGCGTAAGTATATTTATATAAACGCTATATATGCAGTGCATATTTTTATAAGGAGTAGTTCAATGAGAGATATTATGGCAGACAAGTTGACGAAAGCAGTAATAGGGCTAATGTTATTGGTGATGCTGCTGTTCGTATGCCTGGAGAAGCCTGCAGGGGTAAGGAAGGTTTTTTCGGGTTTAAATGAAACAGAGGACATGACCGATTCCATACATCAGATATTCCGAAACAGAAATAATGCGATAATATACGGTGACCTTAAGCTGATTCAATCCCTGTATGACACAAGCACAAAGTACGGTACATGGGCACATCAGCATGAGCTGACCAAGGTCAAGTACCTCCACAACTGGGAGAAGAAGCAGGGGGTGAAATTCACCGAAATCATACCGACGGTGAAGGTTAGAAGCATCAAGCCGAAGGGCGAAAAATACACAATTAATCTGATGTGTTCAACGGAATATAAGTATGTATATGAAAATGAGCCCGGTGTTGTAAACAGCTTCAGAATAGGAACCTACCATGTGCTTGACCTGCTGTACAAGGATGAGGTCTGGATAATAACAAGGGAATGGTATAAGGACCCCTTTGAAGACTCCTTGAATCTGGGAAGGATTGACGTTGATTCAATACATCAGTACATAAGCACCCATGCTGCAAGGGATTTTTCCAATATAGGGGACAGGCGGAAAAATGCAGTGGCTTATGCAGATAAATACTGCGGCGCTGCCAGCGAGGAGAAATATGGCTACAAGTACAACAAAAAATACAGGAACTACAACTCCCAGGGAG
This sequence comes from Bacillota bacterium, assembly GCA_022706825.1. Classification (GTDB taxonomy): domain Bacteria; phylum Bacillota; class Clostridia; order Lutisporales; family Lutisporaceae; genus BRH-c25. The sequence goes on from JAKJBU010000023.1 coordinate 17,144, forward strand.
GCGACTGCGCAAATTTTGCATCACAAATACTTCACGAAGGAGGGAAGTTCAGGAAAACCCATTCGTGGAATTACAACAATAAGGGCGCTACCCGGGCCTGGGTTAATGCAGACGGATTCAAGAGCTATATGCTATACAGCGGCAGGGCTTCGCTCATTGCCTACGGCAATTATGAAAAGGTGTATAAAGCATCCTACAAGCTGCTGCCCGGAGACTTCATAGCCTATGAGAAAAAGGGAGATATCACGCATATATCAGTGGTTACAGGCGCTGACTCAAAAGGATACGCACTGGTAACCTGCCATAATACCGACAGAAACAGGGTGCCCTGGGACCTGGGCTGGAGCAACGGCAAGATCAAGTTCTGGTTGATACGGGTACATTTTTAAGAATGTCGAAAAAGCACGAGCGAAAGTTGCTGAATAAGCAGTTTATAATGCTTCTTATTTATTTAGCGGGCGTGACAGAGTAGAAGAAGAATATTGTATATGCTCATATAAACAGCTGCAAATCCGATTCCAGTGCATCCTTAAGATAATCCCTTGCTTCCACTATCTCAAGCTCGGGAATCATTTCCTCCTGCTTAAGGCCCATTATCTCCATTGAAAGCTTGCAGCCGTAGAATTTCACATCCTTTTTCCTTGCTCCCTTCAGGAAGTCTATAAGATGAGGAGCGCTGTCGTCATCCATCATTTCAAGGAGCATTTTTTTGCCCAGGCCTGCCATATTCATACGGGAGAGGGGCAGCTGCTCAGGCCCCTTTGGGGTAACTGCTCCGAACATTTTTTCATAGGCTGTTTTGTCTTCTGCGGAGAACTTTTCCGGATTCCTTACAAGGAAGAGTCCCCAGAAGGTAAAGAACATGGTAACCTCCACCTGCATTTCTCTTGCCGTATTGGCAAGTATGAGTGCTGCCATAGCCTTGTCGTACTCACCGCTGAACATAAGTATGTTTATTCTTTTGTTCAATTAATAACCCTCCCTGTTACCAATTCGGATATGCGTATTTTATCCATAAGACAGGGAAGTAATGCATTAAAGAGTAAATCGCAGCATGTGGAATGCCCGATATTCAGTGTTACCCGTACTTTTCTTTATACCGCTCCTTATGAGCCGATATTTCACACAGTTTATTCACAAGCACATCTATCTCATCGTAATTGTTGTAGAGCCCAAAGCTGAGCCTGACCATTCCGGGATGAGGAAGAGAAGGGTTCTTTATCCGCTTTCTTATATCATTTCTGGGTATTTTCATAAGCTTCTGCACATAAGGCTGTGCGCAGAAGCAGCCGTTCCTTACCGCTATACCCGACTCAGCGGATAAAGCGTCGGCTACAATCTGATGGTGCAGCCCCGCAATATTAAAAGGTATAATACCAACTCTGTCCCTTGGGTCATCATCACAATAAAGCATAATATCAGGAATCTTTGAAATCCTGTCAAGGGCATATTCAAGGAGGCTGCTCTCGTAAGCCTCCAGGTTTTCCATTCCTATAGAAGCAAGGGTCCTGACTGCTTCGGCAAGAGCCACAACGCCCATTATATTAGGAGTCCCTGCTTCTTCCTTGTGGGGAGGCTCCGCCCATTTTATCAGGTCATGGGTGACGATGTTGATGGTACCGCCGCCTCTGTATTCAGGCTCCCCCTTTTCAAAATCAAACTCGGGTCCGATAAGTACTCCCGTTCCAAAGGGTGCATACATCTTATGGGCGGAGAATGCCAGATAATCGATATGTCGGCTGCTTCCGTCAGGCATCATGTCAACACAGGAATGGCCGATAAGCTGGGCTGCATCTACCATGAGTTTTGAATCATATTTGTGCACCAATTCTGCGATATCATATATGGGATTTTTATAGCCTGTGACGTTGGAAGCGCCTGTAACCGTAACAAGAGCAAGATCTTTCCGGTACTTGTGCAGTTTTCTTTCAAGGTCCCGCATTGAGAGCCTTCCATTATCGTCCACATTGATATAGTCCACCAAATATTTGTTTCTCCAGGGCAGGTCGTTGGAATGATGCTCCATGCAAGTAGACAGTATCACACTTCGCCTGTTTTTGTGATAAAGCCTGTAAGACAGCTTGTTGATGGCCTCAGAGGTATTCTTCACAAAAATAACCAGGTTGTTCGGATCGGCTTTGACAAATTTTTTTATTGTTTCCCTGGAATTTTCATATATTTCTGAAGAGTATTTAGATTTAAAGCCTGTTCCCCTGTGTATCGAAGAATACCATGGGGCAAAGTCCTCTATTGCCTGAATTACAGATGCAAAGGGCGGAGTTGTTGCAGCGTTGTCAAAATTTATGGAAGCGGCCATTTGACCGTTGGAAAGCGGTATCCTGGTATCTGCACCAACAATAAGGTCTCTGTAATTTGCATTGCTTTTTACAAGCATCCAATCACCCACCCAAATAATATATATATTCATTCTATTCATTACAGGGGGATATGTGTGTATGGTACATAATTCCATTGAAAAAATGGTATTTATTATGTAAACTTAAAATACGCCGTACTGCAATAGGTGCTACATATTCACCTCGTAAGCCGGGAGAGGAGAGTAAGTGAGAAGGAGCAAGCTTTTAATTTTTTTTCTGGTCATAACTTTATCCTTAACATCGGTAACCTTTGCAGATACGTTGAAGTATGGGAGCAGAGGGGCCGAGGTGACCAAGCTTCAGGAACAGCTAAAAAAGCTGGGTTATTTTAGCGGCAAAGCAACGGGCTATTTTGGGAGTGCGACAAAAACAGCGGTTAAGAAGTTTCAGGCAAGTAAAGGTGTTGCAGTTGACGGCATTGTAGGAAATCAAACATCTAAAATTCTGTTTAATTCGGGGACAAGCAGTAGAAGTGCACTTTCAAGGGAACAACTGAAGAAAGTACAGACTGCGTTGAAAAACCAGGGCTTGTATAAGGGTAAGATTGATGGGATTTTCGGAAAACTGACCAATTTTGCAGTAAAACAATTTCAACAAAAAAATGGCCTTTCGGCGACAGGAACCATAGATGCGGCTACAGAAGCAAAGATCACTGCTTTGGCAGCTTCAGCAGTTCCGAGCAGGGGGGCAGCTTCAGCAGCCAAAACGGCCGCCGGTAAAAATGCAAAAATTGAAATGCTGGATTGGTGGAAGGAAGCCAATAAGGTTTTTAGTATCGGAACTACTGCAAAGGTTACGGACGTAGGGACAGGCAAGAGCTTTAAGATAGTGAGGACCTACGGGGGCAACCATGCCGACTGCGAGGCAGCCACCTCAGAGGATTCAAAAATTATAAAAAGCATTTGGGGGGGCAATTGGAGCTGGGCCAGAAGGCCAATTATTATTGAATTAAACGGAAGAAGGCTGGCTGCTTCTATGGCAGCAATGCCCCATGCGGGTGTTGACAGTCAGCCGGCAAACAAGATTCTGAACAAGAGAAGTCAGGGATACGGACGCGGATACAATCTTGACAAGATTAAAAACAACGGTATGGACGGTGTGTTTGATGTGCATTTTCTGAACAGCAGGACCCATGGAACCAACAGGGTTGATGCTAATCATCAGAAGGCTGTCAGGAAAGCAGCTTCATCAGAGGTATAAATGGACGGAATATAAATATTGCAGTACGGTAAAGGGGTGCCGCAAACTACCGGATGAGTAGATGGCGGGATCCCTTTTTCTTCAGAAAATATACGGCGGAATAAGTCGAATTCACTGTGAAAATTTATGTCGTATATTGTAATACGAAGTTGATTGAAATAAATTTTGTACTATGAAATAATAGTGTTATTGACATGTTGCATACAAGTGACAAGAATTAACATTTTATGTATAATATTTCTACTTTTCTTATCCGGGGGGTCAGAATTGAAAAACAGATGGATTTCTTTTGCGACAGTGACGGCTTTAATAATTATTGTATTACATTTATTATTTATGTACGGGATCGGGCAGACAGGGATCCCTTTCAATAGTACATACAGACTGCAGCAGATACAAAGAAACATATTTTGGGTGATTGAAATTTCATATACACTAGTATTGCTGTTTGCGGCCGCAGTAATTATATCAATCAATATGGACAGAAGAAGGTATGCGGAATCATCCTTGGCGGATAACCTTAAAATACTGGAGGCCACCGTTAATGCAACGGGGGACGGCATACTGGTAGTTGACATCAACCGAAAGATTTTGAAAGCAAATGACCTGTTTTTTAAAATATGGAATATTCCTCCCGATATGTGCGGCTTGAGTGATGCGAGAGAGTTTTTAAGTTTTACCAGGAAGCAGCTAAAGGATTCTGATGTTTATGAAGCCTGGGCAAATTCTTTATATGAAACCTGTGCAATAGAACACTTTATTGCTTCCCTGCATGACGGAAGAATAATTGACGTATTTTCAAATCCTCTGATGGATAAGGGCAGCCTGGTTGGAAGAGTATGGAGCTTCAGGGATATTACAAAACAAGTAAACGTTGAGCATGAGCTGAAGAAGAGTTATGAAGAGGTGAAGCTCATCACAGAAGCCCTGGAATACGACAAAGTCAAAACCGAGTTCTTTGCCAACATTTCCCACGAAGTCAAAACACCTCTTAATATTATCATCGGGACACTGCAGCTTATTGAGCTTGGCTTGAGCAATGACAACATCACTGCGGACAGCGATAAGATGGCAAAATATACTGCAATTATGAGGCAGAATTGCTACAGGCTGTTAAGAACGCTTAACAATTTGATATATATTACGGAAATCGATTCGGGTTATATTGAGATGCGTCTTCATAACACCGATCTTGCGGCAATTGTAAAAAATATTACAGCCTCCGTTGAAAAGTTCCTGCAAAGCAAAGAGATACAGCTTGAACTGAACATTGAACCGGATAGCCTGAAGATAGCCTGCGATACTGATAAAATCGAGAGAATACTTCTGAATCTTATTTCAAATTCTATAAAATTTTCGGAAAATGGGGGTAAGATAAATATATCATTATACGAGAAGGATAAGTGGGCATATATATCTATAAAAGATAACGGCATCGGCATACCCGAGGAAATGAAGGACTTAATTTTCCAAAGGTTCAGACAGGTAGACAAGTCATTTACCCGTAAGTGCGAGGGCAGCGGAATAGG
>JAKJBU010000024.1:0-7157 GCA_022706825.1 Bacillota bacterium
CCCATATGCTTCAGAATCGGTAAATGGTGACAATATAACAAGAAACTGCCCATTTCTAAACTCCATCATAAGCTTACCTCCTCCCGTTTAAGAGCAACTACTAATTAGTATTAAATAAAACTTTTTTTACTATTATATCAAATTTCAATATAATTCGACATTTAATTGCTATAATCTGTCATTTTCATTATATGTTTGGCTCCCAACCAAACAAACAACAATTCATCCGGCTCTCTTATACAACGCTGAAAACTCTTATCTCCAATCAAAACATGCAAAAAGAGAAGGCATATATGCCTTCTCCAATTCCGTAACAATAATTATCTCTTTGAGAATTGAGGTGCTCTTCTTGCTTTTTTGAGTCCGTATTTCTTTCTTTCCTTCATTCTAGGATCTCTTGTAAGGAATCCTGCTTTTTTAAGCATAGGCCTGAGTGTATCGTCAGCTTCCAAAAGCGCCCTCGAAATGCCATGCCTTATGGCTCCGGCCTGGCCTGTAAAGCCGCCGCCGATAACATTTACCAATACATTGAATTTTGAAAGGGTATCCGTAAGAATCAGAGGCTGTCGCACAATAAGCTTCAATGTCTCTAATCCAAAATAGTCATCTATTTCTCTATCATTAATTATTATCTTACCTTCTCCGGGAACCAGTCTGACTCTAGCAACAGACTGCTTTCTTCTTCCTGTTCCAAAATACTGAACTTTCTTTGCCACAGTAACTTCCTCCTTTCAAACCTATATGTCCAGTTCAAGAGCTTCCGGCATCTGAGCTGCGTTTTCATGTTCGGCGCCTTTATAAACTCTTAACTTTTTAAGCATTTTTCTGCCCAAGCTGTTTTTAGGAAGCATGCCTTTAACTGCTTCATATACGGCCTTGTCAGACTGTTCAGCCATGAACTTTCTGTATGGAGTCTCCTTCATGCTGCCGACACGGGTTGTTACTGTCCTGTGCATCTTCTGGTCAAGCTTCTTGCCTGTAAGTACAACCTTGTCGCAGTTTATAACTATTACGTAATCGCCCGTATCAATATGAGGCGTATAAATCGGTTTATTTTTTCCTGTTAATATCTTTGCAACTTCACTTGCAAGTCTTCCGAGAACCTTATCGGTTGCATCAACTACATACCATTTTCTCTGAATCTCATCGGTCTTTGGTATATATGACTTCATTTTTTCCACTCCTTGTCTATAATATTATGACAGATGTGAACTTTACAGCATGCAATTGTGTTCCACATTCACAAAAGCCGGCTGCCGATTCGTTCAAATAAGCACACTAAATTTTTCTATTTTTCAAGTTTATTTATTCTGCCAATATTAATACATTGCAAGTGATTGGGGCTAAGAATCACTTTTCGCAACATATAATATTTTAATACATTGAACCACGCGTGTCAAGGAAAATCGTAGTATACTTCCTCCAAATACAATCCTTGTGCCGGAACGGTCACACCGGCTCTTTCCCTGTCCTTCGACAGTATGATGTCCTTTATATCCTGCGGATTGATTTTCCCAATTCCGGTATACAACAGGGTGCCTGTTATTATACGAATCATATTGTACAAAAATCCGCTGCCCTTGTAAATAAATCGAATTAATTCCCCTTCCTGCTCTATGGAAATATCATATATTGTCCTGACAGTATTGGAAACCTTGCTGCCCGCTGCCATGAAACCGGAAAAATCATAAGTGCCAATAAATGCTTCTGCCGCAATCTTTATCTTGTCTATATCTAATCTTTCACAATAGTTGACATGATATGCATGATTTCTAAGAAGCGCAGAAGGAAATCTGCTGTTTATAACGAGATAACTGTACTTTTTTCCGACAGCGCTAAATCTTGCATGAAAATCAAGGGGCACTTCTCCCGATTCCTTTATAACAATGTCTTCCGGCAGCTTGTTGTTCAAAGCATAGGCAAACTTCTCCGGAGGTATGGAACTTTCCGTGATAAAGCTTGCCGCCTGCCCCCTGGCATGAACTCCCGCATCCGTCCTGCCGGAGCCGTTTATGCTTATTGCCTCACCGGTTACGGCAAGCAGAGCCTTTTCAATTTCAGCCTGAATGGAAGGCCCATTTTCCTGGACCTGCCATCCGCAGTAATTCGTCCCATCATATTCGATTATCAGTTTAATATTTCTCATACACATCCCCCGCGACCTCGCAACCCCGAAACCCCGAAACCTGCGTTTTACCTGCTCCATATCACCAGAAAGCAAAAAACTGCTATAATCATCATGGCGCTATAATCTCTGAATTCCAGCTTCAACTGCTTCATTCTAGTTCTTTTTTCGCCGCCCCTGTAGCACCTTGCCTCCATTGCAAGAGCAAGCTCATCGGCTCTCCTGAATGCGCTGATGAATAACGGAACCAACAGCGGAACCATTGCTCTAGCCCTATTTATCAGATTGCCCGTCTCAAAATCCGCACCTCTTGCCATTTGCGCCTTCATAATCTTGTCTGTTTCCTCAAGAAGGGTAGGAATAAATCTCAAGGCAATGGTCATCATCATAGCCAGCTCATGAGCAGGTACTCCGATTCTCTTTAACGGATTCAGCAGCTTCTCAATTCCATCGGTTAAAGCTATCGGCGATGTTGTCAGTGTCAAAAGAGAGGCTCCGGTTATGAGGAATATCAGCCTCAGCCCCATAAATCCCGCTTGATACAAACCTTCCTTGGTGATTGAAAGCCCCCAGATCCTGTATATTACTTCTCCTTGTGTCATAAAAGCATTCAATATCACCGTCAAGACAATTATAACAATCAACGGCTTCAGGCCCTTGGCAATAAACTTCAGGGATATCTTTGAAAGCCCAATAGCCAAACCCATGAACGCAATAATATAAAGGTAAGAAAAGTAATTCCCGACTAAAAACAATAATGTTATAAAGACAAAGGTTATAATTATTTTTATCCTGGGATCCAGGTTATGGACGGCTGTATCTCCGGGAATGTATTGTCCTATTGTAATGTCCTTAATCATATTCTATTACCTCTTAAAAAGCTTCAACAGCTCATTTTTTGCTTCATCTATATTTATGCAATCAGCAATGGGGTACCCCTTTTTTCTTAGTTCTCTTACCAGGTATGTCATTTGAGGAACACCCAGCCCGATTTTTTCCAAGGTTTCTGCTTCTCCGAAAACATTTCTTGGTGTATCAAAGTATGCTATTTTGCCTTTATTCATAACCAATACCTTGTCCACCAGGTTAGCAATATCTTCCATGCTGTGCGACACCAACACTACTGTTATTTTCTGCGTCTCGTGGAGTCTCTTGAACCCCCTGAGTATATCATCCCTTCCCTTGGGATCCAAACCTGCGGCAGGTTCATCCAATATCAGCACTTTTGGCTCCATCGCCAGCACTCCCGCTATTGCAACCCTTCTCTTTTGCCCTCCGCTGAGTTCAAAGGGCGATACATTGCTTACGCTGTCAAAATCCAATCCTACAAGCTCAATTGCTTTACGGACTCTTGCATCAACCTCATCTTCACTTAAACCCAGGTTCCGGGGGCCAAAAGCCACGTCTTTATACACCGTCTCTTCAAAAAGTTGGTACTCGGGGTATTGGAAAACCAAACCTACCTTCTGTCTGATTTTCTTCATCTGTACTTCCTTGGAGCCCAGTTCTTCCCCATCGATGAATACCTTTCCGCTGCTGGGCTTCAATAGTCCGTTTAAATGCTGTATGAGTGTCGACTTCCCTGAGCCCGTATGGCCAATAAGGCCTATGAATTCCCCGTCTTGTATCTCAAAGCTTATATTGTCTATTGCAACATGTTCGAATACAGAGTCTTTCATATATATATGGGTAAGGTTCTCTACTTTAACCGGCACAATTCCACCACCATTTCTTCAACAGTCAGAATATCCGGAGAAAGCTGCAGCCCCTCCCTGTTCAGCCTGTGACTCAGTTCTGTAACCTGAGGAACATCAAGTCCTGCGGCTTTTACCGTTTCCACTTCCTTGAATACATCCTTAGGCTTTCCTTCCATAATAATCTTGCCGTTTTTCATTACATATATCCTGTCCGCCTGTATGGCTTCATCCATGTAGTGGGTAATGAGGATTATGGTTATACCTTCCTCCTTATTGAGCTTTATAATGGTATTCAGCACTTCCTTCCTTCCAACCGGATCAAGAAGTGCAGTAGGTTCATCAAGTATGATGCATTCCGGCTTCATGGCAATAATCCCTGCTATAGCCACTCTCTGCTTCTGGCCTCCCGATAGCAGGTGCGGGCTGTGCTTGGCATATTCGGTCATATCTACCGTTTTTATTGAGTCGTCTACCCTTCTTCTTATTTCCAAAGGCGGAATCCCAAGATTCTCAGGCCCGAAGGCCACATCTTCTTCAACTATGGTAGCTACTATCTGGTTGTCAGGGTTCTGAAACACCATTCCCGCAGTCTGTCTGATATCCCATAAGAGCTTTTCATTCTTGGTGTTCATTTCTTTTACGTATACAGTACCTGCTCCGGGCAGCAGCAGGGCATTAAAGTGTTTTGCCAGGGTAGACTTACCCGACCCATTGTGCCCAAGTATAGCCACAAACTCACCCTTGGCAATATTAATATTTATATCATCCAAAGCCAGTTTGGCGCTTCCGCTGTTAGTACCGTATTCAAATCTTACGTTTTCAGTGGTAATCATATTTGCCATTTTTAATTCCTTCTTTTTCTTCCGAGCAGTCGTTTAGTCTGCCCAACCTATAGATATTCTTCGAATCCAGTCTTTAACCCCTCGTGCCCCGAACCTCGAACCTCGTGCTGGCGTTTTGCGCACAAAACGCCTCATAGCAAAAGGGGACTAAGCAGTCACTTAATCCCTAATAATTCGATATGATCTACGCTTCTACACCAGTTCCAGTACAACTACTTCCGCTGCATCGCCGCGTCTCGGAGCAACCTTCGCTATTCTTGTATATCCGCCGTTTCTCTCCTTGTACTTCGGCGCTATCTCATCAAAGAGTTTTTTTACAACATCTTCTTTTGTAATATATCCCAAGGCCTGACGTCTTGCATGCAGGTCACCGCGCTTGCCAAGTGTAATCATTTTTTCGGCAATGCTCTGAGTTTCCTTCGCTCTGGTCTCGGTAGTCACAATCTTTCCATGCTCAAGAAAAGAAGTAACCAAGTTCCTAAGCATGGCTTTCCTATGATCTGAAGGACGTCCCAGCTTTCTGTATCCAGCCATTGCAATACCTCCTTTTGTTTTGTATTGTTAATCAATATCCGTATTGAACTGCTTACGCACCAGAATCCTAGTCCTCGCTTGTTTTTAAGCTTAATCCCAGGGCTTCAAGCTTCTGCTGCACTTCTTCCAATGATTTCTTACCCAGATTTCTTACCTTCATCATATCTTCCTCTGTCCTCTGGGTCAGCTCCTCAACTGTATTTATTCCGGCTCTCTTCAGGCAGTTAAAGGATCTGACCGAAAGATCCAGCTCTTCAATGGTCATTTCAAGAACCTTTTCCTTCTTGTCTTCTTCTTTTTCCACCATTATTTCAACATTGCCAACATGCTCAGTCAAGGTTATGAATAACTTCAAGTGCTCGCTGAGTATTTTGGCACCAAAGCTTATTGCCTCATCCGGCTTGATTGTACCGTCTGTCCAGACCTCAAGCACTAATTTGTCAAAATCAGTAACCTGTCCGACTCTTGTATTCTCTACCAGATAGTTGACCTTTCTAACCGGCGTGAAAATCGAATCTATCGGGATTATTCCGATTGGCTGTCCCGGCTGTTTGTTCTTTTCCGATATCTGATATCCTCTGCCCATTTCCACCGTCATTTCCATATATAACCTATGGCCTTCATCAACCGTTGCTATATGAAGATCCTTGTTAATAATTTCAACATCGGCATCACATATGATATCGGAAGCTTTAATTTCCTTTTCACCCTGAACATCTATTTTGATAATCTTGGTATTTTCCCCGTGCATCTTAAGCGCAAGATTCTTGATGTTTAATATTATTTCCGTCACGTCTTCCGCTACACCGGGAATTGTTGAAAACTCATGAAGCACACCGTCAATCTTAATGGAAGTTACAGCAACTCCCGGAAGTGACGAAATCAATACCCTCCTTAAAGAGTTTCCAAGGGTAGTACCGTAACCTCTTTCCAGAGGCTCCACTACGAACTTCCCGAAAGTATAATCCTCCGACATTTCGATACATTCAATTTTGGGCTTTTCTATTTCAATCATCCTACAAACCCTCCTTTTATCTATGGCTTTTTTATTCTGAGGGCAACTGATACGTCAAGTTTATATAAAGAAACTTCATCTTCTATCGCTTATGCTGCACTAAAACTTATTATCTTGAATACAACTCGACTATTAGATGCTCTTCTATCGGAAGGTCAATATCCTCTCTGGCCGGAAGAGCAACTATTCTTGCTTCCATCATCTCCGTATTTATAGATAACCACTGTGGAGCAGTTTTCCCTGCTGCGTTTTCCGCAAGTTCCTTGAACTTGTCAGTACTCTTGCTTCCCGGTTTTACAGCTATCAGGTCGTTAAGACCCGTCTGATAGGATGGAATATTAACCTTCTTGCCGTTAACCGTGAAATGCCCGTGTCTGACTAACTGCCTTGCTTCAGCTCTTGAATCGCCAAAGCCCATTCTGTATACTACATTGTCGAGCCTGAGTTCCAGAAGCCTTAAAAGGTTTTCACCTGTTACTCCCTTCTGTCTTTCAGCCTCTTCAAAGTAGTCTCTGAACTGTTTCTCAAGTATGCCGTATATTCTTCTTACTTTTTGCTTTTCTCTAAGCTGTATGCCATAGCCTGACGCTTTCTTTCTGCTCTGTCCGTGCTGACCGGGGGCATATGCCCTTCTTGCAACAGCACATTTATCCGTATAACAACGGTCACCCTTCAGATACAGCTTGGATCCTTCTCTTCTGCAAAGCCTGCACTTAGCGTCCGTATATCTTGCCATCTATCACACCTCCTCAATTACTAAACTCTTCTGCGTTTTGGCGGTCTGCAACCGTTGTGAGGTATAGGAGTAACATCTTTTATAAGGCTGACTTCCAGTCCTGCAGCCTGAAGTGATCTTATAGCTGCTTCTCTGCCTGCGCCAGGTCCTTTTACGAATACCTCTATTATTTTTAGACCATGTTCCATTGCACCTTTTGCAGCGACTT
>JAKJBU010000024.1:7180-20675 GCA_022706825.1 Bacillota bacterium
AACTATGGTATTGTTAAAAGTAGACTGTATATGTGCAGCTCCTCTTTCAACATTTTTTCTTTCTTTTCTTCTTCTGGTTTTCTTAGCCTTTGGCTTTGTTACCATTAAAGCAAACCTCCTTATTTACCAATTACTTTTCAAAACCATTTTACTTTCTTCTTACACCAACAGTCTTCTTCGGACCTTTCCTTGTCCTCGCATTTGTCTTGGTTCTCTGCCCTCTTACAGGCATACCTCTTCTGTGGCGTAATCCCCTGTAGCATCCTATTTCCATTAATCTTTTGATATTTAAAGCTATATCTCTCTTAAGGTCACCTTCAACTTTAACGCTTCTGTCGATTACTTCCCTTAACCTGCCTATTTCTGCTTCAGTAAGATCCTTTATTCTTGTGTCAGGACTTACACCTGCTTCTGCCAAAATTCTGTTTGATGTTGCTCTTCCAATGCCAAATATATATGTGAGCCCAATTTCTGCTCTTTTGTCTCTCGGTAAGTCAACACCGGCAATTCTCGCCATTAGTACTTGCACCTCCTAATTGCTTTTTGTTTATACTAAAATCAATCGGGAACACCCATTTATCATGGGCCAGCCGCGTCCCCCGAACTGGTTTTATCCTTGTTTCTGTTTATGTTTAGGATTTTCACAGATAACCATTACTTTGCCTTTTCTTCTGATTATCTTACACTTTTCACATATAGGCTTTACTGATGGTCTGACTTTCATCTTAAACCCTCCCTGTATCATTTGCCTCGCCAAGTGATCCTGCCTCTGGTAAGATCATAAGGCGATAACTCTATTGTAACTTTATCTCCGGGCAAAATCTTAATAAAATTCATTCTGAGCTTGCCGGATATATGTGCTAAAATTTTATGACCGTTTTCCAGCTCTACCTGAAACATTGCATTTGGTAATGCCTCAACTACTTTTCCTTCTACCTCTATTACATCCTGCTTTGACATAAGGTAATCAAACCTCCCGTTCCCGATATCAATCAATAGATTTTAACAGTTTCCTGATCTCGCTGTTACTGAGTTTCTCAGAAGATTCCAGTTTTTCTTTAATATTCTCGGCAACATGATTCAGCTTTTTTAGATGCTTTACTTTCTTAAGCTTAGGCTTATCTACTTTTCTTATGTCCCCATCAGAAATATAGACATACTTTTCATCAATTATACATAAAACAACGAATTTGCATCCTTTATCCCGTCCTGCGGCTGATATTACTATCTGTCCCAAACTTATATCCTGCATATATTCACCTTCCGAACAGCTACAAAAGCGTCAGTATTTCAGGCTTGCCATTTGTAATGACAATCGTATTCTCATAATGTGCCGATGGTTTTCCGTCAGCCGTTACCACTGTCCAACCGTCTTCCCGGACCTTTACTGCATATTTGCCCTGATTTACCATGGGCTCAATTGCAAGCGCCATACCGGCCGCTAATCTGGGTCCCTTGTGCGGCAGCCCGTAATTAGGTATCTGCGGATCTTCATGCATGTTTCTTCCTATTCCATGCCCGACAAAATCCCTGACTACAGAAAATCCGTTTGACTCCACGTGTTTTTGTATGCTATGGGAAATATCAGACAATCGGTTACCTGGCAGAGCGTATTCAATCCCTTTGAAAAAACTCTCTTCAGTTACCTTTAAAAGCCTTTCCGTTTCTTTATCAATGCTCCCTATCCCGTAGGTCCTGGCTGCATCCCCATAATATCCGTCATAAACGGCTCCGATATCTATGCCTATTATATCTCCGTCCTTCAACGCTGTAGGCCCCGGTATTCCGTGTACGACCTGCTCATTTATTGATGAACATATGCTGGCTGGAAATCCGTTATAATCTTTGAATGCAGGTATTGCTCCTCTTTTCCTTATAAACTCTTCTGCAATTGCATCAAGTTCCAATGTAGTAATACCCGGTCTGATTGCCTTACGCAAAAGCTCATGGGTTTCCGCAACTATCCTGCCCGCTGTTCGCATCAACTCGATTTCTCTGGGAGACTTTATGCTAATCATTTAAATCTCTCCAATACCCTGCAGATGTCTCCATATACTTTATCGGCAGGCTGTTCACCATTTACAGAAATCAGAATTCCTTTTCCTTTGTAATAATCAATAAGAGGGAATGTCTGGTTTTTATATACATTCAAACGGTTCATGACTGTTTCGGGCTTATCATCTTCCCTGATATAAAGCTTCCCTCCGCACTTGTCGCAAATTCCATCCGCCGCGGGCTTTAAAAAGCATAGATTATAGCTTTCTCCGCAATCACTGCATATTCTCCTGCCGGCCATTCTTTCAATAATTGTTTCGGCGGATACTTCCAGGTTCACAACTGCGTCAAGTTTTTTTCCCATTTTTTCAAGATCCTTGTCTAAAGCTTCAGCCTGAGCTATGTTTCTCGGAAAACCGTCCAACAGGAATCCTTCATTGCAGTCCTCTTCAAGAAGCCTGCTCTCTACAATGCTTACAGTCAAACTGTCCGGAACCAATAAACCTCTCTCAATAAACTTCTTTGCTTCTGCTCCGATGGCTGTATTTCTGCTGATATTGTCTCTGAATATATCCCCGGTGGATATGTGCGGTATTCCAAACTCCTTTTCTATACAGCTCGCCTGTGTACCTTTGCCGGATCCCGGCGAACCCAACAGCACTATCCTCATTTCTACCTCTCCAATCCGGAGTTGTGCAGAATTTTACACAACTGCGTTCAATATACACCTAATTTATTTTAAGAATCCCTGGTAATTCCTCATCACCATCTGCGCTTCCACCTGCTTTACGAAATCCATTGCAACACCGACAACTATGAGCAGTGAAGTGCTTCCGAAATACACCTTGATACCTGTAAAGTTCATAAGGAATATCGGAACTATAGCTATTACAGCGAGGAAAAATGCTCCTACCAACGTAATTCTGTTAAGTGATTTTGTTATAAAATCGGAGGTCGGTTTTCCCGGCCTGATTCCCGGTATAAACCCGCCATACTTCTTGATATTGTTAGCGACCTCTATAGGATTAAAGGTTACTGCTGTATAGAAGTATGTGAATCCAATAATCAGCAATGCATATAGTATGCTGTGAGCCCAGGATCCCCAACCCAAATATGTGTTGAAAAACCTGTATGCCCCGGAATTCGGAAAGAATTGTGCAATTTGTCCCGGGAATGCTATTAATGACATTGCAAATATAACCGGTATTACTCCGGCTTGATTTACCTTAAGCGGAATATGAGTGCTCTGTCCCCCATACATCCTTCTGCCGACAACCCGCTTTGCATACTGTACCGGTATTCTTCTTTCACCCTCCTGAATAAATATTACAGCCATTATTATCAATATCGCAAATATCACAAAGAAGGCGATCTCAATAAGATTGGTTGATTTTACCTTGTAGAGTTCAAAAATTTTCAAAGCTCCGCCGGGCACTCTTGAGATTATACCGGCAAAAATCAAAAGAGATATACCGTTTCCGATACCTTTTTCATTTATCTGCTCGCCCAGCCACATCAGGAAGGCTGTTCCGGCTGTGAGGGAAAGTGCTACCAATATAACAGATGCAGCATCTGTTCTCAGAAGATACCCTCTGAGTCCGTAAGACAAAGCCGCCGCCTGAATTAGTGCAAGGACAACCGTGCCGTATCTTGTGTACTGTGCTATTTTTCTTCTTCCTTCTTCCCCTTCTTTAGCCAGGGCTTCAAGACTCGGAATTGCAATGGTGAGAAGCTGCATAATAATAGTTGAGTTAATATAAGGTGTTATGCTCATTGCGAATATTGCGAAGTTATCAAATGCTCCACCTGAAATAGTGTTAAAAAATCCGAGTAAACCGCCGCTCTGAATAAGCCGTGACAGAGCTTCGGTATTCATACCAGGTACAGGAATGAAGCTTCCCAGTCTGAATATTATAAGCATTACGAGTGTAAAAAGCATTTTTTGTCTCAGATCAGGAATCTTCCAAGCATTTCTTAATGTGTTAAACACCCTAAATCACCTCTACCTTTCCTCCTGCTGCTGCAATCTTTTCTGCAGCTGTTTTGCTGAATTTATGTGCCTGAACCGTCAAGTTTTTTGTAAGATCACCATTGCCAAGTATTTTAACACCGGCAAGCATAGCTTTTACCAAGCCTGCTTCTTTTAATACCTCCGGATTTACAATTGTTCCGTTATCAAATCTTTCAAGGTCGCTGAGGTTAACAACAGCATATTCTTTTCTGAATACATTGGTGAAACCAATCTTTGGCAGCCTTCTGTACAAAGGCATCTGTCCGCCTTCGAAGCCGACCCTTACACCGCCGCCGGACCTGGATTTCTGTCCTTTTTGGCCTTTGCCTGCGGTTTTGCCCTGACCTGTTGCCGTACCTCTGCCAAGTCTTTTCTTAGACTTCGTTGTACCTTCTGCAGGTTTAAGCTCGTGTAATTTCATATTTACACCTCCTTGATTACATTTCCTTTACTTCAACCAAATGTATAACCTTCTGAATCATACCTCTTATCTGAGGTGTATCGTTATGTTCAACTTCACTGTTGATTTTTTTGAGTCCCAGAGCCTTAACTGTAGCTATCTGGTCATCTTTCCTACCGATTGTACTCTTTATGAGTTTGACTTTAAGTTTAGCCAAGGTACTTCCCTCCTAGCCTATTATCTCTTCAACCGCTTTGCCTCTCAGCTTTGCTACATCTTCAACCGTTTTCAATGAAGCAAGGCCTTGAATCGTTGCATTTACCATGTTTCTTGGATTATTTGATCTCAAGGATTTTGTTCTTATATCCTTAATACCTGCCAGCTCAAGAACCGCACGAGCAGGGCCCCCTGCTATAACTCCGGTACCTTCTTTTGCCGGCATGAGAAGCACTCTGCCTGCGCCGGCAACTCCAATAACCTCATGAGGTATTGTAGTTCCGACTATGGATACCTTTATAAGATTCTTCTTGGCATCTTCGATACCCTTTCTTATTGCTTCAGGTATTTCTACTGATTTTCCGGTGCCGACTCCCACATAGCCATTCATGTCGCCAACCACTACGATGGCGCTGAATCTAAAGTTCCTGCCGCCTTTAACAACCTTAGCAACTCTATTTATGGCAACAACCTTTTCCTTAAGGTCAAGTTTACTTGAATCTATTGGCTGCATCTATTTCCCTCCCTTATCCTAGAATTCCAATCCGGCTTCTCTAGCTGCGTCAGCCAGTTCCTTGACTCTGCCATGATATATATATCCGCCTCTGTCGAAAACAACCTGCTTAATGCCTGCATCTAATGCTTTTTTTGCTACCAACGTGCCAACGGCCTTAGCTGATTCCTTGTTTCCGCCGTGACCTGGATTATCCTTTAACTCTTTATCCAGTGTTGAGGCTGATACTAAAGTAACACCCTTTGTGTCGTCAATTATCTGTGCATATATGTTGTTAAGGCTTCTGTAAACATTTAATCTGGGCCTCTCTGATGTTCCGAAAACCTTCTTTCTCATTCTTAAATGTCTTTTCTGCCTTGTACTGTTTTTACTGGCTTTAGTTATCACCCTGTGTCACCCCTTTGCTATTTATTTCTTACCTGCTTTTCCTTCTTTACGCCTAATTACTTCATCAGAGTACTTAATGCCTTTGCCGAGATACGGCTCCGGCTCTCTTACAGCTCTGATATTGGCAGCATGTGTTCCGACCTTTTCCTTGTCCGCGCCCCTCACAATTATTTTGTTCGGAGCCGGTACCTCTGTTGCTATCCCTTCCGGATCATCCATTTCAACAGGATGTGAGTAACCCATCGTAAGTGTGAGCTTCTTGCCCGACTTGGCAGCTCTGTATCCTACGCCGTTTATTTCGAGTACTTTCTCAAATCCCTTCGAAACACCCTCAACCATATTGTTCAAAAGCGCTCTGGTAAGTCCGTGGAGTGCCCTGTGCATTTTCTGGTCGGTTGGCCTTGTTACTAATAATTTGCCGTCTTTTTTCTCTATATTAATATCTTCATGCATCTTTTTTATAAGCTGACCTTTAGGCCCCTTGACTGAAACCGTATTGTCATCAGCTATTTTTACCTCAACTCCCTGGGGAATCTCAATAGGTAATTTCCCTATACGTGACATGCTTGCACCTCCTCTATACGTAAGATATTACCAAACGTAGCAAAGCACTTCTCCGCCGACGCCCTGAAGTCTCGCATTCTTGTCCGTCATTATGCCTTTGGATGTTGAAATGATTGCTATGCCTAGCCCTCCAAGTACCTTTGGTATATCTTCATTTTTTGCATATACTTTAAGTCCCGGTTTGCTAATTCTCTTTAATCCTGTTATTACCTTCTGCTTGTTTGATCCATATTTGAGACTGATTCTGATTGAACTTGTGCTTCCGTCTCCGATTATTTCGTAACCCTTTATATATCCTTCATCAAGCAGGATCTGCGCAATAGCTTTTTTCATATTGGATGCAGGAATATCAACAGTTTCATGCTTGACTGTGTTGGCATTCCTGATTCTTGTTAGCATATCAGCAATTGGATCAGTTGTAACCATTAATCTTAACCTCCCTTTTTCAGATGTCATCTTTCTGAGGTCTGAGACCAGAAATCGGAGGACTGATTTTCCCTCCTGTTCTGAACTCTACCATAAACTTTTATTCTAACTTTATATACAATTCTTCCGCCTGTCTTGTCTGCCTTCGGGCATCCGGCTTCCGACTTCCGACTTCCGAAATTACCAGCTGGCCTTCTTTACACCTGGTATTTGCCCTTTATAAGCCAATTCCCTGAAGCAGATACGGCAGATACCGAACTTCCTCAAATAAGCATGAGGCCTTCCGCATATCTTGCATCTGGTGTAAGCTCTGGTCTTGTACTTTGGTGTTCTCTGCTGCTTTAATACCATTGATTTTTTAGCCACAATTTTACCTCCTTCGCAAAGTTTCTGTATTAGCTTGCATAAGGCATTCCAAGGAGTCTCAAGAGTTCTCTTGCTTCCTCATCAGTCTCGGCTGTGGTTACAAAAATTATATCCATGCCTCTTATTTTATCAACTTTATCATATTCTATTTCAGGGAATATGAGCTGTTCCTTGATTCCGAGGGAGTAATTGCCTCTTCCGTCAAATGAATTAACAGATACGCCCCTGAAGTCTCTAACTCTCGGCAGAGCTATATTGAATAATTTATCAAGGAATTCATACATCTGATTGCCGCGAAGAGTAACCTTAGCGCCAACAGACATTCCCTGTCTCACTTTAAATGCCGCTACCGATTTTTTTGCTTTTGTTATAACCGGCTTCTGTCCTGTTATTGTTCCAAGCTCAGATACTGCGGAGTCAAGGCCTTTGGCATTGTCTTTAGTATCACCCAAGCCCATATTTATAACAACCTTCTCAAGTTTTGGTATTTGCATCACACTTTTATATTGAAACTTCTGCATCATTGCAGGAGCTACTTCGTTCAGGTATTTCTCTTTTAGTCTGGCCATTTCTTATTACCTCCCTTCAGAGACTATTTATCCAATATTTCGCCGCAGCTTTTACAGTATCTGACCTTTGACTTGTCATCCAGTATTCTGTGTCCCAGCCTTACACCTTTTTTGCATTTGTCGCACCAAAGCATAACCTTGGAACTGAATATCGGCGATTCCTGATGTATTATTCCGCCCTGCTGCATATTTTTGCCGGGCTTTTTATGCTTAACGCTCATGTTTACACCCTCAACAAGTACCTTGTCTTCCTGCGGTAAAGCTATAAGCACTTTGGCCTTCTTGCCTTTATCCTTGCCGGAGATCACCACCACCGTATCTCCCTTTTTAACATGTAATTTTTTACCTTCTGCATTTGCCATTCAAAACACCTCCCTTAAAGCACTTCAGGTGCGAGGGATATTATTTTCATAAAATCCTTTTCACGAAGCTCCCTGGCTACAGGCCCGAATATACGGGTTCCTCTTGGCTGTTTATCTTCTTTTATGATTACTGCTGCATTATCATCAAATCTTATATAGCTTCCGTCCGGACGCCTCTTGCCCTTTACAGATCTTACGATAACAGCTTTTACAACTTCTCCCTTTTTAACAACACCGCCTGGTGTTGCATCTTTAACAGTAGCAACTATTACATCTCCTATGTTTCCATATCTTCTGGTGGAACCGCCTACTACACGAATACACAGCAGTTCCTTCGCCCCGGAATTGTCCGCTACGTTCAACCGTGTTTCCTGTTGGATCATTTAAAACCCTCCTTTCGGAATTTTACTTGGCCTTCTCGATTATTTCAACAAGTCTCCATCTTTTATCCTTGCTTAATGGCCTTGTTTCCATAATTTTTACTTTATCGCCTATCTTGCATTCGTTGTTTTCATCATGGGCCTTGAACTTAGTTGTTCTCTTTATTGATTTGCCGTAAAGAGGATGACGAACCAATGTCTCAATGCCTACAACTATTGTTTTGTCCATCTTGTCACTTACAACCTTGCCGATTCTTGTCTTTCTATTATTTCTATCCAATGTCTAAACCTCCTTCTTACTACTTTGCCTGTACAGACTTAAGTTCATTTTCTTTAAGGATGGTTTTTATTCTAGCAATAGATTTCTTCACATCTTTTACCCTCATAGGGTTCTCAAGCTGTCCTGTAGCCATTTGAAATCTAAGATTAAAAAGCTCTCCTTTTAATTCATTCAACTTCTGTTCCAGTTCTTTTACCGACATATCGCGAAACTTGTTAGCTTTCATTTGTATCACCAACCATTTCCTCAGTTTCCCGGCGGGTTACAAACTTGCACTTTATAGGAAGCTTATTCTGCGCCAGCCTAAGAGCTTCTCTGGCTATCTCTTCCTCAACACCCGCTACTTCAAATAATACTCTGCCCGGCTTTACAACTGACACCCAGTATTCAGGAGCACCCTTACCGGAACCCATACGTGTTTCAGCAGGTTTCTGAGTGACCGGTTTATCCGGGAAAATCTTTATCCATATCTTTCCGCCTCTTTTTGTATACCTTGTCATTGCCTGTCTGGCGGCTTCAATCTGATTGCTTGTGATCCAGCCCGGCTCAGTAGCCTGAAGCCCGAATTCACCATATGCTATAAAATTGCCTCTTGTTGCCTTGCCGCTCATGCTACCTCTCATCTGCTTACGGTGTTTGACTCTTTTTGGTATCAACATTATGCTTCTCCTCCTTCCGCAGCTGCTTCATTCAGCTTAGCCTGCTCGCTCTTACGAGTTTTGGCTTGTGGAAGAACCTCCCCCTTATATATCCAGACCTTAACACCTATCCTTCCATAGGTAGTGTGTGCTTCTGCGAATCCATAATCTATATTTGCTCTCAAAGTCTGTAGAGGAATTGTTCCTTCACGATACCATTCGCTTCGTGCAATTTCTGCTCCGCCAAGACGGCCTGCGCACATAGTCTTAATACCCTTGGCCCCTACTCTCATTGTCCTTTGCATTGACTGCTTCATTGCCCTTCTGAATGATATTCTCTTTTCCAGCTGCGCCGCTATATTTTCTGCAACAAGCTGAGCATCCAGTTCCGGTACTTTTATCTCTGTAATATTAACTGTAACACCCTTGTTGTTAGTGAGCTTTTCCAATTGTTTCTTAAGCTCTTCAATACCGGCTCCGCCTTTTCCGATTACCATACCCGGCTTTGCCACGTGTATATTAATCTTTATTTTTCCGGCAGTTCTTTCTATTTCAACTCTTGAAATTCCTGAGGTGAAAAGCTTGGTTTTCAAGAACTCTCTTATCTTATTATCTTCTACAAGAAAATCTGCAAAGCTCTTATCATCTGCATACCATTTTGTGTCCCAATCCTTAATAATGCCAACTCTTAGTCCGTGCGGATTTACCTTTTGGCCCACTAAAATCCCTCCTTCTTCACTCTTTTTCCTTAACCGCCAATGTAATATGGCTTGTTCTTTTTAATATCCTTACACCTCTGCCATGTGAAGCTGCTCTAAACCTCTTAAGCGTGGGTCCCTGAGTGGCATATACTTCTGAGATATACAATTTGTCAACATTCATTTCATAATTATTCTCAGCATTTGCCACCGCTGATTTTAAGAGCTTCTCCAGTAACACTGATGCGGCTTTTGGCGTATGTTTCAATATTGCAAAGGCTTCACCGACCTTTTTACCTCTTATCAAATCTATAACTATATTAACCTTTCTTGAGGAAATTCTAATATGTTTAGCTATTGCCCTAGCTTCCACAGGAAATACCTCCTTCCGTATTATCGCTTAGTTTGGCACTCTTTCTATTTTAAAGCTGAGGACCTCTCCGTATGGTGTCCGTGGCCCCTGAAAGTTCTGGTGGGAGCAAATTCACCCAGCTTGTGTCCTACCATATCCTCTGTCATGTATACAGGAACATGCTTCCTGCCGTCATATACAGCTATGGTATGGCCGACCATTTCAGGGAATATTGTTGAACTCCTTGACCAAGTCTTAAGCACAACCTTTTTGTTGGTCTTATTCATATCTATAATTTTCTTTAATAGCTTCTCATCAACATAAGGTCCTTTTTTTGTTGAGCGGCTCATTGATTTGCCTCCTTTCGAGTACTATTTCTCATTTCTTCTCTTAACAATAAACTTGCTCGAAGCTTTCTTATTGTTTCTGGTCTTATATCCAAGTGTCGGCTTGCCCCAAGGTGTAACAGGCCCCGGCCTTCCTATTGGTGACCTGCCTTCACCGCCTCCATGAGGATGGTCTACAGGATTCATTACAGAGCCTCTTACTGTCGGTCTTATGCCCATGTGCCTCTTCCTGCCGGCACTGCCTATTGAAATATTTTCATGATCCAGGTTCCCTACCTGGCCTATTGTTGCCTTGCATTCGATTCTAATCATCCTGACTTCTCCGGAGGGAAGCCTTACCTGTGCATATTCCCCTTCTTTTGCCATAAGCTGTGCAGAGTTTCCTGCTGCTCTTACCAGCTGCGCTCCCTTGCCTGCCTTAAGTTCTATGTTGTGTATCACTGTACCTATCGGTATGCTTTTTAAAGGTAAAGCATTTCCGACCTTTATATCGGCATTTTCTGACGATATTATCGTATCTCCCACTTTTAGTCCGTTAGGAGCAATAATATACCTCTTCTCGCCGTCAGCATAATAAAGCAGTGCTATATTGGCAGACCTGTTAGGATCATACTCGATTGCCGCAACCTTTGCCGGTATATCAACTTTGTCCCTTTTAAAGTCAATTATTCTATACTGTCTCTTATGTCCGCCCCCCTGATGCCTTACTGTTATCTTGCCGTAATTATTTCTTCCAGCTTTACTTTTTAATATTTCAACCAGGGATTTCTCCGGTTCGGTTTTTGTAATTTCTTCAAAGGTTGAAACCGTCATATTACGTCTAGCTGGAGAAGTCGGATTATACTTTTTAATTGCCATTTTTTCTCCTCCTTTTACAGTCCTTCGAAGAATTCGATGCCCTTGCTATCTTTTGTAAGCTTTATGATTGCTTTCTTGTAGCCGGGTCTTCTTCCTTCATATTTTCCCATTCTCTTCATTTTGCCCAATACTTTGACTGTGTTGACTTTGTCTACTTTTACCTTGAATATCTCTTCAACAGCATTTTTTATTTCAGTCTTGTTAGCATTAACATCAACTATAAAGGTGTATTTCTTGTCTGCCATTTCGCTCATGCTTTTTTCGGTTATTACAGGTTTTCTAACTATATCGTAAGCATTCATTATACATACACCTCCTCGACTTTTTTAACAGCATCCTTTGTTATTACGAACTTGTCATACTTCAAAATGTCATATACATTCAATGTATTTACAAAAGTGGCCTTTACACCGTCTATGTTCCTTGCTGATTTAACAACGTTTTCATTGTTGTCAGCCAAAACAATGAGAGTCTTGGAATCAATCTTGAGATTCTCAAGCAAGCTTACAACCTGCTTTGTCTTTGGTGCGTCAAAGTTCAGCTCTTCAATAACAACTATGCTATTCTCATTAGCCTTTGAACTTAATGCAGACTTCATTGCTATTCTCTTTATCTTCTTAGGCACTGTATACCTGTATGATCTTGGCTTTGGAGCAAATACTATGCCACCCTTCTTCCACTGCGGGGACCTGATGCTCCCGTGTCTTGCCCTGCCTGTTCCCTTTTGTCTCCAGGGCTTTATTCCTCCGCCTCTTACCTCAGCTCTGGTTAAGGCTGACTGAGTTCCCTGCCTCTGGTTAGCAAGGTACATCTTAACTACCTGCTGCATTGCTTCAACGTTTACATTTACGCCGAATATATTTTCATTTAGTTCGATTTCTCCAACCTGTTTGCCACTTATGTTGTAAAGTGCTACATTAGGCATTTTACATCCTCCTTTCTACCTCGAATGCTTTATCAAGCTTTCACTGTATCCTTTATCATTACCAGTGAACCTCTTATTCCCGGAATACCGCCTTTTACAAGGATAATGTTCTTTTCCGGGTCAACCCTTACTACTTCGAGGTTTACCACTGTTGTATTTTCCGCGCCCATATGCCCCGGAAGCTTCTTCCCGGGAATTGTTCTTGAGGGACTGGATGACGCACCCATTGAACCTGCCCATCTGTGGTATTTGGAGCCGTGCTTCATTGGCCCTCTGTGGAAATTGTGCCTCTTGATGGCGCCTGCAAATCCTTTACCCTTTGATACGCCGCTAATATCTACTCTGTCGCCTTCCTTAAAGACATCCACCTTTATTTCCTGGCCGACTTCGTAAGATCCTGCATCTTCAAGCCTGAATTCCCTAAGATATCTTTTTGTTGCAACCTTTGCTTTGGCAAAATGTCCTTTTAATGGCTTTGTAACCTTTTTCTCGGCTTTATCATCAAAGCCAACCTGTATTGCTTCATATCCTTCATTTTCTACAGTTTTTTTCTGTACAACAATGTTGGGATTCGCAGCTATTACAGTTACGGGAATCGCTTTGCCTTCATTATCAAATATCTGAGTCATTCCAACTTTTAAACCCAGTATTGCTTTTTTCATTAATTACACCTCCGAAATTTACAGCGGACCGCTTGCCGGTCATACTAAATTTGATCTGGCTCGTGGTTCGTGCCCCGTGGCTCGTGAATTGATTCGGTATTCCTTAAGGGTCAAGATCCTTCACTGCGTTTAGGATGACATCCCCCGGAACCCCGTAACCTCGGAACCCCGTAACCCCGAAACCTGTTTTATAACTTTATTTCGATGTCGACACCTGCCGGCAGATCAAGTCTCATAAGCGAATCAACCGTCTTTGGTGTCGGGTTCAGTATGTCAATCAGTCTCTTATGAGTCCTCATTTCGAACTGCTCTCTTGAATCCTTGTACATGTGCACTGCACGAAGTATTGTGACTATTTCCTTCTCAGTCGGAAGCGGCACCGGACCTGATACCTTTGCACCCGTCCTTTTTGCTGTCTCGACTATTCTTTCTGCTGACTGGTCAATCAGTATGTGATCATATGCCTTCAGTCTGATTCTGATTTTTTGTTTTGCCATTTTCAATTCCCTCCTTTTCATCGCACGCCTTATTTTGCTGGCGTGCAA
>JAKJBU010000025.1:0-275 GCA_022706825.1 Bacillota bacterium
CATTGGAAAGGCACAGTATAGCCATTATTTCAGAAGCCACAGTTATCATAAAACCGTCCTGCCTTACAAAGCCGTTGGCCTTTCCTCCAAGGCCCACCACTATTTCACGGAGTGCCCTGTCGTTCATATCCATTACTCTTTTCCAGACTATCTGCCTTGGATCTATATTCAGTGTGTTTCCGTGGTTTATATGATTGTCAATGGCTGCAGCAAGCAGGTTGTTGGCTGCAGTAATTGCATGCATGTCTCCGGTAAAATGAAGATTGATATCCTCC
>JAKJBU010000025.1:331-19614 GCA_022706825.1 Bacillota bacterium
GCCTGGCCCAAGCCTACCGTGGTTGTCGACTTGCCTTCTCCTGCAGCAGTGGGAGTGATAGCAGTAACCAATACCAGTTTTCCGTCAGGTTTGTCTTTTAATCGCTCAAAAATTTTTAGATTGATTTTTGCCTTATACTTGCCGTATAGCTCCAGTTCATCATCTTCTATTCCCCATTGCTCCGCAATCTGCGATACGGTCTTCATCTGTGAGTTCTGCGCTATTTCAATATCGCTGGGTACTTTGATTTCCATTTAATCATTCCTTTCGTTGAGCAGTACTAAGACTACATATATTATTTGGTTTAAAATTATGTAAATGCATCTAAAAGAGAATGCAAATCCATCCAAAAAGGGTATCCAAACACCTCTATAAAAATAGAGCGATCTTTCGATAGCTCTATGATTTTTTAGCAATGGTGGGGGATACGGGATTCGAACCTGCGACTTCCACCTTGTGACGATGGCACTCTAACCGGCTGAGTTAATCCCCCACTCGAAAATCAATATATATATTATAACTCTACATGTTAACATTATCCATAGTATTTTTTATTATTTGCAAATCTATTCAAACCTCATAATTTTCACTCCGACTGCAAAGAACAACACTCCCATTATCATAAGCACAATTGCAGGATACACTGCCGCTTCAAAGCCCATCCCCTTGGATACTATACTTTCCATACCCTGTATTGCCCATTTCTGAGGTGTGAGTTCCGCCAGGAAAAGCAGCACTTTATTGTTTACTATATCCAAAGGCCACATGCAGCCTCCCAGCATTGAAGTACTGGTAAGCACCACCGGGGTAACCGCAGAAAGCTGAGCATGGGTTTTTACCACACCGGACAGCATAAGCCCCATGGAAGTAACGGCAAATACAAAAGAACCCGCCACGGTGAGAATTCCTGAAATACTGCTTCCCCAGTCAATTCCCAGCAGATATTTCCCTCCAAGTATCAATATTCCTATTTGAATGGCACCGATGAAATATGCCGTCACCATGTTTCCCCCAAGTATTGAGGCTTTGGATACGGGGGTTATCAGCATTCGCTGCCATGTCTTATACTGTCTGTCATTTAATATTGTGCCTATACCGAACACCATTGTATACATCGAGAAAAACAAGGAAAAGCCTATCATGGAATGTTTAAGATTGTCGTAGCTGCTGTCTGCTCCTGTACCGGCAACAGAAGAGGTTACTTCCAAAGGCCTTTTGTATTCCCATGCCTCCATAACGCTTCGATATGCGGATACCTTCACAGCCTGGCCGGCTTCGGGCTTAAGGGTGTGTATAAAATCCGCAGTGATATCTGCTATTCTTTCACCCTCCGCCATTTTAAGGACTATACCCGATACTACCTTCTGCATTGTGAATATGAGAATGTCGTCCTTGATCTTTAATACCCCCAAAGAAGCTCTTTCGCCGCTTTTTATGCCCTCATCAAAGCCCTTTGGTATAACCAGTGCGGCAATTGCCTTGCCTTCTTCCACTTCCGCCGCCGCATCCTTCATATTCGAGACTTCAAAGTATAATCCCCTATCGCCCTTCAGTTCATTGATCAAGGCTTCGGAATAACTGCTTTTATCCTCATCCACAACCAGTACCGTCGGCCTGAAGTCATCAAAAGAGATGCCGAAAATGGCAGTGAAGCCAAGGGCCATGACGGTCATCAGAACAATCACCGCAAAATCGTCCCTAAGCCCCAGCAGTCTTAGCTTTATTATACTGAGCATCCTTCATCCCTCCGTTCTCCCTGAGTATCAGAACCGAAAGTACTGCAGTTAAAAACCCTATTGCCGCCAATGCTGCAATATTGCTCATAATCTCCTGTACCCCATATCCCATCATAATCTTAAGATATGCTTTCAAAACCACACCACTGATGGACAAAAAGCTCATCCTCTGCATTATCGAAGGCAGTATATCAATCGGAAAGAAGCTGCCGCCCAGAACCGCCATTGCCTGTAAAACAATTGTCTCAAATATGTCCGCCATTTTGTAATTGCCTGCCCTGCATGTGGCTGCAGCAAGCATGCTCCCGATACCCGCTATGGCAAATGCAGCACATAAGCTGATTAAAACAACCGGATATGCACTTCCCCACTGGACCTTCAGCACAAAGCGTGAGAATGTAATCATTATACTTATCTGAAGCAGGGCAATCAGGAAAACGGTAGCAAATTTTCCTGCCAGTATTCCCAATTTTGATGTTCCGGCTATTATCATCCTCTGGTAAGTTATATTCTCCTTCTCCTCCAAAAGCATTCTTCCTCCGTAGCCGGTTGCAAAAAGTATGAACATTGCCGCCATTGCCGCAGCGTAGTAGTCAGAGCTGCTGATAGGTTTCCTTCCCTCTGCTTCCACAGCATCAATTTTTACCCTTATTTCCTCCATTGCTTCAGTGATGTCGTCCAAAGCCTCCTTCATTCCCTTGAAGCCGTCTTCCATAAGATTATGCCTTACAGCCGCTTCGATCAGAACATTTTTTCCTATTATAATCGAAGTCATTGAATCGGAATAAGCTTCCACAATACTCCGGACTATTTGACCGCTAACGCTCCTGTCCGGATGAGTCAGCACTCTTATATCAGTTTTGTTTCTGAAGGGTGTCAGAAGATTTATCTTCATATCGTATATGAAATTCTCAGGAAGAAGCACCACCGCAGAAACCTCCCCGCTGGTAAGCCATTCGACGGCTGTTTCCTCCTTCTCTACCCTGTATGCTATAATTTTTGCGACATCTTCACTGCCCAGGAAATCCTCAAGAAATATCCGCTCCGGGTCTACGTCCTCACCGGTCACTCTCAATTCCGCAGCAGCCTCCTCTCCTATTCCCTTTACAAGAAAGCCATCCCTTAAAGCCTTGTCAAACCTCCGGGAATCCCCATCCTTATCATACTGCTTCACCACAGCAATATTTATTCTGGCAATATTCAGGTCATCTCCTGTCGCAAATGCCCCTCTTAAAGCAGAGCTCAATATCGTCATAAGCAGGAGGGGCATCACAATTATGATGGCCAGAGCCTTTTTGTCGCTTAGTATCGTTTTCAAATCCTTCTTTATGATACTTATTACTTTCATATTTTATCTCCTTAATCCCTCAGGGCCTTTCCCGTCAAATGCAGGAATACGGATTCCAGGTTCGGCTTGCTGACGTCAATGGATGAAATGCGCATTCCATGCTCTGCTATAATGCCGATAATATCTGCCAATATCATATCAACATTTTCCCCTGATACGGCAATTTCATCCTGCACCAATTCCGCCCCGGCTACCCCGTTTATGGCTTCAAGACTTTGAAGTATATCCCTGTCTATCCTGTCAAGCTTGAGATTTATCCTGGTTTCTCCTTTTACAAGCCCCACCAGTTCTTCCTGGGTCCCGGAGGCAATTATCCTTCCCTGATCCATTATGCAGATACGGCTGCACAGGTACTCCACCTCTTCCATGTAATGGCTGGTGTATATGATTGTAACCCCCTGCCTGTTAAGATCCAGAACGGTATCCAGTATATGATTCCTTGACTGAGGATCTATACCTGCCGTCGGTTCGTCCATAATAAGCAGTTCCGGCTTGTGCAGCAGTGCCGCTCCGATATTCAGCCTTCTTTTCATTCCTCCCGAATACTTATCCACCCTATCCTTCAGGCGGCCGTTAAGGCCGATTATTTCAGAAACCTCATTAATCCTTTTTTTCAGCTCTGCTCCCTTAAGTCCGTACATGTTCCCCCAAAAACGCAGATTCTCATAGCCCGTTAGTGTAGGATACAAGGCTATATCCTGGGGTACTACGCCCAGATTCCTTCTGACGGAATTCGGTTCCTTTAATATGTTTACCCCCTTATAATATACCTCCCCATCTGTAGGAAGTATTAAAGTCGATATTATGGAAATGGTAGTGGACTTTCCTGCCCCGTTGGGGCCAAGCAGTCCGAATACCTCTCCCCTGCCTACCTCAAAGCTTATGCCTTCCACTGCCTTTGTACCGCCAAAGCTTTTATGCAGATTTACCACCTTTAATAACACCATATCGTTACCCCTCTTAATCCTTTTTATTGAACAGTACCTCAATCTTAAAGGGCATGTTCTGTTCCATATTTTCCGTATCCACAGTATTTTCATCTGTCAGTGCAGGAAAGTCAAATTCCTGATTCTTGTTTATATCCCAGTTCTTTATATCCAATTCATAGCTAAACCCGGTTACTGAAGCCGGCTCCGCATTATCAACCTTTAATGTGATTCCAACCTTTTCATTTACTATAAATCCGTCAATATCCACATAGGCTGTGTATCCGAAGCTTTCAACAGTATACTTTTTAATATTCTCCTTCATGTCTGAAAGCAGTTTTTCCAAAGGCGTATCCTTCAGAACCTCCACATTCTTCCTGATGTACTTCTCGTAGCTCTCTTCGAGCTTTTTGTCCTTGGAAAGTACATCTATGCAGTATTCCGCCAAGCTTTTAATCTGCTCGTCATTCAATCTTATGGTGTACTCAGTAGCCTTTACCTCTCCGTCGGGAGTGGTGAGTACCGTGTCCTTACCCTTGAATACATCTTCTTTCTTTAAAAGTCCAAGCCATTTTTCATTAATGGCGTCCTGTGTTTCCTTGGAAATAACCTCCGATTTCCCTTCTCCCTGTTTATCGGCCATGTACTCCTTCATTTCGCTTAATCTCATATACTTTCCAATGACCGGCAGCTTCATGAATACTTCTTCTCCATTCACGAAGAGATCCAGGTCAAAGCCCAGGCCGCCCAAGCTCAGATAGTACCTGAAAATTCCCTTTTCCAGTTCATCATCATAAGCAACATTGAAGCTTCCCTTAATACTTTTAAAATAGTTCAGCTCCTTTATCTGCTCTTCTGTCATTCCGGTTGTGTTGAAATCCATCACCAGGGAGAATTCCCCTTCTGTCCTGCCTTTTTTTATTTGCTCTGTTTTTTCCGCCGCTTTCTTATAGCCTTCAAGGCTGTCGAAGCTGCAGCTGGTTAATGCCGCTGCCAGCATTAAAGCCAATATCGCAATCATTAATTTTTTCACTGAAAATCCCTCCAAAATTATCTTACGATACCATTATACAGATTCAAAAGCAGCATTTCTTGTATCTTAAATCACTTATTAAGCAGCATACCCCATGACTTTTTGCACAATATATGGATAATGCGTCGGGGGGACATGGGGACGTTTCCCCCGGGGACACGGGGACGTTTCGCGTGTCCCACTGAAAGCGGGACAGGGGAAACGTCCCCATGTCCCCGCGTCCCCGCGTCCCCGTGTCCCCATGTCCCCATGTCCCCGTCGCATTATTCTTCTTATGCATAAGAAAAGGCGGGAATGCCGCCTTTAAAGATCATTCTTTATAGTAAATACCGCCAGCTGTGTCCTGTCCCGCAGGTCCAGCTTAATAAGCACTCTTGTGATGTGGTTCTTAACTGTGCCTTCGCTTAAGTATAGCTCATCAGCAATTTCCCTGTTGTTCTTTCCTTCCGCAATCAGCCTGCATATCTCTTTTTCACGATCTGTCAGAAGCTCCGCCCTGGAATCCTTATGCTTGGACCGGTCTCCCCGGGCAAGCTCTGAGAATTTGTCCAGCACCTTTACCGCCACCGACGACTGTATAAGAGCGCCGCCGTTATATACCGTACGCACCGCCCCGGCAATCTCCGAGGGTGAGGCATCCTTAAGCATATAGCCTGAAGCGCCGCTTTTGAGCGCATCATATATGTACTCATCGTCATTGAAGGTAGTAAGAACTATTATCTTTATATCCGGAAAATCCTTTTTTATCATACCGGTAGCTTCCACACCGCTTACTTCCGGCATCTTGATATCCATAAGCACCACATCGGGGCGGAGGCCCCTGCATGCTTCGTAAGCCTTTCCGCCGTTATTGGCAGTCCCGATTATCTGAATATCCTCTTCTCTTCCAAGTATAAGCTTGAGGCCTTCCACCAGGATGTCCTGATCATCAACCAACAGCACCTTAATCATTTCTTACCCTCCAAGTATACGATACCTTTTAAATAGAATCCGTCGCTGCTTCCTGTTTCAAACTTTCCGTTGAAAGCCTCCACCCGTTCCCTGATTCCCTTCAAACCGTAGCCTTCCTTTAAAGTCTCTGCCCCTATGCCATTATCAACTATGCAAAATGTTATGGATTCATTGGAATAATCAAGCCGGATCGATATCCTTTCTGCTTTGCCATGCCTTACGGAGTTAGTCATTGCTTCCTGGACAATATGGTAAACCGCTATGTTCGCCGCCGAATCCTGAATGTTAGCCTCACCGGAAATTTCAAGCTTTATCTCCACACCGGTTTTTATTGAAAAATCATTTACGAGCTTCCTTATGGATTCAACCGGTGCAAGGGCAGTACCGGTTCCCCTCAGAGTCTCAACCACCTCTCTGATGCTTGCCATGCTGTCCTTGGCGGTTTTTACCGAGCTTACCAGCAGATCCTCCGACTTTTTGGGATCTTCCTTCAAAAGATGCTCAGCCATCTGCAGCTGCATGATAAGGGCAGTCATATTATGGCCCAAGGTATCATGTATATCCCTTGCTATGCGGTTTCTTTCATCAACCACCGAAAGCCGGTTCACTTCATCGGTATACTGTTTCAGCTTTTTATGCGCATCCAGAAGCTCCCTGTAGAGTATATCCTTCCGCTCCCTTTCTTCCTTGTTGTGCTGTGCAAAACCCGCAACAACCAGTATAAGAACATTGACCATAAGGAAAAAAAACAGCTGGGATACGTTTGAAAGGTTGAAATTATAGTAAATCAAATATATGTATTTTATCAGAGATACCACGACTGTTGCAGCCCCGATCATTATACCCCTTCTGAGGCCCAGCAGCAAGGATGACTCCAACAATACCGCTATATAAAAGGAATGGAAAAAGTAGTTTATCAGGAGTCTTGAATTGTATTCAAGAGTATATACCAATGCTATATCAAGGATAAAGGACAGGAAGTACAAATTGTCGTAACGCCTAATCAAGCCTCTTCCGAAGCCAACCGCCAGGTACAGTGCAAATATGAATACAAGCGCATATAGCCTCTGCCGCTGCGCATTTTCAAAATATATTGCAGTACAGAACAACAAGGTAAATAATATGGCTTTAATAATGCTAAAGAGCCTTCTCCCTTTTTCCATACCGATACCCTTCCATTGTTTTGAATTCATGAAAATATTATACAATATCAGATGCATTATATCCATGGGTTATTAATATATGCGCAGTATGCCCTCAAATCATCAGCATTTTTTAGGTTATCCGCATATCCCCATGCTCATTATTCAATATACTTATGCTCACAGTTTTCTTTATCAGCGAAATTGCATTTATAGCGGCAGTTCTTTATGCTGCATTCTTTACAGCAAATGTTACCCATATCAAAGCAGCTTGATATGTCACACATGAAGCATTTTCTCACAACACGTCCATTGGACTTTTCGTCCTTTTCATTAACTGTAAATAATTTTCTTGCAATCTCGCAAGCATTATATATCACGGTATTCTGTCCAAAGTCCAAGCAAATACCTCCCCGAATAATAATAGACATATAGTCCAACAATAATATTATCTTACTGGACTACATGTCCACTGTCAACAATTTTTGCCCCTATTTGTCCATTTTTAGTCCGAATTGGACGAATTGTGTTAACATCATACTATAAAACCGCAAAAATTAATGCAATATTTTGAGGTGTATTCCCATGGAATTCGGTGAAAGATTAAAAGATCTGAGAGAAGAAAAAAATCTGACAAGGCATTTGCTCGCGAGTATATTGAATGTTTCTTATTCGACAGTATCAAAGTATGAAACTAATATAAGATTTCCGGATAAGGATACATTAGTGGCATTGGCGGATTTTTTTGATGTGTCCCTGGACTATTTGCTCTGCAGAAGTGATATTAAGGATACCGCAGACAAGGCACTCAGCAAGTGCAAACAGCAATTCATGGTTACCTCTTCGGGGAACATATATAATCCATATGAGGGCTTATCTCCGGAGGCTGTTGAGGAAATTGAGAAGTTCAAGGAATTCGTACAGCATAAGTATGGAAAGAAGTAGGCGAAGCTACACTGTCTACATGGATATACACAGTAACCTATCACTCAGTAATGCATTACTGCCAAAAGGATAAGATTTATTCTACAAAATTCCTGCGCGACTATTTTCACGGGGATTCCCTTGAGGTACGCTATGATATTGACTATGACAAATCTATATGGATAAAAGAAATGTGTGACAAGTGCCTGACAGGCATACTTCATTGCCTCGACCGTGAAAGCCGTTTGGCATATTTGTTCAGGGATGTTGCACAGCTTTCCTACGAAGAGATTGCCGAGATTATGGAACAGAACCCTGCGGCA
The DNA here is from genome assembly GCA_022706825.1 of Bacillota bacterium. Lineage (GTDB taxonomy): Bacteria > Bacillota > Clostridia > Lutisporales > Lutisporaceae > BRH-c25. The sequence continues at coordinate 8,715 of JAKJBU010000025.1, forward strand.
ATAAGGAAAACAGTATCCCGCAGCAGAAAAAAGCTCAGGAATTTTCTGAACAACGAATGTGTTCTGTTCAATCCTTCAGGCAGCTGTAAATGCCGCATGAAGAATCTTGTGGAAGACATTATGCTGCCCCGGGAGTATCAGGAATTAAGGCGTTTTGTATCCAGAGTCAATCTCTACAAGGAGTCCCAAAGTATACTGCCTCAAAAAAATTATTGGATCAGTAATTAAAAATGTGTCACAATTTCACCCTGACCTTCTCTAATACTAATGAAAACCTTTAACGGGTATTAAAAAAACGGGAGGGTCATAAATGGATACAGAAAAAAGAGTCCAAATTTTGGAGCTTGCTTATGCAGGAGCTTTGGTCGATTCAGTAAGATGGTTAAAGAACTGGGGCGTACTTGAAAAGGTAACTGAACAAAAGAAAAAAGCTTGCGAGTTACAAGGCTCGCAAGTTTTTTCAAAATTCCAATACCAATCCGACTCCTACTTCTTCAAGCTCCGCAACCTCCGATAATGCCAGCTTTGATTTCAGGTCGGTGCAATGGCAGGCATGAAGCTTTTTTACACCTGCCTGTTTGATATATTTTTTTGTCAGTTCCAGGACTTCTTCTTCAGGGCTCAATAGGTGAAGCCCCCCTATAACATCCGCAATCCTGTCGTCATTGCAGACTTTTTTTGCATACTTAATAATATTGCATATGCCTGAATGGGAGCATCCGGTAATAATAACCAACCCCTTCTCCGATTTATAAGCCAAGGCGGTATCATCCCTCAGGAAATCCGGTTCTTCAATGCCTTGAACCGCACGCTTCCCTATAGGCTTTTTATTCTCAAAGCTGTTTGTCCTTTCTATTTCGCCCAGGAATACCAGCCTATCCGTGATCCAAAAGGGCTCCCTTTTCAAATTCATATCAAAAAAATCTCCCAGCGCCTTTTCAGAGATTACGGAACCTATTACTTCATTATCATGATACTTGCTTTCAAAAGCCTGCGGATGGGCAATAAGAACAGGCTTCCTGAAGCCGATTTTTTCAATCATCGCCTCCGAATACATTCTTATCATGGGCTCAAGCCCCCAGGTGTGGTCAATATGCCCATGGGATATCACCGCATAATCCACATCATACAGGCTGATTCCAAGCTTTCCGGCATTGGTGATAAATATGTCCGAGTAACCCGCATCGAACAGAATGTTTTTCCCATCCGCACGGATAAAAAAGGACACACCGGGTTCCCCCAGCAGATACCGGTCAATTATCGTATTGTTGTCAACCAGAACTGTGATTTGCATGAATCCAGCCTCCCATTCATTTATCCATTTACTAAAATTCCATTGCTTCTATAATAATAAACCTTCCTGTTATTGACAACAGGAAGGTCCAAATTCTGCAAATATTTTTCTTAAGGTTTGCAGTGTTAAATCTCTCCCCTACTTTGCACCCTTAATAACTCTGATTTCTACATCTTGCTTTTCAACCTTTGAGCTGATTGCATCGACCTTGGCTTCAATCACGCCAAGCTTTTCATAAGTCTGGCTATATCCGTCAAACAAAGCCTTAGAATCGGTATCAAGCTTGTTTTCAATACGCAAAACATCTTTTTGCAAGCTTCCGACCTTCGCATCCAGGCTTCCGACCTTCGCATCCAGGCTTCCGACCTTCGCATCCAGGCTTCCGACCTTCGCATCCAGGCTTCCGACCTTCCCGTCCAGGCTTCCGACCTTCCCGTCCAGGCTTCCGACCTTCCCGTCCAGACTCTTAAATTCTCTATACAATTTTTCCATTAATGCAAGCATCTTTTCTTCCAAGGCCTTCACTTCCTTTTGGATATTATAACATATTTCAGAAGCAAATAGATATAGCTGTTTTATCCATATTTTAGGCTGTTCATTTCTTGTTTCAAAATCACCTTCATGCCACTTCTTTTCCACAATAGCCTGGTACATATTTATTTTTAGTATTTCTAATTGATTTATAAGGTTCTGTGTTTCTTCGGATCTTGTACTGTCGGAGATTGTATAATAAGAGGATGGTAATCCACTTTATTGTTTTTCCTTTGTCTTCAAATAATATTCACGGACATTACGGTTTTGTTTTCCGTTAAACCAACAGTATTCTCTCCCGCTATTTCCTCATAATATAAAAAGCCTTCCTGCCGTTTTTATGTCAGGAAGGCCGAAATACAATATATATATTAATACCCCAATTCTTTATTCACAATAATTACATGCATTCTTCCCTTTACACCCTGTCTTCTGATTATCGTATATTCATTGCAGATTCTTCCTTCGGAATTACAATCCATGCAATGTCCCGTTTTTGTACATGGATTGGTTTTATTCAGCCGTTTATTATTGGCAGGAGCCGCTGTTTCTTCGACTCTTAAAACCGCTTCTTCAATATCCTTGACAAGTTTGTTTATCCCTACAATAACGATAACCCGGTCAGGCCCGTACAGCATAGAAGCAACCCTGTTGCCGGTCCCGTCCACATTATAGAGTTCTCCGTTTTCGGTAACAGCATTGCTGCTTGTCAAATAAGCATCTGCAAAAAAGCCCTTTCTATAGATTTCCTTCATTTCCGCCGGGGTCAAACCTTCCTTGTACCTGTCCAAAACGTTATAATTGCCCTTTCTTATATAATCAATAGCACCCACCTCAAAAAGCGTCATAGAGCCGCCGATGCCTATCGTACTTCCTTCCGGTATTAGCTCGCCAACCTTTTTCAATGCTTCCTCTTCGTTTTCAACCCTATAAGCCGAGATATTGTTCTTTTCCAGATTTTCTACAGTCCTTTTTATCCTCTCATCAACTACAAATTTTACGTTTTTATCCATTATACATCTTCTCCTTTCTTATCACACCATCCTGATAGCAAAGAACCGGCAGGACGGAATACAATACCCGCATTGTATACATTTTGACTGATCAATGTATGCCTTGCCCGTATGATCGAAGCCGGGGGCACCGCTATGGCATACTTCAATGCACTTGCCGCAGCTGGTGCATACCGTCTGTGCAACTTTTATGCTTTTCTTTTTCTTGATTTTTATGATGTCATCCAAATCTTTTTCCCCGTTAAAATATTTTACATTGTACATGACCTCTTCCCTGCTTACCATTCCGACAGCTATAGAATGGCAGTAATCCAACCTTCTGCCATATTCCACGCAGTCTTTGTACTCGTCTATTAAAGTACCGCCCCCTAATACTTTCATCAGATATATGCCCTTCCCGTTTTGCCCGCACAGGGATATGGCGCCCCTCATTTCTTCCTCTGTTCCTTCCAATATCCCCCGGCCTGCTTTGTTAAGAAGCGGAAAAACAATATCAATATCTTTTCTTGCTGCTGCGGCTTCTACTACTTTTACATTGTGCGTCGATATCCCCACTGCCTTAATTATCCCTCTGCTTTTATAGTCCAGCAGGCACTGCAAAGCACCTTTCCGTATTTCAAAAACATCGGTATCGACTTTTGCTGCATGAAGATGAAAAATGTCAATATAGTCTATACCCATTCCATCCAGTGCCTCTTTTATGGCTTTTTCCATTTCTTCATAAGATGCAGCTGTAGACTTTGTTGCAATTACCGGTCTGATCCCCGTTCTTTCAATAGCTGATTTTATCGGCAAATATGTTCTGTACAACTGTGCCGTATCCACAAATGTTATCCCGCTTTCCAGGGCATATGCAACAATTTCAGCAGATTCCTCATCCGGAAGGTTCTTTTGGAGGGGTCCCATAGGCAGTGCTCCAAAGCATAATTCAGTAACTTCAATTCCTGTATTTCCTAAAACGTTCTTTTTCATGTAGTCATCTCCTTGCATTGTTACTTAAATACATTCAATCACTAATCTTAACTTTTAAATGGTGGACGATAGGGGGTTCGAACCCCCGACCTCTGCGTTGCGAACGCAGCGCTCTCCCAACTGAGCTAATCGCCCTCCCTCCCAATAATCATTATACATTATAATCTTCAAAGCTGCCAGCAGGATATAACGGAAATCTTGCAATCAATGCTTCAGCCCTTTCTCTGCAAGCCTCCAGATTTGCTTCGTCTTCCGGTGCGGCTGCCACTTGGTTCATTATTTCTGCAATTTCTTTAATTTCAACTTCTTTCAATCCCCGCTGGGTTATTGACGTAACTCCGATTCTTACACCGCTGGTAACAAGCGGCGACGCAGGATCAAAGGGTATCTGGTTCTTATTGACGGTTATTCCTACTTCATCAAGAGCATCCTGGAACAGCTTTCCGCTTATTCCTTTGGATCTCAAATCTACCATTACAATATGATTGTCCGTTGTGCCGCTGACAATTCGGAACCCAAGACGGGACAGCTCTTCTGCCAGAGTCTTCGCATTCACAAGTATCTGCTTCATAATACTGCGGAATTCTGCAGACGCCGCATACTTCATCGACCATGCTTTTGCCGCCATTGTTGTTAAATGCATTGATCCCAGCGACCCCGGGAAGACCCCTTTGTCAATCAGCTTTGCATATTCCTTCTTGCAGAGAATAAATCCGCTTCTGGGTCCGCAAAAAGTCTTTGTAGTCGATGATGTTACAAAATCGGCGTGAGGCACCGGACTGGGTATGACTTTTGCCGCCACCAACCCGCTTATGTGTGCCATGTCAACCATAAAATAAGCCCCCGCGGCTTTTGCAATTTTGCTTATTCTTTCGTAGTCAATCAGTCTCGGGTATGAACTGCCTCCGGCTATAATCAGTCTGGGTTTTATTTCTTCCGCCTTTTTTTCCAGTTCATCATAATCTATCATTTCTGTTTCGGGGTTTACACCGTAAAAATCATATTCATACACCTTTGAAAGAAAATTCGCGGGGCTTCCGTGGGTCAGATGCCCCCCCTGGTCAAGCCTCATGCTGAGGACCTTGTCTCCGGGCTTGAGAACCGCCGCATAAACTCCATAATTTGCCGTGGAGCCGGAATAAACCTGAAAGTTCACATGCTCCGCTCCGTATAACTTTTTTGCCCGCTCAATCCCCAGAAGCTCCAATCTGTCCGCCTCATGGGAGCCTGCCTGAAAGCGTGCTCCCGGGTAGCCCTCCAGGGTTTTATTCGTAAATATGCATCCTGACAGCTCCATAACCTCCAAAGGTGCCGTACTTTCAGAGGCTATCATTTCAATATTGTGCTCCTGGCGTCTTAATTCATCAGCAACTATTTCATAGATCTCAGGGTCTGTAATTCGGGTACGCTTTAACATTTCCATCCCTCTTTCCTATAATGTTCGCATTCGCTTACTGCTGATTTTAAAGATTACCTTTCACGCTTTACTCAATAATTATCTACAATATACAACAAATGACCGTATTTGAAAAGGCTCAATGCTTTAGAAAATATTCCCCTCTGTGCTATAATTCAAGTATACGGAACCTGATGACCTTGATGAAATAAGGAGGGTACTTTATGCGGTTTGAAAAACTATATGCGGATCCTATTATTGAAGACCCGGGATTTCCTCCCGAAAGTATGGCTGTTGTTATTAACAGCGGCGGCAATAATCTTTACGGCGTTTTGTACACAGCAGCGGGCATGGGCCCTCATCCTTCCATGATTCTGCTTCACGGCTTCCCGGGTACCGAGAGGAATCTCGATATGGCCCATGCTTTCAGGCGGGCAGGCTGGAACACCCTTGTGTTTCATTACAGGGGCTCCTGGGGCAGCGAAGGATGCTTCTCCTTTCAAAACGTGCTGGATGATGTAAAAGCAGCGATAGCATTCGTAAAATCAGAGGAAACCGCCCGGAAATACCGGATTGACAGAGATAACACAGTTCTTGTGGGACACAGCATGGGAGGCTTTGCTGCATTGCTGACCGCAGCCGAATATTCGGATATTAAGGCATGTGCTGCAATAGCCCCATTTGACTTTGGCGCTATAGGGGAAAACTCCGAAGGAGATGATAAAGCTCTGAGATTTTTGCAGGGAATGTTCAAGGAGTGTATTGTCCCCCTTAAGGGTAATACAGTTGAGGAACTGATTAATGAGGCGATGGCAAACGGTAATAAATGGAGCTTCATCAACAACGCGGAAAAGCTGGCAAAACACAAGCTCTTATTAATAGCTGCCAAGAGGGACAGCCTTTCCATTCCGGAGCTTCACTACTACCCCTTTGTAAATGAAATGCTCAAGTATAATACCGAAAACTTTGAATATAAAATGATTGATTCCGATCATTCCTTTCAGGATAAGAGAATCCTGTTAACTGAAATAATTGAAGACTGGCTGGAAAAACAAGTTCAGCAGAAGAGTAACATTAAATAATTTTTAAGCATATCATGATAAATATATGAATAATTATTGTTAATTAGCAGGATATTCCTGTTAAATAGCGAATTAATCAGTAAAATAAACTCCAAAATAAAAGGAGGATGAAATATGAGTTTTTTAAAAAATCTTTCGGAAAAAGTCGTTAGTACGGCAAAAGTAGTAGGTGATAAATCACAGGACATGGTGGAGGTAAGCAAGCTGAAGCTTCATATTACACAGGTTGAGGGAGATATCAAAAAACTGAAGTTCAATATGGGCGAGCTGGTTTACAATGCATTTGCTTCAGACACTGAATTCCCTGCTGAAGAGGTAACACGCATCGGAGAAGAAATAAAAGCAAAGTATGCGGAAATAGAAGAGACCAAGATAAAGATTCAAGAAGTGCAGGCTAATTAATTTGTATAACAATTGAAGACAGGGGGACGTTTCTCCTGTCCCGCAAACGGGACAGGAGAAACGTCCCCCTGTCTTATTTACTGTACAAGCTCTAAGTTCAAAGTGAAGGTGGAGGAATTTTCATCTGTTTCATATAATTCTATAGCGGCACGATATTTTTTCCCCTTCCATTCCATATCCTTGCCCACCATTGAAGTGTCTCCCTCCCAGCCGTTACTTATCAGCATATCCATATAGGCATTGGCTTTCTCCTGGTTAACACCGTCATAGGTGTAGTTGGTGTACCATATCTGTCCCGGTATACTCTCTAAAAGCTCTACTTCTCCGATTAAGGTGCCTTCTGCGGGAGGTATTATATCCGGGGGCAGTTTATCCGCAGGCCAGGATCCGACTTCTGAGGTATATATATTCATCTGTATATGATCATCCCCCTGCCAGTTGAACCTTAACTCATATATTCCCTTGGTGGCTATGGACTCACTGCCTTCCTTAACGCTCCAGCCCTGTTCCTTAAGTTTTCCTAAGTATTCGCTCAGGGCATTCTTGTCGGTCTTACTGATCTTGATGACAAAATCCTTGCTGTCTCCCCCTGAGTTGGCAATTTCTCCCCCCGTATACTCCGGAACCTCCGAAGGAACCTTATCCACCGGCCATTTTTTGTTTGTCAGTGTTTCCATAACTTCCATGGCATTATCCACTGCCTTTTGAGTATCCTCAGCTGCCTGGGCTTCTGCAGCCTTTGCTTCCGTCGCCCCGCTGTTCTGGTCTATTTCAGGCTTCCCGCCGCAGCCGGACAGCAGTGCTGCAATCAACATACAGCTGAATATAAATAGGATACACTTTTTCATGAATTATTCACCCTCTCGCCATATATTTTCAATCATTTGACCTGATACTCTCCCTGCCAGAGCACCTTTTTGACCGGTTCAGGCTTATCCGGCGTGAAGGCCTCCAATTCCTCAGGTGTTTTAACTTTAACGAAATCGCTTTGAATCTTGGCAACCTCTCCGCTTAATTTGCAGCCTCGCTGTGTCGATGCCTCTATGGTAGCGCTGCCCTCCAATCCAACCAAATTTACTTTCCCTTGAGCAGAGCCGGCAACATCGGCACTTACCACATTGCCTTTGCCGTCTACGGTCATTTCACCCTTAAGAGAAACAGATGCCTCAGCCCCAATTGCACCTCCGGCAGTACTTGCTTTGCCAACCCCCACAGTAATATCCCCGCTGTAGCCAGTAGTATCTCGGATGTGGTTTTCCACCATTTTACCGCTTACCCCGATATCGGAGCCGGGGACTTTTACATCAAGGGATACTTCTGTCTTTAAAGGATGCATCTTAATCTTTGTGAACATCAGGTTATAATTTGCTGAGTACTTGTCAAGATTCTGATATAGTTGGCTGTTTTCAGGAATCTCTCCTGCTTCGAAAGCCTGTTTGGCCTTCATGTGCATGGCAATTTTCTGGTTCTCCGCTGCATCCATTTCCTTTTGCTGGCGCTCATATGCAGCCGCTATATCCTCTGCATTGCAATCGCATTCGTAGGGATACGCTCTAATATTGATGGAATATGCATCTTCGACGTGTTGAAATGCAACCAGGATGAATTCCTCAATATCAGTTTTCAGATTTTCTTCCACCTTTGCCCTCACTGCCGGGTCTGATATAAGCAGTATATTTTTCATACACTCCACATACATGGCCTCCAGGTTAGGCTTTATGCGCTGCACATACCGGGTGCTTACAAAATTGGTAATATCCATCCACGCAGTTTCTGCCAGGTTATTCAGCTGGGGATCATAGGTTGAATGGATCTTATGCCTTTTGATGATACACGCATTACATTCACTGTATGATTTTCTATGAGACTTTCCGTGCTCCTCACTCAGTTCTATCAATTCTGCACGCATCTTTTCCTCTAAGGGCACCATCTTTCTTACTATATCCTCGCTGGCATTTCTTATAGCTTCGTTCAATTCACCAAACTGAATTGCAAGATAGGTAGTATAACTCCCCCATTTATGCTTTAACTGCAGTACGTTAAACTGCTGGGCTATGATATCAGTTGGATTTACATAATTATCCGGTTCCATAGATAAAATAAGCAACTCAGGTGCTGTCTTGGATGTAAAGTCCGATTGAGTAAACATAGCGGCAATCTGTGCGGGATCCATGTCGGGATTGCTCTCCAGCTGTCCCAGCAGCTGCTCCAATGCGTCTATATCCACCTCATCCATTCTTTTGGAATTGACCTTCTCCTCCAATGCATTCAATTCTTCACAAAAGGCTTCATATGCAGAAGTCCCCCCCTGGGAGCGAAAATTCTTAAGTGTGGAATACTGGGATAAATAATTGTAATCAGGTGCTGTATAATGGATGCTGCTTTGCAGTTGGTTTACAAGATTCCTTGCCGCCTGCGCTCCTGCCGGGTCCAGTTGTTCATAAAAATCCGAAGCCAGCACCGTTTGAAGCTTATCCATGGTTCTCAGCTTGTTTTGAGCGGCTTCATGTGAATCCCCATGCTTAACCAGAGGAACCTTCTGCTCATCTACGTTGTCTTTCATTTTCTTCAAGTTCCTGACCATGACAGACAGATTCGCACCTTCCAGCAGCTCCTTCGCCTTGGCGTTATCCCCTTTGGCAAGCCAGTAGGCAGCCATTCCTTCAATGGCAGGCATATGTCCCGGGGCGAGGTTGTATGCTGCTTCAAGCACTACCTTGGCTGAATCAAGCATGCCTCTGTCGATGCTTAAGTAACCGTAGTTCAAGAGCAGGGGCAAAGCACTTATATCTATTGTTGGCTTTGACAGCTTGAGGCCCAGGGCATACTCATAGACAGCCGACGCATCATCGGCATAAGCCTTTGATTCTTTATTAATGCCCAACGCAGTTCCCAGGGGCATCTTTAAAGTATCCTCCGAATACGCAGCTATTGCCGATGCCAGATTCCCCGCTATCGTTGCATTGCCGGTGTCAAGGGCAAAAAGGGCGGCATTAAGGGGCAGATATATGCCTTTCAGTTCGGTAAAAGCGGTCATATATGCCGAGGAAGTCAAGTACTGGGCTGCCTTTGCAGGATTCTGGGCCTTGCCCTTAAAATCCGGCTTCCAGTTAATTATTGTCGGAATATATAGCTTTTCATGGGGTGTTGCTTTTGACATCCCCATATTATAGTATTTCTCTGCTAAGGCAAGTACCTTTGCCGGATTCGGCTTCGCCAAAGCCGGGATTGCCAGCTTGATTGGCGCAGATGCCTGGGGAACCGCCGTGGCTGACAGCAGTGGATTATTCACGGCGAATACCGGAGTAATAAGGATTATCAAAGCCATGGCAAAACAAATTGCATGCTTATATACTTTCATTGTAATCTCTCCTTGTTACTGTTGTTAAGAATTGTTTTAATACTGACCGCGGTTATATTCGGTATCTCCAATCTTCAGCATACCGTTGTCCGTTCTGCTGATTTCGTACTCTGTATCCTCAAAGGGAACATCCTTGGTATCATAGCTGTCCATTGTCAAATACCAGATTTTGTGAGTGCTGAAATCATGACTGGATGCAGGCCCTGTGCTTTTTAACTGGTCGAAAAGCGTCAATTTATTGCCTGATATCCGATATTTGCCTTTAAACTCAGTACCGTTGCGCCCTCCCAATATCATCGTTGATGCAATTTTATAAAAGGTACCGTCCGCCTTAAATTCATACATTGTATCAAAGTTCACATTACCATTGGAATCACTGTATCCCCACAAACCTACCAGCCATTCTGACAATCCATTGGAGCCTGAGGCTTGTGCTGCCGGATTGTTACTCTCCTGTGTCGCTTTTATGGTATCCATCTGCCCATAAGTCCTCACGCTCATCAGTATTGCAGCCTCCCTGGTGGCCATGCCGTAGCCGGCTGCTTCCTGTGCAGTTGTTATCGCCTTGGGCATAAAATATCCCTTGGCATCACCTTTGACTATAGCCAGCTTTGACATGTATTTTGCCGCCTCAACCGCATAGTTGGCTATATCCTTCTGATCGGGAAAGTCCGGGATACCCGCTACGCTGTAATCCCCGTTGGGGTGAATGGCCTTAATGGCACGGAACAGCATGGCAGCACACTGTTCCCGGTTAATCAAAACCTGGGGTGAAAAGGTAGTAGCACTGGTGCCTGTTGTTATGCCGAGAGCAAAGGCCTTAAGCACCTGAGGGTTTTTCGTGTCTGT
>JAKJBU010000026.1 GCA_022706825.1 Bacillota bacterium
ATGGGTGTATGAGCTTCCATCTTCGGAAGGAGGCTTGCGTACAATACTGGTACAGATATTAGGAAGCAAGGGAGAGTTAACTTATACCCTACTTCATACGAATATTAGCAAAAGCAAGCTTTCTGTAGTAGAGGCATTTTACTTTTACAACGGTCGTCAAACCATCGAAGCTTTCTTTAAGACAGCAAAGAATGTATACGGAATCAAAAGCCTAAGAACAAGCAGCTTCTATGGAATCTACGGGTTTTTGTGGCTTGCTTTTATGACTCACAATCTTATTTCTTGGTTTAGGCTTATGAAGCTTCAGGGAACAAAGCTTACTGATATAGGTGTAAAAACACTAATTCAAAAATGTTCTAGGATAAAAGGCTTTGTTGAAAGAACTGCTAGTAGCATAAGTGTAAGGATAGAACCGCTCTCAAAGCTAGCAAAGTGGCTGGCTGATGCATTGTCAGAACCGGAGTGCGTTCAATTGAGTTTCCTTACTTAACCATTTTTGAATAATCTGTTTGTACAAAATCTAGGTAGTTAAGCTTATAAAAAGCTTTTGAAGTTCTGCCTTGCCAAACTCCAGTTCCAGCTCCTCCGCCAGAGCTTCATCCTTGTTATTCACGGCTTCCAATACAGTAGCCGACTTAAAGCTTCCGATAGAATCAATACCTATACATTTTCTGCCCTGAATGTATTTATCTACCTTTGAAGCTTCTCCCGAAACCATATAAGCCCCTGACAGAAGCTCTTCCACTGACTGCTTCAGTACCAGCTTTCCTTCTTTAATTATAATTGCCTCTTCGATTATCGAAGCCACTTCTTCAATAAGATGGGTAGATATGATTATGGTCTTTGGGCTTTCACTGTAATTGGAAATAAGCTCTTTATAGAACATATCCCTGTGATTTGCATCCAATCCCAGCACCGGTTCATCAAGCAGGAGAATATCCGCATTAGAGGCAAGAGCTGCAACAGCCTTGAATATTGAAGTATAACCCGTAGATAAGCTCTTTACCCTTTTTTTCGTATCCAGCCCGAACCTTTCCGATAAGTCTTTAGCATATTCCACATCAAAGGAGGGATAGAACTCCTTTATCCATTTATATATATTCCTTACCCTTTCATCTTCGGGATACAGGTTTTTCTCAGTCATATAAAAGATATTCCCGAGAACCCGATCATTTTCAAAAACCGTTTCTCCGTCAATTAAAATCTCACCCTCTGTCGGAAATATCCTGTTAGTCATAAGGTTTAAAAGAGTTGTCTTGCCTGCTCCGTTTCTTCCCAATAACCCGTAAATCCTGTCTGATTCAATGGTAATATCAACCTTGTCAAGGGCTTTCGTATACCCATAAACCTTACTTACTCCCTTTATCTGAATTGTCTTCAATTCCGTTACCCCCCACTATCATTTTAATGATATCCTCCTTTGATATACTCAGCTTCGCAGCCTCTTCAAGGAGGGACTGCACATACTCCTTATAGAAGCTGTTCCGGCGCTTCTCAAGTATCTTCTCTTTTGCTCCGGCTGAAACGAACATGCCCAGCCCCCTCTTTTTATAGAGAATACCTTCATCCACAAGCACATTTACTCCCTTCCCTGCTGTTGCCGGATTAATTTTATATTTTACTGATATTTCAGTGGTAGAAACTATTTGGGTTTCTTCCTCAAAAATCCCTTTTAATATATTGTCTTCAATGGCTTCTGCCAGCTGCAGATATATCGGCTTTTCACTGTTAAAATCAATGAGCATGAGATCCAGCCCCCTCTATTAGTTAGTTAACTACCCATGTAATTAACTATATAACACAAAAGATACATTGTCAAGTAAAATCGTAAAAAAAAATACATTTCTGCAATAACAACAGAAATGCACTCATATTTTCTTTATCTTATTCTTTTACTCAATTATTACTGCCGTACCCGAAGCGGTTACCATGAGCATATTGCCCCCCTGCCCCAACACTTCATAGTCAATGTCTACACCTATGATTGCGTTGGCACCAAGAGCAACTGCCCTCTTCTCTATTTCTCTTAATGCTGCTTCCCTCGCCTCAATCAGTTCGCCCTCATAAGATCCGGAGCGGCCTCCGAAAAAGTTTGACAGTCCGGCAGCGAAATCCTTAATAAAGTTTACTCCGGATATAACTTCTCCGAAAACTATCCCCTTGTACTCTTTAACCTTCCTGCCTTCCACACTGGGAGTTGTAGTTATTATCATCCTAATCCCTCCGAACATTTATAACGTATTACTGTGTACTACTATTTGTATTCCCATTTTATGAATTATAAGTACAGATATTAAAGTTCATTTAATACACCTTTGGCGAATTCCTTTGCCGCAAGCAGATCATCTGCATTGGGATGCCTGCGGTTCATGATTGCCCAGCATTTGCCCTTGCAGCCGAAGCTTTCAGCCGATACATTTATCCCCTGTTCCTCCAAAAGCTCCTTCATAATTTTGATTGCCTTTTCCTGTACTCCATAGGTTCCGAAAACAACTGCCTTTTTAACCATACTGCCGTTCAATGTCCTGATAAAGTCCACAGTTGATATATCCGGTTTTCCTGCATATATTCCATCTCCTATAAACAGCATATCAACAGGTTCAGAAATACTGACTTCACCTATCCTTTCAGCCTTGACCCCCAAAGCCCCAGCAATGGCTTCTGCTACTTTTCCCGTATTCCCGTTTATGGTATGATACATTACCTTAATATTCATTTTACTTCCCTCCAAATCATTCTAATCACATATCCCAATACAAAATACGTTATTAACTGGATAAAGTCTGATATGGTTATCATAATACTTCACCTTAATACTCCGATAATAGTATAAGTATATATTGATTTCAATGTTTCCAATCTGATATGATTCATACAGGACACCATTCTCCAAGGAAATATAAATTCACCAATTGGAGGAAAATTTACATGAGTAATGAAGATAAATCTATTCTTGATGATGCCGGGCAAATGCTCCAAGCTATTGCAGAAAACCACGACTTATTTACAAAAATGATTAACTGCCTTCCCTATCCGGCTCAAGTATATTCTCCTGATGGAACCCTGATTATGATCAACCCGGCTTTTCTCGAAGAATTTAATGTACCTGATTCAAGTCTTATCATCGGAAAATCCAACATCCTCCAAGACTATACGGCAGTAGGGCATGATGTGGTGCATAACGTTTTGGCCGCTTTTGAAGGCAATGTTACCTGTACCAATGATGTAAAGGTTCCGGTTCATATAATAAAAAAATCTTACAACATTCCGGCAAAGGATATTGAAGAGTATTACCTGGACATTTCGGCATTCCCACTTAAAAGCGACAGCGGCAAAATCCTCTGTGTGGTTGTAGTACTGATTGTCAGAAGAAAGATGGTTGATACGATAGAGATTGCAAAAGCCAAAGCCTACATTGAGGCTCACTGGCAAAATGAATTTCATGCAGATAAAGTCGCCGGAGCTGTTTTTCTGAGTCCGGCACATTTTGCCCGCATGTTTAAGAATCAGACTGGAATGACACCTCATGACTACTACATAAATGTAAAAATCAGCAAGGTAAAAGATAAGCTGCAGGACTTAAGCCTTTCCATCGAGGAAGCCTTTGCACAGTGCGGGATACATTATCACGGCCACTATGCTGAATTATTCAAGAAAAAAACAGGCCTTACCCCTTCAGATTACCGCAAATCAACACAAAAATAAAAATACTTCTGATAGAAAGGCTTTGAATCCGCATAGGATTTCAAAACCTTTTTTTCAGCAATATTTCGTCTTAATACAGCAGTATTCCGTCTGTACGTCACAGGCTTTCATATTATACTTAAAATGATACATATTTTTAATTGGAGATGATTCTATGAGAGCAAGAAGACTCCTATCGTTTCTGTTGTCTATTGTTTTAATCTTTTCCTTCCTTCCTGTGACAGTGGCGGCTGCTGATAGTCTGCCCGTATTTCCTGAGATTTCGGCAGAAGCCTTCGGTAAAATTACCGGAAATGACAATCCCCTAAAAAACATTTTTCAATTTTACAAAGAGCTGCCCCGATATGATTGGGGTCCGGATGCCCCTGAACCGGCTAAATTTGAAGGCGTCACTTACAAACTTGCGGACAATGTTGTAAAAGTAAACCCGGAGGTTACCAAGAACATTCGCTCAATCCGGCAGGTGCAAACCCAGGGCATCGCGGCTTCCGGCAGCATAGACGGAATCATCGGTCAAGGTGGGCTGATAAAAGCTGATCAGCTCCAAGCTGCCGCAGGCCTTTCCGCAATCAAACCCGGCTCGGTATTTGTCGACCTGGAAAACGGTCTTGCTTTCAAAACCCCCACGCAGCCCTTTGAAGCAGGTGAGGAGTTCCAAGGGTATCTGCCTGTAATAAAACCTGAGATCCAGGAAGTAATCAAGGATTTTAAAATCCCTTCCCAAACAGTTCAGTTGAATAAATCAAATATAGCACATTTTGCAGAAGATGCCGACGGGAACAAATTGGATAAATATCTGAAAAAACCCGGTCAAACCTATGTCATGTCTCAGAATACAAGTACAGATATGGGACCCATTGGGCCCACTCACTTGAAAGACCCTATAGCAGAATTCTACTTCCCTTCAGAAGGAATTACGCTGAATGGCTCAACCCCCAGCGGGGGTGAGGTATCCATTAACGTCAAGGGTTACCTGGGAATTGGCGACATGTCCTTGAACGGATATTACGATAAGTGGGACTATGCCTTATATTTTTCGATGGAAGAGGAAATGCAGCTTCAGGCTGTACTTGCTGCTGAGCTTAAAGAAGAAGTCCGTATACCGATATTAGGGGTGGATATAGGCTTTAATTCGGACATCGGCAGTATTGCAGGAGGACTTTTTCTCATAGTAGGAATTGACGGTGATTTTACCCTCAGAATCGAATCCCGTCAGTGGACCACCCTTGATAAAGCAGGCTTGAAAGGCAAGAATTTCTTTTATGTGCCCTGTTCAATAAGGCCTTTGTTTACCCTTGGGGATTGCGGCTTTTCACTGGATTCCCAATTCAACGGCAAAATGAACGGGTATGTTAAGGCAGGAGCACTTCTTGAGCTGAACCTGCTGGGCCTCGATATAGTCGGGGCAGGTACATTTGTCGGTATGGGCGCAAATTCGGCTGTTGCAGGGGAATACATCGAGACGGATCTGTACGGGATTGTCCAGGCCTATGCGAAATTCCTCGGAAAGCAGAAGAATCTGATTAACTGGCAGCCGACAATAATGCATAAGAGACAGGCAAACACCGCCGGCTATATTGTAACCTTCAAAGAAGCCTGCGCCTATCGGGACGAGGTGTGGGGCACCCTTTTCTTCGATGCAGGGGTGAAAGGCAATGTTCCGGAGCCAAACAAAGATATAACCCTGCATGTAAGGAATACCCAAGGTATTGAAAAAACCTATACGACGAAAACCACTGAAAACGGCAGTTTTCATTTCCCAGGGGTAGAATTGCGCAAGGATGACGACGTATATATCAGATTACAGGAAAGAAACGGCACAGACATTGTCAGATCAGACTCAATAACCCCTACCTTCCCATTTGACAGTGTAATTGTACAAGAGGCTGACTTTTTCAATGACTATGTCAAAGGCTATGTACCCTCAGTCATAGTTAAGGATTGGAGCAATGACGGGCAGAAGGAAATCGTCTTTGATCCCGGAAAGAGCCAGGACAGCTCAATAACAGTAAGGCTCTCGAATAAGGAATTGCCGGTCACATTAGACGAGAAGGGCTTTTTTGACCTGAGAGCAGCTAATGTCCTTCCCTCGGATATCGCTTCCTGCAAGCTTACATTTGACGGCTGGGCGGTTATATCAAACAGTATTGAGCCGACGGTGGAATTTCAGGCTCAGGCGATCAGAATGCCTGTTTCCTATGAAAAGACCGTTGAGAATGGCAAGCCGGCGGATGTGACACATGTCAGTGAAAGAGTAATCATAACCAATATGAGAGGGACAAAGCAATATACAGGAGCTGCAGATTTTATTGTAAACGGTTATACCCAGGAAGCAGCCGGATGTTATATAATCAGCCCTGACACCGGGCTGCCCATTATGACGTCCTTCGGGCTGCCTGAGCAAAAAAAGTCAGTAGAGCTCATCGCGATGAAGGATGATGATACTGAAAGCCTTGGATCATCATATTTCGTCAATACAATAGTAAAGAAATGGTACTGGGAGCCGAAGCCTTCCAAAGCATCTGCGACCAGGAATCTTACGAACATAAAACTGATCCCTGCTGTTAAGCCGGAATCAGTGGAGCCAACGGCAGTCATCCCGGGCATCCGGATACAGTCCAAGGAGATGGATATCCCCGAATTACTGCAGGGAGCTCCTCAGCATATTATAACGCTGCTCTATGATGATCTTTTCGACAGTTATGAGGGCTATAAATATGATATATATTCCGATTTGGTTGACGGCTCCTATACCATAAGGTGGGATGACAAAATAGTCATAATCTACGAAGGAGCTGAAATCATACTTGAATACAAGGACGACAGAAAAGAGACTGAGGGTGATTCCAAATTTGAGACCCTTACAGGGGATTGGACAGGTAAAAATGTTGAAATGATGCTGAACAGATACATGGAGAAAATGGGTAAAAGCCTTGTGTTCCCAATGCCCGATGAAATGATAAAGCAAACTATTAAATAGATTACAAAGAGGATGAGTGCCAGGCTGACAGCCTGGCACTTTTACTCTCCTTCTATTGTTTCAACGCTTTCAAAGGCTAAAAGTCAATATTACAGTTAACCCCTTTGGCATGTGGGACAATAATAAATACTTCCGCCCAGATAAGCCTCTTTTTTTATGATATCTCCGCATGTACTGCATGGCTTACCCGATGTATTTTTACTAAGTATTGTCCTATATCCCCCAAAACGGCCAAACAAATCACGTTCTGTGTCCCTGCCGCCATTGGCATCCATTCCGGCAAGCGTTGTTTTTATAGAGTGATAAAGAATATGTATATCTGGATCAGTTAGTGTATTCAACCTTTTCTTCGGATGCAGCTTTGCATTAAAAAGTATATCCTGCAAAACGCCGTTGCCAAATCCGGGGATACGCTGCTCCGTTGCAAGAAATGCCTTTAATGAAAGACTTTTGGCACTTTGGCTCATAATATTATCGAAATATGCTTCATCAAAACCTTCAGAAAAAGGATCGGGTTTCTCTTTTGCCGTAAGATAATATGGATTGACATATTCTCCGGAAGGAAATGCCCATAATCCGCCGTACATCTGTACAGATCCTACTATTGATGAATGATCCTCAAATTCAATATGCAATTGATGCCTGGCAGGCAGCTTATCACCCTCGTGAAAGAAAGTGACATTAACACCCTCAGCCAGAAGAACACGTGTATTATCAGCCTCTATTTCAATGAAACTGCCGTATCTTGCCGCCTTGCCTATGACTTTACCATGCAGCAGTTCATGATAAGCCCGTGGGTCTCCATAATACCAGGCAAACTTGTGAGGATGCTGTGCCGCAGTAACATTTACTATCCTCTTGCCTATTATAGTCTCATTCAATTGCCGAGCTATTGTACTGGCTTCCGGAAGTTCTATCATGAGGGCATTCCTCCTTTGTAACCACAAAATTATACTTTTATGCCAATAGTATCATAGCAGAATACTGATTTCAATGATTCAAATCTGATATTGCAGCTGCGCTGAATTCATTTTATTGACCGCCGGTCAAAAATACTCTATAATAAAATTGACCAATGGTCAAAAATAATAAAGGAGTAATTATGGTTAAACCGACGAACAAATCAAAACAACGCAGAAACGAAATCCTTCGGGCTTCCCAGGAGCTATTCAATAAGAAAGGCTTCCATGACACGTCGATTAATGACATTATGAGAAGAGTCGGAGCTGCCAAAGGAGTATTTTACTATTATTTTGAAACAAAGGATCAGATTCTGGATACTTTGATTGAACAGCATATTGCCAATATTGTTGAAACAGTGGAAACAGCATTGGATGAGCCCGGCTTGAATGCTTTAGGGAAATTACGATGTGTCCTGGAGGAAGAATTCAGGCTGAGCATGGCAAACTACAACCCGGATAATCATATACACAATATCAAAAATGTTGATATGCATCAGCGGATATTGGTCCGCATGGTTGAAAAACTCTCTCCTGTTATTGCTGAAATAGTCAGACAGGGTATAAATGAAGGGCTGTTCAAAACGGATTACCCCTTGGAAGTATCCGAAATAATAGTCGCAGGTGTTCATTTTGTAACGGACTTGGGAATCTTCAAATGGTCCGGAGAGGAATATGTTCAAAGGATTAAAGCATCTGAGGAGCTTATTGAAAAGGCACTCTGCATAAAGAAGGGAAGCTTTGCCTTCCTGTCTGAGCTGCTGGGCGATACCCCGGACAGAATCATTAAGAGTGCAAAGAAAACTTATGAGAGTCTATTAAGGAGGTTATGAAATGAATATGACTGTAACTGAATCTATACAAAGAATCCGAGGGCTTTCTCTTATCGGGTCCCCCCTGTTTTTTCTGATATCCGAACTGCTTCACCCTGTAACCCAGGACGAAGCAGTTAAAGAGCTGCAAAGTGTGGCATCAAATCATACACAGTGGTATTTGGCCCACATGGCTGCACTGTTTGCTATCATACTTCTGCCTTATGCAATTCAAGGGCTTCTTGTATTGATTGGAGAACACAGCCTTATTCTAAGCCGCACTGCCGCGGGGCTGATTTCCGTGGGTACCGTTGCCGTATCCGGTTTATTGGCCTTTGATCTGATTACCTGGGTGATGGCTATAAACGGTTCGAGAGAAGAAATGATAAGGCTTTACGATGCAATTACGCAATCACCCGGTTTCTCACTGCCTTTCCTGGTAATAGGGCCATTAATCCTGGTAATCGGGATACTAATGCTTGCAGTGGTCCTCTATAGGTCGGGAGCGGTGAAAAGGTGGCAAGCCTTGTGCTTAGGAACGGGAATATTTCTTTACGGCTTTGCCGGTCCGGTATTTCCTGTTTCAAACGGGCCGCTTATTGTAATCTCCGGAGCTGTTTTAATGTTGATCAGCCTTGGATATATAGGAATCAAATTATTAGTAACAGGCAGATAAGCCCTCTGCCTGCTACCTATTTCAGTTTGCCTCTGCAATCCACCGGGATTTCATCTATTACTTCTCCGCCTGAAACAATATATGCTGTTTCATGCAGATTGACCACAGGGCATATATGATTGGGAATGATCTCCACTTTGTCACCGACTCCGATTGAATCATGAAACTCCTTGTCATATATAATTGCATGTTCATCATATACGGCATGTATGCTTACTCCCGGCCATCCTTTAATCAAGCCCAGGCCTTTTGTTGCAGTAAAGCCTTTATTTCTGGTTTGCGCAGTAAGCCCCTTGGCTCCAACATCGGTAATCACCCGCTCCGGAGTAGGCAAACTGATTACGGTAGTCAGGACAGTTGCGGCATTGTGTTCAAGGCTTCCGTATGCATTTCCCTGGGACGCATCCATGAAAATATATGTGCCGGGCCTTATTTCCGTTACCCCGTCCAGTATGGGAAAATCATGCATCATGGAAGGCGTGGAACCGATACTGACTGTTTCCAAATGAAAGCCTGCTTCCGCTGCCAGTTGGGCAAACCGTAGCGTCCTTTCCTGGGCCTTCAAATGGATTTCCCTGCATGCCTCCGCATTCTCCGCTGCATAAGAGTGACCGTCATGGGAGAAAACTCCTTTTAAGTATATGTTGTTACATTTCTTCAAATGATTAATAAGCTCAACAAAGGCAGCTTCTTCAATAACGCCGGAACGCTGTTCACCCACTTCAATCTCGATTAGTACAACTGCCTGCTTTTTACTGCCTTCAAAAGCCTTCTCAATCATATCTGCCTGCGGGATACTGTCAAGCCCGAAGGATATATCGATTGTTTCTGCCAACTTGCGGATTCGGCGCAGTTTTTCTTCACCGACTATCTCATTTGCAATGAATATATCTCTCAGCCCTTTGGCTGCCATGACTTCCGCCTCACCAACCTTGGCTACGGCAATACCTTTTGCTCCAATCTCCTGCTGTAAAAGAGCCAGTTTGGACATTTTATGGGTTTTCGTATGAGGCCTCAGTGCCACATTGCAGCGATTCGCATAATCCTGCATCCTTCTGCAATTATTTATCATTATATCCTTATCAATTAATAATGCCGGTGTATCCAATTCCCGATAATTCATTACTCTCCCTCCTTTTAAGCCGCTTCAGTGATCGGATTTGAGGCCTGCTCCGCACATGGGAATCAGGCAATCAGATGTCCGCCCGTTTAATTCACAATACTTCAGATAGGCTGCATATGTGGCTGCTGTTGTATGCTCACAGTAAATACCCTTTGCAGCAAGAGCGGCTCTGGCTTCCAGAATCCGGTTTTCCGGAGCTGTGATTATATCAATTTTATACTTGTATATATATTCCAGGATTTCCTCACCCCGCATCGGCACACCGACAGCAATTCCCTCCGCCATCGTCGGCCGTGGTGTTATCCTGACCGGGTGCTTTTCTCCGGTAATAACTGCTTTTGCAAAAGGATCGCAGTGCTCACTTTGTACTGCTATTATCTTCGGCATTTTGTCAATGACAGCACTCTCCAGAAGCTCTTCCAATGCCTTTACAATACCAATGAACAGCGTACCGTTGCCAAGGGGTACAAAAAGATTCTCAGGTATTCTGTTCATCTGCTCATATACTTCATAAATATAGGTTTTTGTACCCTCATAGAAAAAAGGATTATACACATGGTTTGCGTAATATTTCCCTTCCATATCCACTTTCGCCCTGCAGACATCCGCACAATTGTCTCTTGTACCGGGAACGACATTTACTTTTGCATTGTGGGATTTAATCATATTAATCTTCTGGGGCGATGTTCCTTCTGGTACAAAAATCTCACAGCCGATACCTGCTTTTGCACAATATGCCGCCACACTGTTTCCGGCATTGCCGCTGCTGTCCTGCACAACGGAATCCACACCGATTGCCTTACAGTGGGCAATCAGTACCGCAGCACCCCTATCCTTGAAAGACAAAGTCGGCATGAAATAATCCATCTTCAGGAGGACATCTTCATTAAACTGAACAACAGGTGTTATGCCTTCACCAAGGCTTATTTCCTGCCAGTGTGCCCCTTCCAGCGGCATAAAAGCACGATACCGGAAAATGCTCCAGGTATCATGATCCACTAAAGACAGGTCAAACTTCGGAGGTTTATAATCCAACTTCCACAGGCCTCCGCAGTCACACTTCGCTTTTCTTGTTGTAATCTCTTCCGTCGCAGCACACTTTGAGCAAATATATCTCATTTATGGTTCACCTCTGCAATAGCTTCAACTTCCACAAGGCATCCGAAATGGAGTTTATCAACAGGCACAACTGTCCTAGCCGGCTTGTGTTCACCGAAGAATTCGGCATATACCTTGTTAACTGTGCCCCACTGGTCCATATCCGTTATATATATCCTGCACTGGACAATATTATTACGGTTGAGCCCGGCTTCCTTCAGAACACGGTCTACATTTTTCAAAGCAAGCTCAGTATGTACTTCTATTCCGCCCTCCGGCACATTCCTGGTATCCGGATCTATGGATAGCTGTCCGGATATGTACAACATCCCGTTTGAAATAATTCCGGGCGTGTAATGGCCTTTGTTTTTACTACGATATTCCGGTTCAACCTTTCTCATATTCTCATCCTTTCTTAACGGCGGCCTGTCATCCTATCAGCTTATTGACCAAGCACGGCATTGTTACTCTAACTGCAAGTCCTGACGATAATATCCTGCTATGCCAATAGTAGCATAACAGAGCATCATGTGTCGACATGGTAATTTATTCTGCTTCAAATAATCAAATACGGAATATTTTACTGTTCCAATCGGGAAAATAATTTTTAGTATCAGAAGCTGTGACATGCGTTCTTAATGGTGCGAAAACTTCAAGCAACCATAAACAGAGGAGAAATTTTATGGAAAACAGGTATGTGAATTTTAATGAAAAGCGGATGTACATATTCAGTGAGCTTGTAAAGAGATACTGGAACGGAGGCCTGAAGACTGCCCATGATCTCACCGTACTGGCCGATTATATTAAGCAAAAATACGGCTTCAGCGATGCTGAGTTGCCGTTTATAAAGGATCATATAAGAGTGGCGATGGGATTGGATCCTAAAGGAGACGGCACATTCACTGATGAACTGGACATAATTAAAGGTTTCAGGGAAATAAGCCGGCCTGTGGTTGCCAGGATTGAGGGCCCCTGTGAACATTGCGGAAAGTTAGATTGTGAATGCGGCAAATGCAAACATACAGAAGCAGGCAAGTACGAAACTCATATGTATAGCAGAAAAAGTGAACCGATAATATCCAATGATAAGTGTCTAAACTGCGGATACAGTGCTCCTGATTGTGATTTCGGGGCATTGGCTGACAAGATTGAATTCATACCGGTTATTGATTTGCTGAAAGACGAAAAAACACCTGTCTTCGCTTGTGCAGCACCGGCGATAGTCGGGCAGTTCGGAGAAGACGTCACTATGGGTATGCTGCGGGCTGCCTTGAAGATGATTGGCTTCACCGATATGATTGAAGTGGCTATGTTTGCCGATATACTTACCATAAAGGAAGCCTTTGAGTTTAACCAACTTGTAAAAAGTGAAGAGGATTTTTTCCTGACAAGCTGCTGCTGCCCGGTATGGTTCAACATGATTAAAACTAATTATCCCGACATCTATAAGCACCTGTCACCCTCCGTGTCACCAATGATCGCTTCGGGCAGAATTCTGAAAAACCTGTATAATAATGCCAAGATTGTATTTATTGCACCCTGTATTGCCAAAAAGGCCGAGATTAAAGAGCCTGACTTAAAAGGAGCCATAGATTATGTCTTGAACTTCAGGGAACTGAAAGAAATATTCAATGCGTTAAATATTAATCCGGGAGAGCTTCCGGCAGATGAAAAAGATCAGGCATCCTTCGGAGGCAGAGTATATGCCAGAACCGGAGGCGTAAGCTTTTCCGTCAAAACGGTGGTCAATAGGCTTGAACCAACAAGAGTCATTAAGCTTAAAGCAAAAAAGGTTGACGGAGTGAAAGAATGCAGGAAAGTACTGGATGATCTGCGTGACGGCAGAAAAATCAATGCCAACTTTATTGAGGGTATGGGCTGTGCCGGCGGATGTGTAGGCGGCCCCAGAACCAACATCGATGTGGATAAAGCAACTAAGCTGGTCAACGAATTTGGAGAAGATTCATTTATTTTGACTCCCTTTGATAATTTAAATGTAATGAAAATCTTAAAGCAATTGGGTATCAATTCTATTGAAGAAATTATGCAAAATGAAGAAATAAATAAAATACTGTCCAGGAAATAAGCGATTTGAAGATTCAGCCATTATACTCCTCCCTGCAAAAATACCCTGCCATGCCGATAGTAGCATAACAGGGTATCATATTCAATTATACAGCCTCCTACTCCACAGTAACGCTCTTTGCCAGGTTCCTGGGTTTATCCACGTCGCAGCCTTTTTCCACCGCCATGTAGTAAGCTAAGAGCTGCAGGGGCATTACTGCCACTACCGGAGCCAGGATATCGGAGACTTTTGGGATGTAAAGTGTGTAGTCCGCCACCTTCTCAACCTCTGTGCTGCCTTCCTTTGCTAAGGCGAATACAAAGGCCCCCCGCGCCTTTACTTCTTTTACGTTGCTCACCATCTTCTCGTACAGCTCATCCTGGGTGAGGACTGCCAAAACTATCGTGCCATTTTCTATAAGGGCTATGGTGCCGTGCTTCAGCTCTCCTGCTGCATAAGCTTCTGAGTGTATATAGGATATCTCCTTGAGCTTCAGGGAGCCTTCAAGGGCTACGGCATAATCTATTCCCCTGCCCAGGTAGAATATGTCCCTGGCATTGGAATTATGAGTCGCGAATTTTTGGATGGTTGATTTATATTTGAGAGTTTCCTCAACAAGTTCGGGAAGCCTTCTCATTTCATCCTTTATTGATTCAATTTCCTCATCCTTCAGGGTACCCTTCAGCTTAGCCATGTACAGTGCAATTATATAGATTGCTATAAGCTGGGTTGTGTATGCTTTTGTAGATGCAACCGCAATCTCGGGCCCTGCCCATGTATATAACACGTCATGGGATTCCCGGGCTATTGAGCTTCCTACCACATTGACTATGCTGAGTATCCTGGAGCCTTTTCTCCTGGCCTCCTTCAAAGCTGCCAGAGTGTCCAGGGTTTCTCCCGATTGGCTCACTATTATCGTCAGGGTTTTTTCATCCACTATGGGATCCCTGTATCTGAATTCCGAGGCTATTTCCACTTCCACAGGAATTCTTGCCAGCTTTTCTATTACGTATTTGCCTACCATGCATGCATGATAAGCTGTTCCGCAGGCAACCATATAAATTTTGTTAAAATTCTGCAGTTCCTCCTTCGTAAGCTTTATGTCATCCAGCTTTATTCCGGCGGAATCCGGCAGCACTCTTGAGGTCATGGTATCCTTCACGGCTTTGGGCTGCTCATGTATCTCCTTTATCATAAAGTGCTCAAAGCCGCCTTTTTCAGCTGCGGCAACATCCCAATTCACTTCGAAAACTTCCTTGCCGACCTCCTTGCCGCTTTCATCAAAGAAGCTTATCCTGTCCTTTTTAATTACTGCAAGCTCGTTTTCATTAAGAAGGTATATCCTTCTTGTATGGTTCAGTATTGCAGGTATGTCTGAAGCAATGAAATTTTCACCGTTCCCTATTCCTACTATCAGGGGATTTTCCTTTCTTACGCATATTATTTTGTCAGGCTCCCTTCTGCTTATCACGGCAAAAGCATAGGAACCCCTGATTTTTTCAAGAACCTTCGTTACTGCCTCAAGCAGGTCATCTTTATAGAAGTAATCCACATAGTGCGCCAGCACCTCTGTGTCAGTCTCCGACCTGAATGTGTACCCTTTCTCAATGAGCATGCTCTTAATGCTCATGTAGTTCTCAATTATACCGTTGTGAACTACTGCAATATCACCGGAACAATTGGTATGGGGATGTGAATTCACATCGGAGGGTTCGCCGTGGGTAGCCCATCTTGTATGCCCTATCCCCAGGCTTCCGTCCAGGGTCTCCTTCTTCAGATGTTCTTCAAGTACGGAGAGCCTGCCTTTATACTTCCTTACCTCTATGTTTTCCTTCGTATATACCGCCACTCCGGCAGAATCATAGCCCCTGTATTCAAGCTTGCGCAGCCCTTCCATCAAGATGGGCACTGCGTTTTTATCTCCTATATAACCGACGATGCCGCACATATATAAAATCCCCTCTCAAATATTGTAAGTGGATAAGTAGGTTCCTGGCGCCTAATTCAACTTTTCCTCTATGAGCTTAGCCAGGGCCTCAGCATCTTCCTTTATTTCCGTCTCGTTAGCTCCCTCCAGCATAACCCGAATCAAGGGTTCAGTACCGGAAGGCCTTATAAGCACTCTTCCCCTGCCCTTGAGCTTTTTCTCCAGTCCTGTTATCATTTCAGCAATGGCTTCATCCTTCATATACTTATCCTTGTTCTCATTCTTCACCTTTGCGTTTACCAGCACCTGAGGCAGTTCTTTCATAATGGATGCAAGGTCGGACAGCTTCTTGCCCGTTTCCTTTACTGCAGCCAGCAGCTGTAGGGCTGTCAAAAGCCCGTCTCCGGTAGTATTATGATCAAGGAATATTATATGTCCGGACTGCTCGCCGCCAATGGAGTAACCCATTGAAACCATTTCCTCAAGTACATACCTGTCTCCTACCTTAGTCTTTACAAGATTGCACTTCTCCCGCTTCATAGCTATGTCAAGGCCCATGTTGCTCATGACAGTAGCGACTACCGTGTCTCTCTTCAGTATGCCCTTTCCTTTTAAATGCCTGGCAAATATGGCAAGCATGTGATCTCCGTTAACAATATTTCCTCTGTTGTCTACTGCAATAAGCCTGTCAGCATCCCCGTCAAAGGCCAGCCCTATATGGGCTCCGGATTCCACAACCAGCTTCTGCAGGCCTTCAGGGTGTGTTGAGCCGCATTTTACGTTTATGTTCTTTCCGTCGGGCTTGTTGTTTATGACAGCTATCTCGGCACCAAGGTCCGCAAGTACCGAAGGCGCTGCTATATATGATGCGCCGTTTGCGCAATCAACCGCTATCTTCAGCCCTCTCAGGTTGACATCTATGGTCTTTTTGAGAAAATCAACATACCCGTGTACCGCGTTATCTACCTCAACCTTCTTGCCTATATCCGCCCCTGTGGGATATGCTATGCCGTTTTCCGGATTCAGCATCAGGCTTTCTATCCTGTCCTCCAATTGGTCCGACAGCTTATATCCTTCACCGTTGAAAAACTTTATTCCGTTATATTCAAAGGGATTATGCGAAGCCGAAATCACAACTCCCGCATCCAGGCCCATATGCCTCGTAAGGTATGCCACTGCAGGCGTAGGCAAAACTCCCAGGGACACCGCTTCTGCTCCCATCGAGCATATACCTGCAATGAGGGCGGCTTCAAGCATGTCACCGGAGATTCTGGTATCCTTCCCTACAGCAATTCTGGGTTTTTTGTGGGTTTCTTCAGTCAATACATATGCACCAATTCTTCCAAGATTGAACGCCAAAGCAGGGCTCAACTCTTTGTTGGCAATTCCTCTTACTCCGTCTGTTCCAAACATGCGTCCCATTATATGACCCCTTTCTCAACAGTGAAGGTCATTTTCACTGATGATATGATTTTTTTGGATATAGTAATATTATCATAACTCATATGTTTTGTTCCAATTATTACATGTTATCGGGTGTTTCTATCCCCGCAAGGCTCAGGCCTGTCTTGATAACTATTCCGACCGCTTTGGTAAGCTGCAGTCTTGCATTCTTGACATTTTCGTCAGCATTCAGTATTGGATGGGTGTTGTAAAATTTGTTATAGGCCTTGGCTATCTCCGTTACATGACGGACAACTACAAAGGGCTCATACCTTTCCACTGCTTCCTTTACCGAATCCTTGAAGGCTCCCAGAAGCTTGACCAGCTGGAATTCATCCTCTGTGGAAAGAAAAGTCAGGTCCGCCGTATCCGGTACATATCCAGCCTTCTGCAATATGCTCCTGCCTCTTACATAGGTATACTGAACATAGGGGCCGGAATCTCCGTCAAAGTTCAATGCATCTTCCCAGGTAAACACAACATCCTTTTCCCTGTTATTCTTAAGGAAGGTATAAAGAAGCGCTCCCATGCCGACCTTCCTTGCAACCTCTTCCTTGTTCTCCAGGTTCGGATTCTTATGCTCTATTACTTCCATAGTCTTATGTACAGCTTCATTCATTACATCCTTTGCAAAAACAACGTCGCCCTTCCGGGTCGAAAGCTTTTTGTCTGCAAACTTTACAAGGCCGTGGCCTATGTGTACGCAGTCCTTGGACCACTCAAAGCCCATAAGCCCCAGGGTGCTGAAAATCTGATTGAAATGCAGGGACTGTGTTCCTCCCACCACATAGATGTTCTTATAGAAATCGTAGGTCCTCTTCCTGTATATGGCTGCTGCCAGATCCCTGGTGGCATAAATTGTGGCACCGTCAGACTTAAGTATCATTATCGGAGGTATGCTGAACTGCTCCAGATCAACTATTTTTGCTCCGTTGCTGTCCTTAAGCAGTTTCTTTTCACGAAGTATTTGGACAACCTCATCCATCTTGTCACTGTAGAAGCTTTCGCCTGCATATGAATCGAACTCCACATTCAGCATCTCATAAATCTCGCTGAATTCCCTGAGGCTCAGATCCTTGAACCTTTGCCACAGTATGGTTACTTCGGAATCTCCTTCTTCAAGCTTTTTGAAGTATGCCCTGGCTTCATCTTCAAGGGCCGGGTCCTTTTCAGCCTCTTCATGGAATTTGACATATATCCGGAAAAGCTCGCTTATGGGTTCCTTCTCGAGGGCTTCTTCATTTATCCATCTCTTATGCGCGGATATAAGCTTTCCAAACTGGGTTCCCCAGTCTCCAAGATGGTTGATTCTTATCGTATTGTAGCCTGAGTGCCTGAAAACCTTTTCAAGGGCGCTGCCAAGTATTGTATTGAACAGGTGGCCTACATGGAAGGGCTTTGCTACATTTACGGAAGAGAATTCAACTATTACATTCTTATCCTTGCCTTCCTCCGAGCTTCCGAATTTCTCTCCCTTCTCAAGAATCTCCTGTATCATAATCCTTATGTATTCCTTCTTATTAATGAAAAAATTCACATATCCCCCTACTGCTTCCGCCTTTTCAACTATGCTGTCAGCCTGCACCTTCCCCGCAATCTCGGCAGCAATCATATTCGGTGATTTTCTCATCACTCTTGCCAGCTGAAAACAAGGAAAAGCATAATCCCCCATATTAGTCTGGGGCGGAATCTCTATAAGCTCCATGACCTTATCAAATTCCATATCAACTAACGTATTTATTTTTTTTGCGATTTCCACTTTGAAATTCATATTTATCCCTCCAATAAGTTTTATTATATATAAAATGCAGAAAAAAATCCATCCCGAAAGGAGGATGGAAGATGGTGGTTTTTTATTTTCGGGATGGATTTAATTAAATTATTTTATGCAAGCTGCCCCTCTTATAAGTGCTTCTTTATTCAGCGGTATAACGCTGGCTTTCTTACCCGAGAAAATATGTGTGATAATATTCATTATTGAATCGAAGGATGCTGCACCTGATGACTGGAGATATGCTCCCAGCATTACTATGTTTGCAACCTTGTCTGTTCCCAGCTCGTTTGCTATTTCGTTTGCCGGCACGTAGTAAACCTTTATATCTTCTCTTGTGGCTTTCTTGTCTATTAAAGAGCTGTTTATCAAAAGTGCTCCGCCTGGAACAACAGTATTTTCATACTTGTCCAGTGACGGTCTGTTCATTACTATAGCTGCTGTGGCTTCCGTAACTATCGGAGCACCGATAGGCTCATCAGAAACTATTACGCTGCAATTTGCCGTGCCTCCACGCATTTCGGGGCCGTATGAGGGTAGCCATGACACATTCTTTCCTTCTTCCATGGCTGCCTCAACAAGTATTTTACCCATAGCCATGACGCCTTGTCCGCCAAAGCCTGCCATTATAATTTCATGTGCCATTATTTCACCTCCTCAATATTTTTGAAGTTTCCAAGGGGATAATATGGTATCATATTCTCCTGGAGCCACTTCAATGCTTCTATAGGAGTTTTACCCCAGTTTGTCGGGCAGGTAGACAGTACTTCAACAAGAGTAAAACC
>JAKJBU010000027.1 GCA_022706825.1 Bacillota bacterium
ACCGGAAGAGAAAACTATTGAGATAATTCAGATACTAAGTTCGTCAAAAGCACCGAAAAAAGATGGAAAAGGTAAAGATGGAAATATACACAAGGGCCAAAGACCATTTACGAATTATCCAGTTACCAATGGAAGGAAAGCAATACGCAGCATGTTTGACATGAGAAATTTCACCGATTTAGTTTACAGGTAATATATCTAAACAGGGCGTTTATGCCGCGAAAGCCTATTTACATGGGGTGGTACCCTCTGGTAAAATCTTGGCAGCGGAAAGGCGCAAAGAATATAGGCTAATTCCGCCTAAAAATAGGTGTCCAGAGGGTACAGGGGTCCCCATGTCAATAGGATCGTGGAATAAATGCGACCAAATTGACAAAAACATTTTTAGTAAAAATTTGTATGAAGGTAAGTTGCCAACGTTTACTTGACAGTAACACATTTCCCTTTTCTCTTGTTATACTATATTTTCAGTATTATAATAATGGAGTATAAAACAAGTCCATAAAATTTATCCGGAGGTCTTAATGGAAGAGAATAATATTAACAGTACATTCAATACCATTAATCATTGGAATAACTTCAAACTTAAGCTTGTGTTCGAGGGAGTCATCGTAGGAGCCTTTTCAGGTTTGGCCGTAGTTCTGTACAGATATTTAATTGAACTTGCAGGCCATTTTTCAAGAACAATTTATCTGATTCAAAAGGAAAACAATCTGTTTATTCTTTTATGGCTTGTAATTCTTATGTTCCTCGGATATTTTACAGGTATGCTTATTAAGAAAGAACCAATGGTCAGCGGCAGCGGAATACCCCAGGTTGAGGGAGTACTGCTCAGATACTTCAAAATGAATTGGTGGCGAACCTTACTGGGAAAACTTGTTGGCGGTTTCATCTCCATATGTGCCGGCCTTTCTCTGGGCAGGGAAGGCCCTTCTATCCAGATAGGGGCAGCTATAGCAAAAGGATACAGCGAAATTTTTAAAAAGGTAAAGCTTGAAGAAAAATTCCTGATAACAAGCGGTGCAAGTGCAGGTTTGGCGGCAGCCTTTAATGCTCCTTTGGCAGGAGTTATGTTTTCTCTTGAAGAAGTTCATAAAAATTTCTCGCCGGTGGTCTTGGTATCTGCTATGGCAGCATCAATCACTGCAGATGTCATTTCAAAATGCTTTTTCGGATTTAAGCCGGTATTCAACCTGCAGAGTATTAGTTCCATGCCTCTTGATAATTATATTTTTGTAATAATACTTGGTATGATAATGGGGGTATTTGGGACACTGTTCAATTATATACTGCTGAAAACGCAAGATCTGTATAATGCTCAGAAGTGGCTTCCACAGCATATGCGGCCGATAATCCCATTTATAATGGCCGGGATACTTGGGCTCATTCTGCCTGAAGTGTTAGGCGGAGGCCATGAACTTGTTTCTTCAATGGTTGATGCCAGGTTTACGACAAATATCTTGCTGATAATACTTGTAACAAAGTTTATATTTACTATGATAAGCTACGGTTCGGGTGCACCGGGCGGAATATTTCTTCCTCTGCTTGTTATAGGCGCTCTAATCGGAGATATATTCGGTAATACGATTTCAAATGCTTTTAACTTCAGCCCTGAATACATAAAGAATCTTATTATTCTTGCTATGGCAGGATATTTTACGGCAGTTGTCAGGGCCCCTATTACAGGAATAATTCTCATTACTGAAATGACAGGATCTTTTAATCATCTGCTTTCTGTGTCAATTGTATCTGCTATTGCTTATGTAACAGCAGATATACTCGGTTCAAAGCCAATATATGAATCACTGCTGGACAGGATGGTTAATAAAGGAAGCAGCAGATTCAAAGGTGACAGCAAGACAAAAGTGATAATAGAAACAGCAGTATGCATGGGTTCTCTCATTGAAGGCAAAAAAATTAAAGAGCTGAAATTGCCGTCAGAGTGTTTACTTGTAGCAGTTAAGCGAGGTGAACATGAGATAATCCCCAAGGGAGATACACAAATTCATGCGGGGGACTACCTTATCACCCTGACAAACGAGGATAATGCAGCGGAAATCAGAGAAAAACTCACAGCAATAGCCGAAGTTCTTTCTGCATCAATTTATGAAAAATAAAACTAACTTATTCTACGGAAAGTGCCCACAGGTATAAGGATGCTACCGATCCATAAGGAGAATATCTCTTTCTATAACTTTCAAACTTCTCCTTTGATAATTCCTTAATGCCGTATAGATTCATCATCCCCCTGCATATCGCCAGATCCTTGAAGCTTACCACATCAGGGCGGCAGAGAGAAAATATAAGCAGCATCTCGGCCGTCCATACACCTACTCCGTGCAGCGAGGAAAGCTTTTTTATTATTTCCTCGTCAGATAGTGTATGAAGGGCAGTGAAGTCCACTTGCCCGGACAAAGCAGCCTCCGCAGCTCCTTTAATGTATCCGGCCTTCCTTTCGGACATACCGCAGGCTTGTATTTCCAAAATTTCTGCTTGTGCAATACTCTCAGGAGTAATTGTTCCAACCAGCGCCTCCAGCCTGTTCCATACAGTATCCGCCGCCTTGCTGGAAATCTGCTGGCTGACTATACTTGATACCAGTGCTGTAAAAGGATCCGGAGTAACCTCACGTTTTATCATGCCTATTCTGTCAATTGCCGCTCCAAGCTTCTTATCCTTTTTTTTCAAATATTCTATTTCCTTTTGCCCATATTCAAATATATGCATTATTTTTCTTTCTCCAAATCCAATAATTTCTTTTTCATGTCCAATCCTCCCGCATAGCCTGTAAGTGAACCGTCTGCACCTATGACCCTATGGCACGGAATAAATATAGGAATAGGATTGCGATTATTGGCAAGGCCCACTGCTCTTGCAGCCTTCGGCCTGCCTACCTTTTCAGCAATCTCCCCGTATGTGGCGGTCTTGCCATAGGGTATTCCGCACAGGGCAGTCCAAACCTGCTTCATAAAGTCTGTTCCGGAGGGTTCCATGGGTAAGGAGAATTCTTTCAGTTCCCCGGCAAAATAACTCTTGAGCTGCCTTGCTGCTTCTTTCAGCAATAGTGTTTCACATAATTGCATATCCTGGGGCAATTCCTTGTCGGTAATGTAAACATTAGTTATTTTGCCGTCCTTTTCGGTTATTCCGATTCTCCCTATCAAATAATCATAAAAATATGTATACACTATAAAACACCTCTGCTTTTTCTGTATTCATTCGGAGTTTGTCCAACCTGCTCTTTAAAGTGCTTATAAAAATTGGATAGGCTGTTAAAGCCTGTCATGTAAGCAATCTCGATAATATTTTTATCTGCCTGACCAAGAAGTTCGGCTGATTTGCTTATTCTCAATTTAGTAATATAATGTTTAGGAGTAAGCCTGCTATTTTGCCTAAAAACTCTTGTCAAGTGATTTGTGCTGACTCCAAGCTGCTTTGAAATATGGCTTATATCTATCGGCTTGTCATAATTCGCTTCGATTATATCCTTGGCTTTATTCACTAGTTCCAAGTTCGGTTCAAAAACCGCTTCATCAGGCCGGCACTTTTTACATGGGCGAAATCCTTCATCAATTGCATTTACTGCATTATCAAAAAAAATCACATTCCCGCGTACAGGGGTCTTTGCCCTGCAAGAGGGGCGGCAGAAAATCCCTGTTGTCTTTACTCCGTAGAAAAACAGGCCGTCATAGCTTTTATCACAGTTTACAACGGCTTGCCATTTCTCATTATCGGATATTTGGAAGTGTTCTTTCATGGATTTTCTCCTTTCGTTTTGAATCGATAAGCATATTTTACATGAGCAGTAAATATAAATCTTCCTCAATTTCACCAATCAATCTTTTTTTAGCTTTAGTTCCATAAAACGTGTGCCTTGGATGGGATAATACACATAGGGCTCAATATCATAGAAGCCAAAGGATAAATATAAACTCTGTGCGCTCTTCATAGTCGGAAGGGTGTCCAGCCTCATATATTGATAGTTTTTATTCACGGCTTCATCAATAATCATTCCGACAAGCGTTTTACCGAGGCCTAATCCGCGGTATTCATCGCGTACGTACAGCCTTTTCATTTCGCAGATATCCTTGGAAATCTT
The DNA here is from genome assembly GCA_022706825.1 of Bacillota bacterium. Classification (GTDB taxonomy): domain Bacteria; phylum Bacillota; class Clostridia; order Lutisporales; family Lutisporaceae; genus BRH-c25. The sequence continues at coordinate 4,100 of JAKJBU010000027.1, forward strand.
CCGAAGTGCAATACACCCTGCCTCCCTGCCCTCAACCAGCGCCAATATCAGAGCCCCGTCAGGAGGCTGATACTTACCCGGCAGTGTATTAAGCTCTGTTTCGAAATCCTGAAAATCAAGGTCAATTTCCAATGAACGCGCGTATTCCAAAAATAGCTTTCTTATCTCTTCAATCATTTCTCCCTCTGTTACAAGAAAGAATTCAGGTTTGTTCACACTTATCACTCCAAAACACTCTATTCATTGTTAAGTTCATACATCCGGCATATATGTATTTGATGCCGCTAAATCTGAATTGACAATAAATCCTCAACTCTGTCATTCATATATTTTTGTGAATCGCAGACTCCTTTATTGTAAAACTCCGGTGCCAATTCTTCTATAATAAAGTCCAGTATCAGGCTTGCAGCCAAATCGCCCAGTTCTTCATCCCTTTCTTTCAGAAAATAATACTTTATTGCAGAAAGCATATCATCTCTTTTTTCTTTGGATACTTTAATTCTATCCTTATTCTTCATGTAATGCCTCCTTGATTCTTAGTTATATTTATATTTTATCAGTACATATGCCTTCCTACAATTATGAAAATTGCAAAAAATAAAATACGGCAGGTGCAGCGCCTGATATGCTCCCCTTGTGGTAGACAGTTTAAATAATAAAAACTGTTAACCATAAGGAGGAGCATATTTTTATGGGGCGAAAAAGCAAATTTTCAACAGAAGAGAAATTAAAGTACGTTCTCAGGTGTATAGAAGGAAAGGATTCAATCCAGCATACTGCTGCTTTGATTGGAATTCATCATGAATCTTTAAGACAATGGATTAATAATTATCTATCTCTGGGCATTGATGGCCTAAGCAATACTTCTAAGAATTCCAGTCACTCTACAGAATTAAAAGAAATGGCTGTAAAGGACTATCTTTCTGGTGTTGGCTCAATTGCAGATGTTTCTAAAAAATATGGTGTGCGTTCAAAGGGGATGCTCCACAAGTGGGTTATGAAGTATAATAGTCATGAGGAGCTAAAAGCTTCTGGAACAGGAGGAATGCCGATCATGACTAATGGCAGAAAGACTACTTATGATGAGAGAGTTGAAATAGTCAAGTATTGTATTGAACATCAAAACAACTACGCTGAAACAGCTCAAAAGTATCAGGTATCCTATCAGCAGGTTTATACGTGGACAAGCAAATATGAAACTGGCGGTGTTGAAGCCCTGCAAGATAGACGAGGAAAGAAAAAAGATGAAAATAAAATGTCTGAACTGGAGAAACTTAGGGCACAGAATAAACTGCTTGAAGCACAAACCCGTAGACAACAAATGGAGATAGATTTCCTAAAAAAACTCAAGGAGATAGAAAGAAGGCGATACTAAGCCAGGTAAGGTATGAAACCATATATCTTGCAATACAGGAGCTACACGATACTAAGGCATATCCTATCACAGAATTATGTGATATTGCAGGAATACAACGTTCCTCATATTACAAGTGGCTTAATAGAAAAGAAAGCAGTAATGAACAGTTCAATAAGACTCTTCTTCCGATGATCAAGGATGCATACGAAGAGAAAAATGGTATTCTTGGATATCGACAGATGACAATTAAGTTAAATCGCGAGAACGATTTCCATGTGAATGACAAGAGAACCCTAAGACTTATGAGAATACTCAACTTAAAATCCGTGTGCCGCAGAAAGAAAAAGAATTACATCAAGTCAACCCCTGAAATCACTGCTGAGAATGTACTGAATAGAGAATTCCATGCAGATGCATTCGGTAAGAAGTGGCTAACAGATGTAACAGAAATGAAATATAGTGTTGATAGCAAAGCTTACCTTAGCGCAATACTGGATCTCGGAGATAAAAGCATCGTATCCTTTGTGCTTGGACACTCAAACAACAACGAACTGGTATTCAGGACATTTGATATTGCTCATCAGGAATATCCTAATGCAAAACCTATTTTTCATAGTGATAGAGGCTTTCAATACACGACAAAAACATTTAAGAAAAAGCTGGATGATGCAGGCATGCCTCAGAGCATGTCAAGGGTATCACGTTGCATAGATAACGGACCAATGGAAGCATTCTGGGGAATGCTGAAATCGGAAATGTATTATCTGAAAAAATTCAACTCCTACGATGAACTGGAAGCAGCCGTCATAGATTACATAGATTATTATAACAATCGTCGTTATCAGAAGAGGCTTAACTGTATGACCCCAATGGAGTACAGGCAACATCTGATGAATCAGGCCGCATAAAAATGACGCCAACCAAATTTGATGGTTGACGTCATAAAGAATTTTTAATTATTTCCACTGTCTACTTGACAGGGAGCAGTTCAGCCTGCCGTATTTTACCGCCTTATGCATTTATCCTAAGCTTTTTTATTTCTGGTCTTTACGTCAAAAATTACTGCCGCTACCAATACCGCGCCTCTGATTATGTACTGATAGGAAATATCAACACCCATCAGATTCATGCCGTTGGTCAGGGATGCCATAACAAAGGCACCGATAATTGAGCCTGTGACCTTGCCTACACCGCCGGCTGCCGATGCTCCCCCCACATATGCAGCTGCAATTGCATCCAGCTCAAAGGCGAGCCCCGCTGTAGTTGTTGCAGACTGAAGGCGGGCAGTATATAATATCCCGGACAAAGCTGCCAGCATACTCATAGAACTGAATACAATCATAGATACTCTGTTTACATTTATACCGCTCAGCTTTGCGGCATCGGGATTTCCCCCTATTGCATATATATGTCTGCCCAATACCGTTTTTTCGGTAATAAAATTATATACCAGCACAACTATTATGACTACTACTACTGTCCAGGAAAACCCGTTATAACCTGCAAGTATCCATGTTATGTATCCGATTACCAGGGATACAAACAACAGTTTGACGGTAAACATCACATTGGATAAAACTTCAAAGCCATATTTCAGTTTATTATTGCGATTGTTGAATTCCGCCAAAATATAAAGTACAATCGCTGCCGCACCCAAAACAAGTGTTAATCCGTGAACACCGTTTATGCTGAATAATTTCGGTATATACCCGTTTCCGATAGCATTAAAATCGGCATTTGGAACTATTATCGTTCCCGTGGATGAGGTAACCCTGAGCAAAGCCCCCCTGAATACCTGCATACCTGCCAAAGTCACAACAAAGGAAGGTATACTCATTTTAGTAACCAAAAAGCCGATTATGATTCCTATTGATGCCCCCAAAACCAATACAACTGCAATTGTGATCCAGACAGGCATTGCATATTTTGTCAATAATATTGCGGCAATAGCTCCCAGAAAACCGGCAATATATCCTACGGATAAATCTATATGCCTGATTACTATTATAAGGGTCATGCCTACGGCCAGAACCGCAATATACCCGGTCTGATTAATCAGGTTGCTGATATTCCTTGAGGACATAAAAAGACCGTCTGTTGCCATTGAAAAAGTCAGCATGATGACAACCAGAGCTATATACATCCCATATTCACGTATATTCTTCTTTATTAAATCTCTCGCTTCATTAACAATTCCCATAACCAAGCCTCCTAGTTAGTTGCCATTTCCATAATTTTTTCTTGAGTCGCTCCTTCTGCGGGCAATTCACCTGTGATTCTCCCGTCAGATACAACATATATCCTGTCACTCATACCCATAATCTCCGGCAATTCAGATGAAATCATTATTATACTCATACCGTCTTCTACCAATCGGTTCATTAAGGTATATATCTCATACTTTGCGCCTACATCGATTCCTCTTGTAGGCTCGTCCAAAATCAGTACCTTTGGCTTAACGTACAGCCACTTCCCGAGAGAAACCTTCTGCTGGTTGCCGCCGCTCAGGTTCTCCAGTTTTTGTTCTATACTGGGAGCTTTTATATCTAATGAACCCTTGTAATAATTGGCGGTTTTTACTTCCTCATTCTCATTTACAATGCCTTGCTTTGCCAGGGCTTTCAGATTGGCAATGGTAATGTTTGTCTTAATGTCGCTTATCAGTATCAGTCCGTTGCCCTTTCTGTCTTCCGTAACATATGCGACACCGGCTTTTATTGCTTCATGGGGGCCTCTGAAGTGTTTCTTTTGCCCCATAACATACAAGTCACCGCTGATTCTATATTCGTCCGGATTTCCAAAAATGCTGTGGGCAAGCTCGGTACGTCCCGCTCCCATTAGGCCGGCTATACCGACAATTTCACCTTTTTTCACAAAAAAACTCATATCCTTAAGGATTTCTCTCCCTGTCTTTGAATCACAGGCATTCCAGTTATTAACTTCCAGAGTCTTCTCCTCATATTTTTGCACGTTTCTTTTAGGATAGATATTTTCAATTTCACGGCCTACCATATGCTTTATTATATTTCCTTCAAGAATCCCTCCATCCCGGGCTGACATTGAAGCTACGGTCCGCCCGTCCCGAAGCACCGTAACATTATCGGCTATTTCAATAACTTCCTTGATTTTATGGGATATCATTATTGAAGTTACTCCGTGCTCCTTAAGCTCTCTTAAAAGCTCCAGCAGGTTTTCGCTGTCATCCTCATTAAGTGCGGCAGTAGGTTCATCCAATATCAGCAACTTTACATTCTTGCTCAAGGCTTTTGCTATCTCAACCAACTGCCTCTTGCCAACCCCCAGGTCCTTAACCTTGGTTGCAGGATTCAGATTGTTCAGCCTGACCTTCTTTAAGGCCTCCCCTGCCTGCAAGATGGTTTCGTTCCAGTCAATCAATCTTCCTTTTTTTATTTCATGGCCTAAATATATGTTCTCGTATACGGTCATTTCGGGTACTAAAGCCAATTCTTGATATATAATTGCAATCCCGGCTTTTTCACTGTCACTGATCCCTGCAAATTTTCTGACACTGCCGTCTAGTATAATGTCTCCGGAGTATTCTCCAAAGGGGTAAACGCCGCTTAGAACCTTCATTAAGGTTGATTTCCCCGCTCCGTTTTCTCCTACCAGGCAGTGGATTTCGCCATTTTCCACCTGAAAATTTACATTGTCCAGAGCCTTTACTCCAGGAAAGACCTTTGTGATATTATTCATTTTCAATATATATTCCTTCATAGCCATATGCTCTCCTCGATAAATCAATCACAGGGTTACAAAAGGTATGCCAATATATAGCTGAATAGTGATAGACAGAGCTATCACTATTCAGCTATTTTTATTTATGCAAATAATTACTTCAGGTTGGTAAAATCTGATGCAGGATAGTATCCTGAGTCAATCAATGCTGATTTGACATTATCAGCTTTGACAACGATAACTTCGGTTTGTTTTGCTTTTACGTCTATTTTCCCGTTATTGTATGAACCTGTCGTTTGCGGCTCTTTTCCTTCCAATAATGAAACTGCCATTGATATTGAGTCTTTAACAAGGGTACGGACATCTTTGAAAACAGTCATTGACTGTTTACCGTCAATAATGTATTGAACAGAAGCTTTTTCAGCATCCTGGCCTGTTACCTTATAGCTGGTTACTGCCGGGTCGGCGGCAAATGCATCAGCTATTGCACGGGCAGTACCATCATTTGGCGCTAATATGAACACATTGCCCTTATCAGCTGCCTGTGCTGCTGTCAGGTGTGCTTCAGCTTTGTTCTTGGCTTCATTGAAATCCCAGTTTGTGGTTACCTGGCCAATTATCTTACCCATTTCGTCTCTGGTGAGCTTGGCTTTCCCCTGAAGGGCAACTGCTTCGCTTGAGTTCTTTATTACAAATGTTCCGTCGGCTATTTTGGGCTGCAATACATTCCAGGCCCCTTCAAAGAATAAGAAAGCATTATTATCTGAAGCTGCGCCTGCATACAAGTATAACGGATTACCGCTGCCTGATGCCTGATCGACCAGGTATTTTGCCTGAGCTTCTCCGACAGCTATGCTGTCAAAGGTAACATAATAATCAACCGCATCTGTTCCGGTTATCAGCCTGTCATAAGATATAACCTTGATGCCTTCTTTTCTGGCCGCTTCTACTGCAGATGCTGCAGCATCGCCATCATGAGGACAAATTATAAGAACTTTTATTCCTTTTGCAATCAAAGCATCAACATTCTCTTTTTCCTTTGCCGAAGAACCCTGGCTGAACAGAATTTCCACTGAATAATCAGTACTTCCCAAGGCTTCGCTAAACCTTGTTTCGTCTTGAATCCATCTTGGTTCATCCTTTGTCGGAAGCACTATACCGACATCTACCGTTTTGGAATCTCCCCCGGTCTCACCGGATGCAGGAGCCGAGCCGCACGCCGTCAATGCAAACAACATTGCAAATGCCATTAATACTGCAATAAGCCTTTTCATTTTTTCGTCCCCCTTAATAATATTTTTGATATCAAGTTTTGAAAGCTGCATTCTGCAGCTTCCGGTTCAATTATTTCATGAATTATACATCATGTCTCTGTATGCATTTGCCGGATTTCATTACTATTTGGCGCAATTTAAAAACACCCCAATATGACAGCAATATTTTGCTGTAAAATAATACCGCCTGCAAGCTAAATCCTGCAGGCGGCATATTTAATGCCTATAAACCTCATCTTCAAGGTGAAATCCATCTCTGATTATCGTCTCATCTATATTTTCTTTATCAACTGCTATTGGGGTCAGGACATAATATTTTACCTCATAGGTACCGTCATTTATATAGTCCTGTACATTCAGCGGCTCCTTCTTTACAAGTCTGACTGCCATTTCAACCGCTGCCTCGGCCAGCTTTTCTATTGGCTTGTATACGGTCATCAGCTGCATACCTTCAACTATCCTCTGACATGCCGTCAAGTCCGCATCCTGTCCTGTAACGGATACCTTTCCGGCCAGCCTATGCTCGGAAAGCGCTTCTATTACCCCCTCTGCAAGGCTGTCATTTCCCGAAATTACGGCATCTATTCTTATCCCTTTCTGCAGCATATCGTCTACAACCTTGAATGCGTATTCCTTCAGCCAATCTGCAGCCCATTCCTCTGCAATAATCTTAATTTTCCCCTCCGCTTCCAACGGCCCCAAGATCTTATCATAACCCTGTTTTATCATCTTTGTATTGTTGTCGGTTTTGGCGCCGTTTACTATCAGCAGGTTTTCCCCTTTCATGCTGTCTGTAATCCTCTCTGCCATCAGCTCTCCAACCTTGACATTATCAAAAGTGACATACAAATCCACATTTGAGTTCAATACCAGCCTGTCATAGGATATAACAGGTATCCCCTGCCTTTTGGCCAGTTCCACTGCATGGGCAGCTTTATTCAGGTCGTTGGGAACAATTATCAGTACATCTATGTTTTGCTCAAGCAAATATCTAACCTGCTTCATCTGGTCCTGGTCATCATTGTTTGCATTTTGTACAATAATATCCGCTCCAAATTCCCGTGCTTTTGCTATCAAAATATCCCTATCCTTTATCCACCTCTCTTCCTTTAAAGTTCCGAGAGAAAAGCCGATTTTTATCTTATCTCTTTCTTCAATATTTGCATCGCTTTGAAAAAAGCTTCTGTCCGTTTTGTTCAATATACTGGCAATTGAGAGTATAAGCATAAGGAATATAGTAAAAAGCGCCGCAATGATTGAGTTTTTTACTTTGTTTTCCTTAGCCAATATCATCACCTCTTATGTTTATTACTGCTCTATATTCTGTGGGTGTCATTCCAGTGACCTTCTTGAATATTTTGCAGTAGTAATTGGGATCGTTATACCCTATCCTGAAGCACACTTCCTTTATGCTGATTTTGTGATCCTTCAGGAATCTCATTGATTTTTCTATTCTCAACTCGGTGAGATAGTCGGAAAAGTTCTTGCCCGCTTCATCCTTGAATATTTTGCTGAAATAATGATAACTGAGATTTACATATCTTGCTGCATCGGCAAGGTTTATTTCCTTGTGGTAATTATTATTTAGATATTCCAGCACCTTCGGGATTATTCCATCCCTTTCGCTTCTTATTTGCTCCTGTATCTCCTCCGACAGCTGGGAGATGATATCCATAAACTGTCTTTTCAATACTTCCTTGCTGTTGGTTTTTAATATGCTGAAAATATAAGATTGTTTTGATTTGCTGAAGGAGCTTGCCTTATACGGCAGGGCTTTTTCTATGACAAATAGCAGGTCAATAAGCTTGGACTTTATTTTATCCATGTCCTCATAATAGTTGGTGATTAACCAAAGATATATTTCTTCAAAGGCTTCCCCGGCACCTTGCAGGTTCCCCGTAAGCATCCTGTTTGCAAATATTGCCTCCTTTTGTGCGGGATAGGTATCCGGTATATTGTTGGATGGCGTAATGTCCTCGTAATGCATAACAGCATGTCCATTTGATACAGAGGCAGCTATATAAGCCTCATTGCACGACTTGTTAAAGCTTCCTGCCTCATAGCTTCTTCCTATACCTATTGTGTATTCGATACCCGTACCGGGTTTGATTCTGTCAATAATCCGATTGGCAATTTTCATGGATTCGTTTCTGATTTCATAAGAGTCAATCCCCTTTTCCGAAGGTATAAATGCCGTGATTCTATCCAATAACGGATTTCCTATAAGACAAGGGCATATCCGCTTTAACTCAAGAGAAAATTTCTCATAGAAATTCTGTTTCTCCAAGCTTAATTTCAAGTTGTCTTCTTTTAGCTTCCCCTCAAAATTTTTCAAAAGAACTGTTAATGCATAACCCTGCCTCAGATTCATATTGAAAATTTCCTCATAAAATTCAATATCGCTTATTGTTCCTGAAGTAAACAGCTGGTAGGATACAAACTGACTTTCAATAAAGGGTATAACCCTGTTGATCCTTTCCTTCAATTCAGCTTCCTTCAGCAAAAGCCTCCGGTTTTGTTTGATGGTATTGCATAAGTTGTTTAGTGTATCAATCACTTTGCTCTTTTCTATAGGCTTCAGAATATATTCAGATACTCCCAGATTAATTGCCTCCTTGGCATAATCAAAGAATTCATAAGCCGTAATAATTACAAACAGAATACTGCTGTTAACGGCTTTTATCTGTCTGATTGCCTCAATGCCGTCAATACCGGGCATGTGAATATCCATAAATATAATATCCGGCTTCAGCTCAATAGCCTTTTCAATGGCTTCCCTCCCCGTTGAAGCTGTTGCCACGATATCTATGTCCTTCATATTCTTCCGGATAATCATTTTTAAGGAGTCCAGAACAAGGTATTCATCATCAGCTATCAGAAGCTTTGTCATATGTATCCTCACCCTCCCTTCTTGCACCTTTCATTATCGGAAGCTTCAAGGTAACCTTTGTGCCGTGGCCTATTTCACTCTCAATCGATAACAGCTTCCTTGGATCTTCTATGTTAAAAAATAATTGCAGCCTGTATAGCACATTGCTCATTCCAATGCCCGTAAGACGATTCCTGTACTTACTGCCATCCTCTTCAAACCGAAGTATTTCTTCAATGCAGGCAGAATCCATTCCAATTCCGTTATCAATAACCTCTACCAATATGCAGTCCCCCTCCCGCCTTACATTTAAATTAATTTCTCCATGCCTCTCAAGGTTCTGGAGGCCATGGATAAAAGCATTCTCAACAATAGGCTGGATTACTATTCTGGGTATCATAATGTCAAAGGTCGTTTCATCAATATCGGTGTAAAAGTCTATTCTGCTGCCAAACCTTGTCTTAAGAATTTGCATATAGTATTTCACATACTGAATTTCATCCTCCAGGGTTGTCAGCTCATCTATGTTCTTTAAATTGTACCTGAATAAGTTGGATATGCTTACAATGAATTCGGAGGACTTGTCCGCGCCTTCTATTGCAGCCAATTGAGCAGCTGCATTCAGAGTGTTGAAAAGAAAATGGGGATTAATCTGGGATTGAAGAAATTTCAATTCCGCCTCCTTAAGATGACTCATCATCTTCAGGTTCTGCATTTCCTGCTCCTTAAGACGCTTCTCCACCTCTGCCTGTCTCTTTAATTCATTGATGTATGCTTTGATACTGTTTACCATTTTTATAAAGGCTCCCGCCAGTATATCTGTTTCATCCCCGGTATGAGTCTGCCTCAGCTCAATGTCAAAATCCCCTTCGGCAATTTTTTCTGCGGAATAGGACAGCTCTGAAATAGGCTTTGTCAACCTATAGGTTGACATAACCGCAATATAAATGTTTGCCAGCAATGCGGCAATAATTATCAATAAGTTCATATAACTTATAAAATTCATGGTCTTATTGATATTTTCATATTTCTCCGTTCCTGATTTTAATTTACTGTCCAGAATCTTATTATTATAGAGTTTAATATAATCGCTTATACGATTTGATCTTTGAAAATGTGAAATATATCTGCTGCTGATTCTTCCGCGCTTAGCCTGTATGGCATTGTCCGTCTCTATAAGCAGCTCATCTATCATATTTCCGATATCCTTCAAGAGCAGCAATTCATTATTATACTCTGCAGCTCTGGGTATCTTTCTTGTGGTCTCCTGCAATATATTGTAATGAGTATAGTAATTAAGCAGGTTTTCTGAGGATGCTGTCGTCAGATACTTTTCCAGCTCAGTCATAAGTGAATTTACATCGTTGTTAAGGCTGTTCAGGTAGGAATAATCAGTAATAATGCTGTTTGTATTCCTCAAAACCACCCTTGCATTGTAATACGAAAAAATGCTTATAACACCCAGAAGCAATATGGTCAGCAGAAAATACATTATCAATTTTTTTCTTATACCAATAAAGGTTAATAATCCAGGGTTCATATTCTCACCGTCTATTCTAATTCTCCGCAGCCCTTTTAATCCAGTTTGTATGCCTTTTTGTAGCTGCTCAGATTTTTCTTTGTGATAACCTTAACCTGTGCATCAATAAAACTGGGGACACTTTTGCCATTCTTTACGTCTACAAGTGCCCTGACGCTTTCATATCCCATTTTGTACGGGTCACTGGCAACAGTTCCGTAGATTATTTCTTTATCTATGTACCTCAGTATTTCTTCTGAATTGCCATATCCCACCAATACTATTTTACCTACTTTGCTTCTGTCAACAATCAGCTGGGCCGAGCCCAAGGTATCGGCTGAACCGGCGGTAAAAATTGCATTGATTCCCTCATCGCTGTCAATAATGCTCTGAGTTATCTCTTCCGCGCTCAATATGCCCATTTTTGAGGTATAGGTCCTTATTATTTTCATATTGGGATATTCTTTCAGCGTGCTGATAAAACCGTTCATTTTCAAATTATACTCTATAGCTTCCTGCTCCAAATCACCGTTTAAGATTACTGCAACCTTCGCATCGGCATTGGTGGCTTCGATTAATAATCTGGCCGCTTCCCTCCCCAATTCAAAGCTGTTTGTACCCGCAAAGGCATATCTTTTGCTCTCACTGTCATCATTTTCTACAGTTATAACAGGAATTCCATTATCGTATGCTTTATCAATCATATCGGTAAAGCCTGTGCCCCCTACATGGGTAATTATTCCGTCAACCTTTGATATAATCGCAATATCCATAAACTGCAGTTCCTCTTCAGGATTACTGAAACGAGGTGCGTTGTATTCAACTACTACATTATTATCTTCAGCTGAATCCTGAACTCCTTGCATTACCTCATTCCAAAAGGGATCGACGGAATTCTGCGCTATAAAGTAGAAATGATATTCCGGCTTTGAAATATAGGTCTTTATATCCTCCCTCTGCAGCCAGAACAGCACTGCACTTGCAGCTATTACCATCAGAGTCAGTATCAAAATAGCATGTACATATAAGAATCGCAGCAGATTTCTAAGTATCTTCATTAGCATATTTCCCCTTAAATGGAATTATGTATCTTATATTATAACACAGAAAAAATTTTTTTGTTCTGCATGTAAAATAATAAAAGGGACCCAGCTTACCATGCAGCTGTCAGCCCCTTTTCATATCATTATGCAAGCTGTCCTGCCCAATTTCCTTCTCAATCTTCTCCCTCGTGCTGAGCCTTGCGTTCCAGCAAATCCCGTATCTCTTTCTCCATTCCGCCTTTTCCGGTTACTTCACCCGTCCAGATGATGCCCATAAGCTCTGCCTCATCGCCTCTGTGGGTTATAACCAGCAGCGGGCTCCCCATACTTGCCGTTTCTGTAAGCCATCCTTCTCCATCATAGCTCATTCCTCCCGCCATAACCACCTTGCTCAAATCCTTCGGCAGCAGGCTATATTCCAATGCATAAACCTGAATGGGGTTATCCGCCAATGCGTCGAAGGTTTCCAGCAATTCAAGGCGGGTAATTTTGCTGTCAATTATTTTCACCGCCGGATTTGATTCCAGATTTTCAATATTACTGTTTATTATTTCCCATGCGAAATTGGTGATTGGATCCTTCTCATAGGAATCCATAGCAGCCTGACTGCATCCGGCAGTCAACAGAGCCAGAATCGATATAACAATCATCAGCCTTATTTTCACACCAAACAACTCCTCATTATATAATACAAGATGCTATATAATAGCAATCAAATCCATAAAGACAACAGTCAGTTCTTATCAATTTGAATTATAAAAAAACAATAACGGGTTTCATCGTTTTTTTGCAATTCAGCCACATAACCGGCTGTAATCTTTTCATTTTCTTCATAGTATGAGCTAAGGCCTGCTTGAAGCAGCCTCTCTGCAGTAAATTCATATATTGAGTCCCCGATCTTTTCTACTTCAACATCCATATCTAACGGTGCTCCGAAAGAATCGTTATAATTGGGGGCTCCCTCCCTGTTAATCCAGTATGCCTTAACGCTTGCTTTTACATCTTGCTCCTTTATATCCAGGGTTATTTTCGTTCCTCTGGGGACATATATCAGCTTTTCCCTGTCAATTTCCAGGTAAGCTTTCTTAAAATCCTCCTTTGATGTAAAGGGCCTTGAAGTAAGCGTATAGTTGATATCCTGTTGACCAACTCTTATATGTATTTCATTTTGAGCCGCTTTGTCTGAGGATTTATCGTTACTGTTATCTGTGCCGCAACCCAATAATGGTACGACAATAAGCAAAACCAATGCAAAACTTATAACCCTTTTCATTTAAAACTCCTTCCCGCAGGCCTTGCAGAATAAACAAATATGTTGATATCCACTTCCGTGGCAAATTCACTAAGCTTCTCCAGAGGTTCTGTTTCTGCGTGCCGGCTGTAGGGTGTCATAGTGAAAAGATTCAGAATATCCTGCTTGCTTTTTAATAAAATTTCGTAGTTTACCTTTTTCTTTTCCAAAAAGGTAAACCCTTCTCCCATGGTTCCCTTTTGCCCGATTTCCTCCGGACTTTCATACAGCGCTTCCCTGATACTGTATAAATGCCGTGCCCCGGGCGATGCAACTATAAGCTTCCCTTTTGGTTTGAGTATACGCCTGAACTCGCCTTCATCCCTGGGTGCAAAGCTGCACAGAATGCAATCCAGTGTACCTTTCAAAACCGGAATGTGATAATTGCTTGCAACTGCAAATCTGATGCCTTTATCCCTGCCGGAGGCATAATGTATTGCAGCCTTTGAAACATCAACGCCGTAAATATCAGTTTTTATACTGTCACAGAAATCTGTCAAACTGTTTTTCAGCCTGCAGATATAATACCCTTCTCCGCATCCGGCATCCAGAATACTGATGGATTCTTCTGAATCTTTATCAATTGACAGCGTGGATAGAACAATGTCATTCAGCATATTGGAAAATCCCTCGTAATATCCCTTATCAAGGAACTCCCTGCGGCTTTGAAGCATCTCTTTACTGTCTCCCGGAGTGCCTGCCCCGGTATGGCTGGGAAGCAGCAGGTTTACATACCCTTTTTTTGCAATATCAAAGCTGTGCCCGCTGGAGCAAAAATACTGTCTTTCCCCTTGCTTTAATGCTTTAAAGCAATTTGGGCATTGAAATATGGAATGCATCATTATCCTTGCCATAAATGCCGCTCCATATCGATAGTTCCGTCTGCCCTGAAGGTAATGCCCTCAGCTTCAAGCATTGCCCTTTGTATTTCGGGGTCTCCGAACACGTGGCTTGGGGATAGCTCCCCCGTTGCTTTAACCACCCTGTGGCAGGGCAGTTTCATGTCTTCAGGAGCGCTTCTCATAGCCCACCCCACTGTCCTGGCACCTCCGGGGCATCCCAGCATCCTGGCTATTCCTCCATATGCAGCAACCTTACCCTCCGGTATCCGGCCAACTATTTCATAAACTCTTTTAAAAAAACCTTCTCTGTTGTCTGGCATTACCTTTTCTCCTTGTATAATATCTTTTATGTTAATAAATTAGCATCTAATAGTTACTCAATCGGTTTGTTTATGCCCATGATATAATTGACCCAGTGTCAATCAGGTAATAGTTCTTTTTTCTCCTGTTAGGCTAATAATGTCTGCTTCATTTAGAGTCTGTTCCCCTGAACCGGAAGTTAGCTTCAAACCGGCTGGCTGTTTGTTGGAGTTCATGGTCTGCCTCCTGGCAGTGGGGTTCGCATCAGATCATCTCCAACCAGATTCTCATATGCAAGGGTGTTGATGCTCCGGTATCGTGGGTATTAACAAACCGATTGACCACTAATATATAACGAAAGAAGGTGATATCATGAACCCACTTTACGTCGGTATTGATGTCAGCAGTAAATCCAATGTCGTTTACTTTATGAAGCCTGATGGCACCAAGCACAGCAACTTCCCAGTTGCTAACAGTCTGGATGGTGCAAAACAACTTTCCAAACGAATTCTGTCTGCTCTTACTTCTGAATCCCTTACAGACCTTGTCATCGGACTAGAAGCTACTTCTGTTTATGGTGATAATCTCGTCTGCTTCTTAAGAGAAGATAGCTCTCTTGCCAAATATAACCGCAAGATACACGTTCTCAATCCCAAACAGGTAAAAAAGTTCAAAGAA
>JAKJBU010000028.1 GCA_022706825.1 Bacillota bacterium
AACATAAGTTTCCAACTTCATTCCCTTATCTTTCATATGCAATATATTTCAGGACAGGCTTCTGACAACATATAATCCGGATATCCTAAAACATATTCCTTGGTTCATAGAATACGCCAAGATTACCAGGTATGATAAATCAACTGTTATCCGGCGTATTCTATATATATCGCTTATGATAATTATATAAAAAACTTCATGAAATACCTGTCATTTTTAGTAGTCGAAATAAATTATATTATCATATTTATCGACAGCAGCCTTCAATGGGCGTTAGGCCAATTACAACTAATATATATATTCAAAAGGCAACAAAAAAAGAACCAAAAATTGGTTCTTTTCAGTTTGCAGACAAAGCTTAAAAATAGGAACAGCAATGTATAGTCAGAACATACTTATACAAAAATTGTTAATGGCCCTTATGAAGCTCGACTTAGAAACAACCGTATGCGAGGCACGGAGGCCGAGCAAGCTGTCACGGTCACGGACGACCTTTGACAGCGCTAGGTTTTTCTTAGTTGAGCGGAATTAGAGCCATCAATTTTTGTATACCTATGCGAGACTATACATTGCTGTTCTTAAATTTGAGGTTTTTCATCAGTCTAAAAAGAACCAAAATTAATTGGTTCTTTATAATTGCTCCTATTCCCCGAAACCTCGAAGTACGCTTACTTATATCTGTTCCTCAAGAAAGTCGGTATATCTATATCTTCATTACCATAGTTGGATATTTTCTGCCCGTCCCCTTTTTCCTCCGGGAGGCCGGCAACTTCGATCCTTCTTTCAAAGAACCTTTGGGCACCTTCTTCAAAGCCTGTTGCAATAACGGTAATCCTGATTTCATCCTGCATGCTCTCATCGATTACCGCACCGAAAATAATATTTGCATCCGGATCCGCCGACTGGAACACAAGATCCGCAGCTTCATTTACTTCAAATATTCCAAGGTCTGCTCCGCCGGTAATATTGAGAAGCACACTTTTTGCCCCTTCAATGCAGGTTTCCAAAAGCGGGCTGTGTATTGCCTGTTTCACTGCCTCGGAACTTCTGTTTTCCCCGTTGGCCTTTCCTATTCCCATATGGGCATAGCCCTTGTCGAGCATAATGGTCTTTACATCTGCAAAGTCCAGATTTACCAGGCCGGGGACGGCAATAAGGTCGGAAATACCCTGAACACCCTGCCTCAAAACATCATCCGCTATCCTGAAGGCCTCCATTATAGACGCTTTCTTATCTACAATCTGAAGCAGCCTGTCATTTGGAATTGTAACAAGAGTATCAACCTTCTCCTTCAATTCAGTCAGGCCTTTTTCGGCTTGCATTTTCCTTACTTTGCCTTCAAAACCGAAAGGCCTTGTGACTACTCCTACCGTAAGTATTCCCAGTTCTCTGGCAATCTGGGCAACTAAAGGCGCAGCTCCTGTGCCGGTGCCGCCTCCCATACCTGCCGTAACAAATATCATGTCCGCCCCCTCGAGAACTTTCTTTATATCGTCATAACTTTCTTCGGCTGCTCTCTTGCCGATGTCCGGATTTGCTCCGGCACCCAGCCCCTTTGTAAGTTTCTCACCGATTTGTATTTTATTTGGAGCCAGCGACATATGTAAAGCCTGTTTATCCGTATTTATGGCATAGAACTCTACTCCCTTTAAGCCTGCATTAATCATTCTATTTATTGCATTGTTTCCGGCTCCGCCAACCCCAACAACCTTAATCTGCGCAATAGAATTAATATCAACATCAAATTCAAGCACAATATACCCTCCCTATCTACAACTATTATATATGCGAAAAATTGTATACCAAGTTGATTCATCTTAATAAGTTCAACATATCTCTTGATTTTCCTTTATTTTTTTTAACTTTTATGGTTATTTTTTTTTGTGCTCCATAAGTACATATCTTCTTATTATTGCAAAATTCTGGAACAGCCTGACTCCGAAGGCAAATATCGCTGCGTAGTATATAGGCACTCCAAGCTGGTCTCCTATATATGTAAGTATGGCAGCCAATACTGCATTGCCGAAAAATCCGGACATAAATATCTCAATATTGAAGGTCTTTTCTATACTGGACCTTATTCCTCCGAAAACCGAATCCAAAGCCGCAAGAATTGCTACCGACATGTAGCTTGAATATTGAATCGGTATGGTAATCGGCGAAAGTATTCCAATGACAATTCCCAGCAATAGTCCTATAATTGGTATAATCATTATGCTTCACCGCCTTCAGCTTTTCTTTGATACTTCAGCTTACCCATGTTATCACAGCCATTTATGACAAGCTTTTCTACTTTTTGAATCTCCACCTGTATACCGGTATATTCCATGTAAAGCTCTATATAGCTATCCGGAGCCAGGGCAGAGGCTTCAAGGGCCTTTGGATCACCTATTGCCCTTATGATAAAAGGAGCTGCATGCCTTTTACCGTCAATATTTATCGTAGGGCCTCCGCATCTTATGCTGGTAGTGGCGGTAACTCTTTCTCCATTTATTGATATTGCTTCCGCTCCTGCCACTCTAAGTTCATTGACTATTTCCAGGATATCTATATCATGAACCAGGTACCATGCAATGTCTTCCCCCTCAGCAAGCTCCTGCTGGCTGTCATTCAGGGTCATTATGATTCCCGGCCCCTGAACGGCATAAAAGTCTGCATAATTCCTGGCCTTTTCCAGCTCATTCCGCATGGTTCCGAAGGCACTCCCCGTATTTTCCACACTTGTCTTATACTCAACCAATCTCATTGCATGTTCGCTGATGGACTCCTTAAGCAGCTTGTTTTCCATTTCCACATTGCTGATCTCATTCTGTAAATCCAGGAGCTTTGGTATTGTAATGATACCCTGATAAGTAATATTGGATTTTAGCTGCACTGTAACAATAAAACCGATAATCGTCGCCAGTATGAACAAATAATAAATATATGCCTTTCTATTCATATTATTGGGATTCTCCCTCTTTAACAACTTTTGCATATTTCCTCTCAATAACTCCGTTGTATTTTGGAATTTTAATCAGCTGTTCCTGTGTAATCGTCACAGCCACCCCACTATTCTCAAGCTTTTCTGCGATCCCTTCCCTCAGCCTTAATGCCGCTTCCAGAGTCTTTGGGTCTCCGATGGCTTTAAAAACAAATGGAGGGGCAAAGGAGACAGTATTGATATTAATGTGTATTCCGCCTATCTGACGTATTTCCGAAGTAGATATGATCCTTTGTTCATTTATGGATACTGCTTCGGCACCGGCAGCATTAAGTTCATTTAAAAGCTCCAAAAGCATTGAATATGAAATCAGGGGATAATTCACCTTTTCGCTGAATTTCAAATCATCTACCACAACGGTAATCCCCGGGCCTTCAACATCCTCTATGCCCGCCAGTATCCTTGCCTGATCCAGCTCTTCCTTCAGTATCTTTGCATATATACTTCCTTGAGATGCAGTATCTTCAAACTCCTTTATCTTTGATTCATAATCGTTCTTAACATTCTGCAGCTTGACATTTTCTTCTCTGACCTTTTTAAGCTGTGCCGCCAGTTCCCTTGCCCTGTATTCAGACACAGGGCCGACTCCCTGCTTTACAGTCCTGAACTGGACTGAAACCATGACACCCAGCACCATACATACAACTGCCACTGCAATTTGATACTTAATATTTTTCATTCTCCGGTCCTCCTATTATCCCCACTGTTCACTGCTCCGGTTTAAAAACAGGATTGCCATTATGGCTCATCTCTATAGTTCCTTTAAGATTCTGCTTCATTACATCTTCAATTACCGACCTGGCAAAATTAATCTTGTAATCCATATTATCGGCAGAACCCAGATTCGCTTTTATGCCTTCCTTAATAATCAGCCTGATATTTGATAAGTCCGAAATATCAATCTCCGAAACCAGATTCAGCATTCCGGCATTCTTTATCACATTTATAAGCTGAGTAGTTGTCAGAAACTGCTCTTCATTATTAACATTCAGAAACTCTCCGACCTTGAAGGTCTCAAACTGCAATCCCTTAACCACCGGTAAATCGGTACGCTTTATTGCAGGGTTGATTTCCAGTATCATGCCTTCCTCGTCGATGTTGAGATAAGATCCTACATAAGGTACATAGGCCATAATATCTCTTTCTATTATATCAATAACAACCTTATCGGGAAGAACTCTGTTAATCTTAATCATTTTGACGTAAGGATTCTGAAAAATACTCTTCATTGAGTTTCTCTTATTTATTCTGAATATATTCTCGCCGTAATATATTGATGAAAGCTTTATTATTTCTTCTCTTGTTACGTTATTATTCCCATTTACAACCAGATATTTTATCTGAAAAAAGCTGGAAGACAGAAAAAACGCGGTAAATATGCAGATTATGAATAATAAAACCACATATTTAAATCTTCCCCTCATGTTTTCACTCCTAAAACTACAATATGTGCTTGTCCCAAGAAAACTTAAAAATAACACTGCATGCAGTTCCGTATGCATACAGGTTAATATTGAAAATGGCTATACTCTGTGTATGTCAGCACCTAATTTTGCCAGTTTATTTTCTAGTTTATCATATCCTCTGTCGATATGCAATTTAACATTGTCCACTACAGTAGTCCCTTCTGCTGCAAGCCCCGCAAGCACCAATGCGGCTCCGCCCCTCAAATCGCCGGCTTTAACCTCGGTGCCGGTAAGCTTTTTTACCCCTCTTACAACGGCAGTCCTTCCGTCCACCTTTATATTGGCTCCCATTTTCATAAGCTCTTCAACATGTTTGTATCTGCTTTCAAATACCGTCTCAATGAATATGCTTGTGCCCTTAGCTATTGTCATTACGGCCATCATCTGAGCCTGCATATCCGTTGCAAATCCCGGGTATGGAAGAGTCTTTATTACCTCAACCGCCTTTGGTTTTTTGCTGCACGTTATTTGAATGCTGTTCTGATACTCTGTAATACTGCATCCGCTTTCCGAAAGCTTTGACGATACCAATTTCAAATGATCAATTATTACGTCATTTAAAACAATATTTCCACCCGTTATGGCGGCAGCTGCCATAAGTGTTCCTGCAACTATCCTGTCAGGTATGACGGTGTGTTCCACGTCGTGAAATTCCTTTACCCCCTCAATCTTCACAGTACTGGTTCCCGCTCCTGATATCCTGGCTCCCATACCGTTGAGAAAATTTTGCAGGTCAACAATCTCCGGCTCCTTGGCAGCATTCTGTATTATAGTTACCCCTTCGGCTGTTGTAGCCGCAAGCATTATGTTTTCAGTGGCGCCTACACTTGGGTAATCCAGGTTTATCTCCACACCTTTAAGCCTGTCGCACTCACAGTTAATATATCCGTGAGCTTCCGTGATTTTAGTGCCCATTCTCCTTAGGCCCGACAAATGAATATCAATGGGGCGCGGCCCTATTTCGCAGCCTCCGGGGTAACTGATTTTTACATGCCCGTGACGTGCA
Organism: Bacillota bacterium; assembly: GCA_022706825.1. Taxonomy (GTDB): domain Bacteria; phylum Bacillota; class Clostridia; order Lutisporales; family Lutisporaceae; genus BRH-c25. The sequence goes on from JAKJBU010000028.1 coordinate 5,456, forward strand.
AGCATTGCTCCCATTAGAATAATTGAGGATCTCATTTCCCGTACCGGTTTTTCCGGTATAATAGTATTCAACTGGCTATTGGATTTTACGACTAATGTATTGTTCTCAAAAAAACACCTGCAGCCTATTGTCCGAAGAAGTCCGATCAGCAAATCAACGTCCTTAAGCTCCGGAACATTATGGATAACCGATTCTTTCCCACTTATTATGGTAGCGGCAAGTACGGGCAAAATAGAGTTCTTGGATCCGTCGACCCTTACATCTCCTTCAAGTCTGCGCCCGCCGATTATCACGTATTTATCCATCAACGATTTACACCCCCGGGAAGCCATTATTCTTCAATCATATTAATATATTATGCTTCACTTCCCAAGGTGTTACTGCAATTGCAACGGGCCAGGCAGTATCAAGCCTTGCAAATGCTAGGCTTTCTTATTTTGAACAAGCCTTTCGGCAGCTTTTGCTATTGAATAAGCCGCATCAGTTCTGCCCAGTTTCTTGCTTTTTGCTGCCATTTGACTTACTTTTTCCGGCTTGTTCAACATGCCTGCAATCTCATTATACAGTATATCAGCCTCCAAGTCCCTGTCCTGAATAACAATTGCAGCCCCGTTCTTCTCCAGTGCCCTTGCATTATACTCCTGATGATTGCCGGCAGCATAAGGATAAGGTATCAGTATTGAGGGTTTGCCCAAAGCAGTTATCTCCGACAGGGTGCTGGCTCCGCACCTGCTTATTATTATATCGCTTGCGGCCAGGGCATAGGGCATATTGTAAACGTAGGGCATTACCCTGAGATATCCTATATCCAGAGGGATGTTTTCATTATCGTATTTTTTAAGTATGTCATCATATTGAGTCTCTCCGGTCATATGCAGCATTTGAAAGCTTTTCGACTCAACGCACTTTTTGGCAAGCAGCATCACGCTTTCATTCAGTTTCCTGGCTCCCCTGCTTCCCCCGACAACAAGAACTACCGGCAGTTCCCGGCTAAAACCAAATTCCTTAAGGCCTTCCTCTTTGCTTACACTCAGTATGGTGCTCCTTATCGGGTTCCCGGTTACAATCACCTTGTCCTTCCTGGGAAAGTACTCTTTAGCTTCCGGAAAATTGACTGCAATAATGTCAACAAGCCTTGCCAGAATCTTATTGGTGATTCCCGGGAAGGCGTTTTGTTCATGTATCAGGGTCGGTATACCCATAAGTGCGGCAGCAAGCAGCACCGAACCGCTTACATATCCCCCGGTGCCAATTACTATATCCGGCCTGAAATCCTTTATTATCTTAGATACCTTAAAAAGGCCGGTGAAGGATTCCGCCACCGCTGTGACATTCCCAAAGCTGAATTTCCGCAGGAAGCCTCTTACCTTTATTTTTACCAGCTTAAAGCCTTCCTTGGGAACAATGCTGCTTTCCAATCCCCTATCGGTTCCTATGAACAGTATTTCAGAATCAGTATACAGATTTTTAATTTCTTTGGCGATGGAAACTGCAGGATATATATGTCCCCCCGTACCACCCCCGGAAAGTATGGCTCTCATTGGATTCAACTCCTGCCTGTTTTGACTGTTTTTGAGATATTCAATAAAATTCCCATGTTCACCATAACAAACAGCAGCGACGATCCTCCCGAACTGATAAAGGGAAGCGAAATCCCCGTAGTAGGTATGGATACTGTCGCCACAGCTATGTTAAGAGTAGCCTGTATTGCTATCATACATGTAATTCCGGTGGCAAGCAGGCAACCGAAGGTATCGGGACAGGCCAAAGCTATCCTCAAACCCCTCCATATAAGCATGAGAAACAATATCACTATTGTTGCGGTTCCTATGAATCCCAGTTCCTCCCCGATAATTGCAAATATGAAGTCATTTTGCGGCTCCGGTATGTAAAAAAACTTCTGACGGCTGTTTCCAAGCCCCAATCCGAATATTCCCCCCGAGCCGAGGGCATAAAGGGACTGTATTGCCTGATAACCTTTATTCAGCGGATCAGCCCAGGGATTCATATAAGAGGTGACCCGCGCCAGCATATAAGGCTTTTTCATAATTATATAGCCTACTGCCGGCAGGACTGGTATCAGCCAGCCTATCAGGTAAATGATTTTCGTCCCTGCTGCAAAAAGCATTGCAAAGGTTATCATCAAAATGCTTCCCGCCATACTCAAGTTTGGTTCAAGTATTATCAGCACAAAATATATGGCCGCCAAAATCACGTATGGCAGGACTCCATGCTTGAAGCTCCTGATTTTCTCCTTCTTATTGCTTATGCTTTTTGCCATGAAAATAATCAGTGCAAACTTTGCAAACTCAGAGGGCTGCATCGTCTGTGACCCGATCTTTATCCACCTGGTGGCTTCATTGGCGGTGTATCCGATTCCGGGTATGAATACTGCGATTAAGAGGGCTATGCTCAATAGCACCAGCGGGCCGGCAAATCTCCCCAGAATCCTGTAATCAAACCTGCTCATAAACATCATAGCCAGGATGCCTAATATGGCAAAAAAACCTTGAGACTTCAGATAGTGGTACCTGTCGTTATACTTCATAAAGGAGGAAATTGAACTGGCGGAAAAAACCATAGCCACACCTATAGCCAATAATATCAATACCGTTATCAGTAGTGTAAAGTCAATATTGTTCTTACTCCTTGCAGGCATCAAAAGCCCTCCCCAAAATATAGTCTATAGGCTTCGGGACTGCCTTCGAAGCCCTTAGTGACGGATAACACGGGATACACGGCTGTTTCACTGAACTCACGGAGGATTTATATATTTTCCCGCCGTGCTTTTGGTGGATTTCAGTGTTTTCAGCGTTACTGGTGACCTCGAAGCCCTGCCCTAATTCTCGCGTCTCGCGTCTCGCGTCTCGCGTCTCGTGTCTAGTGTCCGAAGTTCCCTTACATATTCCTTAAAGAGCCTGCCTCTTTCCTCATAATTGCTGAACATATCCCAACTGGCGCAGGCCGGCGAAAGCAGCACGCAGTCGCCCGGTTCAGCAAGTGAATGGCATTTCATCACAGCCTCCCTCAGGTCCCTGGCTTTATGCGTATTCATAAACCCATGCCTATGGGCTGTTTCCTCCAGCTTATCGGCAGTTTTTCCTATCAGCACCATATGCCTGACCACATCCCCAAAGGCCTCGATGAAGTCATCATATTCGCTTCCTTTGTCATAGCCCCCTGCTATTATTATTGTAGGCCGCTTCATTGCCTCAACGGCCTTGATGGAAGCATCTGTGTTGGTACCTTTTGAATCATTATAATAAATTACTCCGTCAAGTTCCTCAACATATTCTATCCTGTGTTCAACACCCCTGAAGCTTTCCAGGGTATCGGCAATTACTGAAGGGGCCACCCCCGCGCAATATGCCATGAGAGCTGCAGCTAAAGCGTTTTCCAAATTGTGGTTTCCGGGTATATAGATTTTATCCTTGTGTATTATTGTTTCTTTATTATCCGCCTTGATTACTATATAATCTTTTTCCATATATACCCCCTGGGGCACCTCTTTCTTTCTGCTGAAAAAAAACACCTTGCTTTTTGGCCTGTCTGCCAGCTTGGAAGTCTCCGGGTCATCCAGATTCAGTATGGTATAATCCTTTTCATCCTGGTTTGCAAAAACCCTGCATTTGGCATCTATATAGTTTTCAATGTTTTTATGCCTATCCAAATGGTCGGGTGTAATATTCAATATTGCAGAAATATTCGGCTTAAAGGCAATCGTGGATTCCAACTGGAAGCTGCTTACCTCCAGCACAAAAATATCCGGCCTCCTAGCTTTATCCACCTCATTTATCATAGCAGAACCGATATTGCCGGCAACATAGGTCTTCCTCCCGCTTGCCCGCATTATTTCCCCAAGAAGGGACGTAGTAGTAGTCTTGCCATTTGTTCCGGTTATTGCAGCAATGGGTGTGTTTGTCAGGCGGAAGGACAGCTCAATCTCACTTATGACTTCTTTGCCCATAGCCTTTGCCCTCTGCACCGGCGGAATATCCAAAGGAACACCGGGGCTTATAACAACAAAATCGCAATCCTCAGCCAGCCTTGCCGGATGTCCCCCGGCCACCAGCTTTATGGGCAGTTCCTGGATTTCCGAGATTACCTCTTTAAGCTCCTCAACCTTTTTGAAATCATTTAATACAATATCCGCACCCAACCGGCTCAACTGTTTAACAACAGGCACTCCCGTAACCGCAGCCCCTATAACCAGAACCTTTTTCCCCTTTATCTGCATAAGTATTTTCCTCCGCGATACTTTTTACTCGTAACCCTTCCCCAGAGCCTTACCCTAACCCTCGCAACCCCGTAGCCCCGAAACCTCGAAACCTGATTAAGATAATCCCAATATTCCTATCAAGCTTAATATTATTGAAGATATAATGAAAACCGCTACTATTTTCGATTCCGCCCAGCCGCTTAGTTCAAAATGATGGTGCAGGGGCGCCATTTTAAAGAACCTTTTCCCTCCGGTCATCTTGAAATAAGCCACCTGTATTATTACCGACAGCCCTTCCAGAACATAAATCGCACCTATTATGAGAATGAATAAGGGAAGCCTGGTTATGACAGCAAGAGAAGCTATAGCTCCTCCCAAGGCTAATGAACCTGTATCTCCCATAAATACCTGTGCAGGATGAGAATTAAATCTTAGAAATCCAAGCAGTGCACCTATCATAGCCCCCGAAAACACCAGCAGTCCGGTATTTTTTGAAGTCAGTGCTATTACCGAGAAAAATCCAAGCACCACAACTGTGGTTCCCCCTGCCAGGCCGTCCAGGCCATCTGTAAGGTTTACGCAATTTACCGTAGATATCAGTACAAAGACTGTAAATGGTATGTACAATATTCCCATATCAATAAGCTTTCCCGTAAAAGGTACCAGTACCTCTGTTCCAACCTGTGATATCCCCGAAGCAACAACAGCCATAAAAACAGAAACCAGAAGCTGCAGTATTATCTTCTGATAAGCCTTCAGGCCCAGGGATCTTCTGTTTTTTATCTTAAGAAAATCATCAATAAACCCGATTATACCAAAAAGCATAGTGGTAATAAGCACCAAAAGCATATCCTTATCCTTGGAGAAAGCCAGTGACACAATTACTGCAGGTACTGCAATTATTATACCTCCCATTGCAGGGGTTCCCGTCTTTTTCAAATGGCTCTGAGGCCCGTCATCCCTGACAATCTGCCCGAACTTCATTCTCGTAAGCACAGGTATGAATACCGGCCCTGCAACCAATGCCAGTACAAAAGCAGAGATTATGCTTATGATATATATATCATATTCACCGGATACCAAATTGTACATTAAAGCTTATCCCCTCTCGCGTAAATAGTCAACTATGTATTCCATTTTCATTCCCCTGGAGCCTTTTACAAGGACGGTATCTCCCGGCCTTATTATATAATCAAGGGATGCGGCAGCAGCTTTTATGTCTGAAAAGGCATATACAATGCAGTTCATTCCCGAGGCCGCTGCCCCTCTTTTAATATCTTCGGAGAATTCTCCCACAGCTATTATGGCATCTGCTCCGGAGGAAGCGGCATAGGCTCCTGTTTTGCAGTGTTCCTCAGAAGAAAGATTACCCAGCTCAAGCATGTCCCCCAGTATGCATATGCCCCTGCCTTTCGACTTCATTGTGCGCAATACGTCAATTGCCGCTTTCATGGATTCCGGATTTGCATTATACACATCATTAATGAGCTTTACCCCGCTGCCGAGAACTATGATTTCCATACGCATTTCCGACGGTTTGAAGCTATCCAATCCCTTTTGTATTTCCTCTGCCTTCATGCCAAAAAGCCTTGCAACGGCAATGGCGGACAAGGCATTATATACATTATGTATTCCCGGAAGCAAGACTCTAAAATTCGACTGTCCATCCAAATCCACTGAGAATTCTATTCCAGCTTCACCCTTTTCCTCTATCCCATAGGCGAATAAATCATTGCCTTTTTTCAGGCCATACTTAATAACCCTGAACTTATCCGAACAGAAGTCACGGAGCATGTCGTTATCTCCGTTAATAACAGCTGTGCTGTCACTATTAAAATATGAAAACATCTCCAGCTTTGCTCTCAGTATGTTCTCCCTTGAACCTAACTTCTCGATATGGGTAAGGCCTACATTGGAAATTACTCCAATACCGGGCCTTGCGATATCCGACAGCAGGCTGATTTCTCCGAGGCTGCTCATTCCCATCTCCAGAACCGCAATCTGATGGCTGTATTGAAGCTTGAGAAGCGTCAGGGGCAAACCGATGGCATTGTTTAAATTTCCTTCCGTCTTTAATACATTGAATCTTTGGGTCAGCACCGATGCTATCATGTCCTTGGTTGTCGTTTTCCCTGAGCTGCCGGTTATTGCCACAATTGGTATATTGAACTTGCTTCTGTAGTAAGCTGCAATGTCCTGCAGAGCTTTCAGAGTGTCTTCCACCAGTATGTACGGTATTTTGCATCTCTCCGGCAGCCTTTGGGTTACTGCCAATACCGCGCCCTTTTCAATGGCCATGTCGATAAAATCGTGGCCGTCAAAGTTCTCACCCTTAAGCGCAATAAACATATCCCCGGGATTTATTTTTCTGCTGTCAATGCTTACACCCGAGATCTCAGATTCTTCTTCAAAATTCATGAGTACTCCATGTGCAGCTCTTGCTATTTCCCCCATACTTAAGGCTTCCATCATACTTCCTCCCTCAGAAGCTCCTCTACAATATCTCTCTCATCAAAGGGAATAGTCCTGTCTCTCAATATCTGATAAGTCTCATGCCCCTTTCCTGCCAGCAAAACTATATCGTCGGGTTTCGCCGTGGCAAGAGCAAATTTTATTGCATCTCTTCTGTTTTCTATACAAATATAGTCACAACCTGTGGATTTTATTCCAGCTTCTATCTGCATGATTATATCCATGGGCTCTTCCGTTCTTGGATTATCCGAAGTAATTATGCAGTAATCCGACATCCTTCCGGCGATATTTCCCATTATGGGCCTCTTCTCCTTGTCCCTGTCTCCGCCGCAGCCGAACAGGGTTATTATTCTGCCCCTGGCATACTCTTTCACTGAAGCCAGGATGTTCTGAAGCCCGTCGGGAGTGTGGGCATAATCAATAATTACCGTATAAGGCGTATTTGTCTTTATAATCTCCGACCTGCCCGGAACATTATCGACTTTGCTCAGCCCTTCCCGGATTACGTCCCTGTCCAGCCCCTCCGCATATGCTGCCGAGGCTGCAGCCAAGGCATTGTATACGCTGAACTTTCCGGGTATATTGATGCTCAGTTCTGCCTCATATTCGGGAGTAATAACAGTAAAACCCACTCCTTTTGAAGTTATATCAATATTTTTTGCCATTATGTCCGCCGCATTGTCAATACCGTAGGTAATCAGCTTTTTCCCGTTGTTCTTCAACTCGGCGGCTATTATTTTCCCGTGCTCATCATCAATGTTTATTATACTTGTACCGCTTACCATATAAAAGAGCTTTTTCTTTGCATTTCCGTAATTTTCAATGGTTTTATGAAAATCCAAATGATCCTGGGTCAGATTTGTGAATATTCCTATTCTGAAATTGCTGCCTTCCACCCTTCCAAGCTCCAATGAATGGGAGGATACCTCCATTACAGCATAATCGACATCGCTGTCCGCCATCTCCCTGAAAAGGCACTGGAGATCCAAGGCTTCAGGCGTAGTCCTTGAAGAAATATATATCTTATCGCCGATCTGGGTTGAAATTGTACCCAGAAGCCCAATTTTTTGCTTGTTTGCTTCCATTATTGATTTTATCAGATACGTGGTGGTGGTTTTTCCGTTGGTTCCCGTTATACCTATCAGCTTAAGCTTTTGTGAGGGATTTCCGTAGAAATTGGATGCAAGCATCGGCATAACAGCCCTTGAGTTTTCCACCTTTACCACCGCCGCTCCCGGAACTTCGACGTCCTTCTCCACAATAAAAGCGGCAGCCCCCTTCTGCAGCGCATCATTTATATAACTGTGCCCGTCATACTTATAGCCGCTGACACAGATAAACAGGTCACCCTTCTTTGCCTTTCTGGAATCATATATTATTCCGTTTATTTCTATATTCAAATCCCCTTTGAAAGATACAGTATCAACACCTGTTAACAATTCCTCCAGCTTCATATTTATCCTCCTTCATATACAGCTATTGTTGACATGTTTTGGCATCTATATGCTGAATGCGTAATCATCAGTTGTAAATCACTTTATTATTATCCATCACATTTTACAAAAAGGCAACCAAAATTAAAGGGTTTCTTTAATTTCGTTGCCTGGCAATAAAACCTCAGATATATGCTTAATACATAATGCTATTACTTCATTGTACGGGTTTAGCATTCAAAATTACAATAGACCCTTCATTAATATCTGCTCCGGGCTTCGGAGTCTGATCAACTATTGTTGATTCCATGTTATGCTCAAATTCTGCTTCCACACTGTATTTGAGCTTGCTCTTTTCAAGTTCCTTTATGGCATTCTTAAGGGCCATGTTTCTTACTTCCGGCACCTTTACAAGGGGTCTCTGCATAAGCTCCTTTTCTTCTGCAGTATATTGGGGTTTGACATCCATGTATCTCAGAGTGTCATATATTATGCTCCTGGCTACAGGTGCTGCAATTACACCGCCATAGTACTGGCCTGCTCCGGGCTCGTCTATGACCACCAGCACAGATACTTTGGGGTCGTTGGCAGGAGCAAAACCGCAGAAGGATGAAACAAATTTGCCTGATACATATATTCCCCCTTCGGCTTTTTGAGCTGTACCGGTCTTCCCTGCAACCTTATATCCCGGAATATAAGAGGATGCAGTGGGCGGTATCGCAAATTCCAGAATCTGCCTCATTGTCGCCGAGGTTTCCCTTGATATTACCTGTCTGACTGCCCGAGGCTGGAATTCATGGACTGTCGTTTCTTCACCATCGATGACTTTCTTGGCAATTCTGGGCTCCATAAGCATACCGTCATTGGCAACCGCAGAGAAGGCGGTTATCAATTGAATAGGCGTAACGGATATTCCTTGTCCGAAGGAATTATTTGCAAGCTCAACCGGGCCGACCCCGCCCAATTCTCTTACAATACCTCTTGCTTCTCCCGGAAGCTTGATATTTGTTACCGAACCAAAGCCAAAGGCCTTTATGTATTTATACAGCTTTTCCTTTCCCATTCTTTGCCCTACTTCTACAAATACAGGATTGCAGGAATTCTTGACAGCCTCTGCAAAGCTTTGGTTCCCGTGAGGCTTGTAGCTTCTCCAGCATTTCATCTTCTTCCCTGCCACCGTTATGTGCCCTATGCAGTTGAAATGATCCTCCGGTTTAACAACGTTTTCTTCCAATCCTGCGGAAGAGGTTATTACCTTGAAAGTGGAACCGGGTTCATAGGAATCCGAAATAGCAGGATTTCTCCATATCCTATAAAGTACATCCAGCTGCTCTTTCTCGCTCATGGTGCTCCATTTATCCGCAAGGTCCTCCGGAACCTTCCGGGGATCATTGTTATCAAAATCGGGTTTGGAAGTCATAGCAAGAATGTCCCCTGTCTTAGGATCCATCACTATTGCCGTAACCCGCTTTGCCTTATTCTCAATAAGTGCGTTCTCAACAACCTTCTCAGCGAAATGCTGTATTACTTCATCAATTGTCAGCACAAGATTCAGGCCGTCCTGAGGCTCGTAGTACTTGGTGTCGCTTCCCGGAAGCATCTCTCCGTGAGCATCTGTCATTACAATATTCCTTCCGGGAAATCCGTTCAGGTACTTTTCATATGTAAGCTCTACCCCATCCTGTCCCTGGTTGTCAGGGTTGGTAAAGCCCAGTACATAGGAAGCGAAATTGCTTTGAGGGTAAAATCTCTTGCTGTCGTCATTAAATACAATTCCCTGCAGTTCCTTTTCCCTTAAAAGCTTAACCTTTTCGGCATCCACCTTTTTCTTGATAAGTACCGTGTCCTTATTGGCAGTTACCTTTTGAGCCAAAGAAGCCTTATCCATCCCCAGAATTTCCGACAGGGCATTTGTAACCGCATCTTTATCCTTGACCATGGCAGGCCTTACATATATTTCATATGCTGTTGCGCTGACAGCCAGCTTTTTGAAGTTTCTATCGTATATTATTCCCCTTTTGGACCTTATCGGGATATCCCTTGTCCACTGTTCCACCGCTTTCTGCTGGTATTCGGCACTGTTTACTATCTGTATAAAAGCCAGTCTTCCCAGGAGTGCCGCGTAAATAACAAAAAAAGCAAAGAAGATAATTACAATTCTTCTTTTTATAGTCACTTTAATGCTGGACAAATTAATACACCACCTTCAGAAACAACCTCAAGCTAATCTAATACTTTTAGGATATTATTTATCACAGCTTTGGTATATGCTATGTATTTATTCTCCTGTAAATCGTCAATGTTGTAGAAGTCACGAGCCTCATTGCCGGCAGGCTGTGCCGGCATCTCAACATTTACATAAGCAATCTGGTTTTGAATATCAGGATACTGCATTCCCAGCTCTTCAATTGCCTTTTTTTCAAGAGTCTCAAGGCTGATTGACTTCATAAGCTGCACATTCAAATCAGTATTTTCCTTAACCAGAGCACTGTATTCCTTTTCCAGGTTTTTTATATTGTAGTTTATCTCCGCCATATAAGCATAGCGTGATATAATAAAAATGCTCAGCCCAAAAACAAACAATATACTCATCAGATGAGTCTTGTGTTTTTCTTTCTTATGAACCTTCTTTCGGGGGCTCGCAGCTATTTCCCGGACTTGCTCCATTTCAAGCTGCTCATATCTGCTGTAATCATATGCCGTATTGTCTGCTCTTAACATTATTATTCCCCCCTAACCCCTTTTAGAACTTACTCTTTCGGCCGCTCTAAGCTTAGCGCTTTTCGACCTGGTATTAGTCTTCAGTTCCTCCACTCCGGCTGTCACGGGTTTTTTTGTAATCACTCTGAGAAGAGGCTCTTTTCCGCAGGCACATACCGGCAGCTGAGGCGGGCATGTGCACGGCTTTTCCATATTGTTAAATATCTTTTTTACTATCCTGTCCTCAAGGGAATGAAAGGTTATTACAACCAGCCTTCCTCCCGGCTTCAAAAGCCTTGCTGCGTTTGTAACTGCCTCTTCCAAAACCTGAAGCTCGTCATTCACAGCTATTCTCAAGGCCTGAAATGTCCTTTTGGCGGGATGTCCCCCATCCCTGCGGGCCGCCGCCGGAATTGCCCTTTGTATAATATCCGCCAGCTTAAAGGTTGTATCTATCCTGCTGTTTTTTCTTTCTTCCGTTATAAACTTCGCAATCCTGACCGCCCATTTTTCTTCCCCATAATCCCTGAGTATACGGATAAGCTCCTGTTCCGAACTATTATTCACTATATCCGAAGCATTAAGGCCGTTTTCCGTATCCATCCTCATATCCAGGGGGCCGTCCTGCATGTAGCTGAAGCCTCTTTCCTTCTCATCCAACTGGTGGGAGGATACCCCTATGTCAAGGAGTATTCCGTCAACTTCCTTAAATCCTTTTTGCAGGGCTATGGTTTTTATATTCCTGAAGTTGTCACGGACAATTATTACATTGTCCTTATATGCTTCAAGGCGCCTCGTTGCAGCATCAATTGCATTGCTGTCCTGATCAATGCCGATCAGCACCCCTCCGGGAACTATCCTTTTTGCTATTTCCGAAGAGTGCCCCGCCCCTCCAAGGGTACCGTCAATATATACCCCTCCCGGCTTGGGATCAAGGTATTCCAATGTTTCATTCAAAAGCACGGGAATATGTTCGAAATCCAACACTGCCATCTGCTTCACATGCCTTCTCGCTATATTCCGAGCTGTGACATTTTTTCAGCCACATCCTCATAGCTAATATTTGCATCGTTGTTGAATTTATTCCATTCTTCCTTGCTCCAGATTTCTATTCGGGTTGAGACACCAATAATTACAAGCTCTTTATCTATATTGGCATGCTCCTTAAGGTAATTTGGTATCACCATCCTGCCCTGCTTGTCCAGGTCACATTCGCAGGCCCCCGCAAAAAAGAATCTTACAAAGGCTCTTGCATCTTTATTTGTCATAGGCAGGCTCTTAAGCTTATCCTCCACTATGCTCCAATCCCGGGACGAGTATATGAAAAGGCAGTTGTCAAGACCCTTGGTCATAACAAAGCTGTCCCCAAGCTTTTCTCTGAATTTTGAAGGCATGATGACTCTGTTCTTCGGGTCCAGGGTATGGTTGTATTCGCCTATAAACATATACTCACCACCTTTATAACAAGATTTCAATAAGAGTTTTGCATACTTGCAAAAACCTACCCGAGCGTTTCAACGGGGCAGAGATATGTTCATCTTCTGCTGAACAACGAAAGCGTTACCTGCCGCTTGTATAGTATTGGAGAAACTTATTGCCCCATTATATTCACATTATACCACTTTACTCCACTTTAGTCCACTTCTTGACATATTCTATACAAAAATAAAAATTCCTCCCTTTTTTAAAAAAATAGGAGAAATTTTAAAAAAATGATGCAAAAGACCTATGCTTTTGCATCGTTATTATTCTTCAGCAATATCCTCAGTGTCGTCCCCGGCCTTATCCTTATTCTTTTTTCTCCGGTAAACAATCAAGGCAGTGAAGGCCGCAATTATAACCACACTGATAATCTGAGCCTGCCTCATTCCCATAAACATCAGGCTGTCCGTTCTAAGGCCTTCAATCCAGAACCTTCCCACAGAATACAGTATCCCGTACAGCAGGAATACTTCTCCCTCTGCCTTCTTCTTTTTTCTGTATATCAGCAGGAATATAAAAACACAAATATTCCACAAGGATTCATACAAAAAGGTCGGATGCACCTTTACTCCGTCCACCATTATGCCCCAGGGCAAATCCGTCGGCTCTCCGTGAGCCTCCTGATTTACAAAGTTGCCCCACCTTCCTATGGCCTGGCCCAGTATTATGCTCGGTGCAGTGATATCTGCAGTATTCCAGAAAGATATCTTTTTCACCCTTGTGAATACATACCCTGTAATAACGGCAGCTATCAAAGCTCCATGTATTGCCAGTCCCCCTCCTCTTATGTTTATTATTTTCATAATGTCACCTTTATAATAGCTCCACTCGAATATGACATAATAGAGCCTTGCACCGATTACAGCCGCCGGAACGCACCATAACGCAAGGTCGATTATATACTCGGGATCGTACCCAAGCCTCTTTGCTTCATAATATGCCAGCAGTATACCTGCAATTATTCCTGCCGAAAGCAGTATGCCATACCATCTTATTGCTATCCCGTATATTTCAAAAGCTATTGGATCCATAGCCTCTTGTATGATATAGTAGACAACTAAATCATACATTCCTTTCAAATATTTGCGCTCACTTCATGGTGTTTATCAGATT
>JAKJBU010000029.1 GCA_022706825.1 Bacillota bacterium
ATTTTTTTATTATTTATGGGACATGCTCTTTTTTCCAGCTCATTCCCCTTTTCCAGCATAGCAACCTTAATACCTGCATCATATTGCATAAGCTCATAAGCTGCAAATATTCCGCTTGGCCCTGCGCCGACTATTATAACATCGTATTTCATTAGGGCACCGACCTCCATCTTCACAGCAATATCGTACTGACAGAATATTGCTGTGCAAATTAAATAAGTATTTTTATTCAAATTTCATCCTAACAGAATATAGTTTCCAAGTCAATATTATGAAGCTTGAAGATTGTTATTATTAGTCCTGCTTGTATTATTATATGGATTTTAATTAATAATTATGGAACTGTGTATTTCATTTTAATAGCAGCGTTGGCGCAATGCGGAAACTAATTTTCTGAAAATTCTGATTCACATTATCCACATTATCCACAGAGATATGCACATATGTTCGGCTGGCTGTGCAAATTCTCTTGTCTCAATGTATATACTGCCGTGCATAATTAGCATTCAGAATTTATGTTAATCGAGCAACTTGATTATTCACAATATCCCCAGGTTATCCACAGGCAAAACCATGTTCAAGTTTTAGAAAACAAGGAGCCTTCTGCAAAATACTACGAAAGCTCCAATAAAACAACAAAATTTTATAATTATGTAAATTAAATTGCTGTTATGTGCTTTTCCTTGTTCACAAATTTTGTGAACTGCCCCAGCCAAATCAGTTCAATAGTACCGGTGGGTCCATTCCTCTGCTTGGCAATATTAATTTCTCCGATATTCTTTTTTTCTGTATCAGGATGGTAGTATTCATCTCTATATAGGAACATTACAACATCAGCATCCTGTTCTATAGCTCCCGACTCTCTCAGATCTGAGAGAACCGGTCTGTGATCTGCTCTCATTTCAGGTGCGCGGGAAAGCTGGGACAGCGCTACCACCGGAACATTGATTTCTCTGGCTAAAGCTTTTAGTGATCTTGATATTTCAGATATCTCCTGCTGCCTGCTTTCGGCATAGCCTTTCCCCTGCATAAGCTGTAAATAGTCTATTACAATAAGTCCAAGGTCATGTTCCAGCTTGAGCCTCCTGCACTTTGCCCTCATTTCGGTTATAGAAATTGAAGGCGTATCATCTATATAAATAGGTGCTTCCGAAAGAGGGCCCATTGCCCTTGCTAGCTTTACCCATTCATCCTCATTGATATCGCCTATCCTTAAGCGGTGAGCATCAATAAGAGCTTCCGAACACAACAGCCTCTGAGTAAGCTGCTCCTTGGACATTTCCAGGCTGAATATTGCAGTGGTAGTTTTTTCCCTTACCGCTGCGTGCTGGACTATGTTCATCATAAACGAGGATTTCCCCATAGAAGGCCTTGCGGCAATAAGTATAAGGTCAGACTTCTGTAGGCCCGAAAGCTTATTGTCCAAATCATGAAAGCCGGTAGGAACTCCTGTAATTTTTCCCTTGTTCAGATACAATTGCTCTATTCTGTCAAAGTTTGCATTAAGTATGTTTTTTAGGTGAACAAAGCCCTGAGTAGACCTGTTCAGGGATATATTGAATATGCCTTTTTCAGCATCATCAATAATTTCCCCTATATCCTCTTCAGCCTGATAGCTCTTCTGGATTATCTCGTTGGATGATTTGATAAGCTTTCTAAGCAAAGACTTGTCTTCTACAATTTTGGCATAATACTTGACATTGTGAGTCGTCGGAACAGCATCCATAAGGTTGGTCAGAAAAGTTATTCCTCCCACTGCCTCCAATGTATTTCTGGTCTTCAGCTTCTCAGTGAGTGTAATAAGGTCTACCGGCTCCCCCCTGTTGTATATATCCACTATTGCCTCAAATATCTCCTTATGTGCTTCCCTGTAAAAGTCATCTCCTGAAATATACTCTGTGGCTGTGGATATAGCCTCCTTATCAAGGAGCATGGCTCCCAAAACCGATTGTTCGGCTTCAATATTGTTGGGCGGTATTCTCTGTATCATTTCACTCATTTCATCCACTCCTAGAATCTATTGTTCATCAAACATAAAACCGATCACTTCTTGAATATTGCCTGCGGGAATTATATTTATTCCATCCAGGCCGTTGGCTTCTTCCTTGTTTTCTTCAGGAATTATGACATTCTTGAAGCCTGCTCTCTTGGCTCCTGAAATTTTTTCAACGATGCCGCCCACTGCCTTGATACGGCCTCTTATGGATATTTCCCCGGTAATGCAGGTATCCTGTCTGGCAGGCCGCTCCAATATTGCCGAATACAAAAGGCAGGTTATTGCAGCTCCTGCGGAAGGCCCGTCAACCTTCCCGCCGCCTACGCAGTTAACATGGATATCATATTTGTTAATATTTTTATCCGTTATTTTCCTTATAACCGAAAGAGCATTGAATAAAGAATCCTTTGTCATACTGCCGGCTGTCTCATTGAACCTTATGGTGCCCGCTTCATCTTCTCTGGCAAAGCATACTGCTTCCAATTCGATTACATTGCCGATAAAGCCGTTCACTCCAAGGCCGTTAATCCGTCCGATTTCTCTGATGCCCTCCGCTTTTTTCTTGTTCAACGGCACGTATCTGCCTTTGCTTAATACTTCCTTTATACAATCAACGGATATTTCTATATCCTTGTCTTCCCTTTCATTTATCATGCTGCTGTAGCAGTCAGCAAGAATATTGACTGCCTTCCTGGCTTCGTATGTATAACTGCTGATCAACTCTGCCCCCTTTGCACTTATTCGGGCACCAAGCTTATCAGCCGCATTCAATACTATTCTGGCAATATCGGAACTGCTTAAAGGATTGAAGAACACTTCCGCACAGCGTGACCGAAGAGCCGGGTTTATTTCTTCCGGCTGCCTGGTGGTTGCTCCGATAAGAATGAAATCGGCGGGAGCACCTTCTTCAAACAGAAACTTTATATATCGAGGTATGTTTTCGTTATTGACATCATAATATGAGGAATCAAACCTTACCTTCTTGTCCTCCAACACCTTAAGCAGCTTGTTCTGGAGCATCACATCCAACTCACCTATTTCATCTATAAAAAGCACACCTCCGTGAGCTTCGGTAACCAGGCCGGGTTTAGGCTCAGGAATACCCATTTCTGCAAGCTCCTTGTTGGCTCCCTGAAAAATAGGGTCATGAACCGAACCTAACAGGGGATTTATTGATTCCTTCGGATCCCATCTTAGGGTGGTTGCATCAACTTCTACAAACTTGGCAGTTTTGCTGAAGGGAGTATGTTTCCGGCTTTTCGCGATTTCAAGGGCAAGACGGGCTGTGGTAGTCTTGCCTACGCCCGGAGGCCCGTACAATATAACATGCTGAGGAAAGGGTGAGGCTATCTTGGATATCAAAGCTGAAACAGCATTCTCCTGTCCAATTATTTCATCCTGCCTTTGAGGGCGCATTACATCCATTATTGATTTTGTAAGCCTTACCTTCTTCATCAGCTCCAAGTCCGCATATTTTTTCAGGGTAGAAGCATTCTCAAGCCCTGCATGCTTTTTTATAACCTGCAGCTTCATTTCATTCAAGTATTCTATTTCCCTTGTTTCCATGCGCTTTATGACTTCCCGTTTTATGCCTTCTTCTATGTATCTTTTGGCTGCGGCATCAGAAAGCTTGTCCTTAATATCTTCAATTAAAAATTCCAGCTTGTTCTCTTCTATTCTCTTGTTCTCTATTTTGCCGGAAACTATTTCATGCAGTATATAAATCTTTTCTTTATTATCTGTAACATTATCCAGTTTTCTGGTCTTATCACTAGAATACAATTTTTTTGTAAAATCAACAAGTACGTCAATTGATACATCTTTGCTGCGTATGCTGCTATGGTTATGGCTCACCTTTTAGACCCCTCTCTGTTCTTCAACTTTTACATTTATTAATGTGGATATCCCGGGATATACCTTAATTTCAACCTTATATGTCCCCAATGCCTTAATGGCATCATGAAGCACTATCTTTTTCTTGTCTATCTCTGTCTTGTGCTGTGATTTTAAAGCATCAGCCACATCCTTGCTTGTTATGGAACCGAACAATTTGCCGTTCTCTCCCGCTTTTACCTTGAAGTTTACCTCCAATTTTTCAAGCTTGTCGGCAAGCTCCTTTGCTGCTTGTTTCTCTTTATCCTTCTTTATTATTTCAGAATTTTTCTTTTCCTCCAGTTCTTTAAGCTTCCCTGAAGTAGCCTCTGCTGCAAGTTTTCTCGGGAACAGATAGTTCCTGGCATAGCCGTCGCTGACATTGACCAATTGTTCCTTTTTTCCCAGATTCTTAACATCCTGTAAAAGTACAACCTTCATTTATCTTTCACCTTCCTTAAGATATTCCTCTATGGCTTTTTTCAATAAGCTCATGGCCTTTTCCATAGTAAGCCCCGGAAGCTGTGCGCCGGCCACAGTGAGATGTCCGCCTCCGCCAAGCTTTTCCAGCACCACCTGCACATTAATATCTCCCAGGGATCTTCCGCTTATGAAAATATCCCCCTCAATGCAGGAAAGTACGAAGGAAGCATTTACACCTTTGATATTCAACAGCTCATCAGCGGCTTGAGCTGCAACCAGAGCAGGATTCTTTGCATTCACCGGTATAGTGGAAATTGCTATATTGCTCTTGAACATTTGCGCTCCCTTTACTACCTCAGCCCGAGTCAAAAAAGTTGCCATGTCATCCTGGAAAAGCTGCTTTGTCAGGGTAGTATCCGCTCCCATCCTTCTAAGATAGGATGCAGCCTCAAAGGTTCTGACCCCTGTCTGGAAAGAGAAATTCTTGGTATCTATAAATATCCCTGCGAGCAGGGCTTCCGCTTCTATCTGCTTTATCTTCGGCTTTTCAAACATGTATTGCAGCAACTCGGTTACCAGCTCACTGGTAGAAGATGCATAGGGCTCTATGTATGTGATAACCGCATTCTCAATGAATTCGCTGCCTCTTCTGTGATGATCTATTATTGCAATTTTCTCAGCTTTTTCTACAAGCTGCTTTTGCACTGTAAATGCCGGCCTGTGCACATCTACAACCACCAGCAAAGTATTTGCCCCGCAAATTTGAAGGGCATCCTGCGGGCTGACAAATACATCCGCATATTCCTCATCCTCCTGCAGCTCCGACCATAGGTTTGCTATACCTGCATTTACACCGCCAAGTACTATTTTCACTTCCTTGTTCAGGCCTTTGCAGCACCTGTATATGCCCAAGGCGGAACCCATACAGTCAAGGTCAGGCATTTCATGGCCCATAATAAGCACATCCTCGGACTGCTCAATAAGCTGTCTTAATGCATAGGCTATTACCCTTGCCTTTACTCTTGTCCTCTTCTCAACGGCCTTTGTCTTGCCTCCATAAAAGGAAAGCTTTTCATTATCCTTGACAACCGCCTGGTCTCCCCCTCTGCCCAGAGCAATATCCATGGCGCTTGTACAGAACTTCTGCAGCTCCGCATGGTTCTTCCCGTTAACTCCAACGCCTATGCTTAATGTTATGGGAATTTTGTTGCCTGAATTAATTTCCCTGATGCTGTCAAGTATGTCAAAACGTTTTTCCTCCATTGACATCAGCTGCTTATGACTGAAATAAATCATGTATTCACCGTTGGAATATTTCTGGATGGATGCGTTGTTAAGTGCCGCCCATGCATTGACCCTTCTGTCAACTTCCGCAACCAGGGCAGGCCTTAACGCTTCCTCTGTCTCTTTAATTACCTCTTCTATGTTATCCACCTGAAGTATAGCCGCTATGGGCTTTTCGTCGTTATATCTGTTCCTGAGGCTGATAAAGTCTGTCTTATCCACAAAATACATTATTATTATATTCTTTTCCTCGCCGCTTTCATTGATATTAATCAAATTGCAGTATATATCATAGTATCTGTCTTTGATATTGATATTCTTGAACCTTTCCATTTTATTCTTCAGTATCCTGCTGATATCCACACCGCTTAAATAGGACGACAGCTTCTTGTCAAGTATGTACTCTCCTTGGAAAATACTCGAGAAAAGCATATTATACCAATTGATAACGCCCTGATCATCAATAATAACCAATGGGAACGGCAGGTTAAGAATGGCATTTTTGGTTGCAGTATCTACATTTTCAGATAAGTTTTCTATATATAATCTGAGTTCTTCCTTTTTTCTGGTTGCGGCATGAAGATTGTGGTAAACCAGATATCCCAGAAGCAGTGCGCCGGCCAAACCCAAAAAAACATTGTAATAGCCTATGACTACTACGGCAATGGCGAGTATCCAAAGAGATATGCTCACATCCGGCCCCCATATGTCCGAAAACTTGCGAATTTTCATCTCACACCTCCAATGCGATTTTTGGATTTCAGCCGCCTAAAATCAAACGCCATATCTAATATGCCGATAAAGGCTATAAACTGAATAAAGGTAAGAATGACAAAAACAGTTATTATTCTCCGTAATGCTTTCGGGATACCGTATCTATCCCCATAAACCCTTGCGAAATAAACAACTGCCGATATTCCGACAATAGAGAAAATCAGTGATAGTATAGTAGAGATGTTTAAAACGACTGCATTGAATCCGGGAACCTTAAAGTATGATGCTACCCCTGCAAGAACAGCCGTTCCAAGCAATATGTATGAATATGGTTCGGTAAGCCTCCATTTTGAAAATTCATCTATGTCGGGCAAAATAAGGCCGATTCTTTTCAGTATTAGTCTTGTAAGCTTATAATCAATAAATGAGAAAAATACGCCTGATATCAGCAATGAAGAAGGAATCACATACTTCATCAGCTCTATTGCCTGACTAAAGTAATCTTTGAATTCCTGCAATTTTTCCTCTGCAGCACCGAACTGCCTATATATATTCAAGGATGTTTCCAACTGCTCCCTGAAGGCAGAATCAAGATTTGATAAAAATTCCAATCCGTCAATACCTGCAACCTTTAATGACAGCAGAAATTCTCCCGCCATGCTTACGGACAGTACTACACCGCACACTAATATTACTGCATACGGATTCACCCTTTTGTTTATCATATGCCCCATTAATACTCCCGGGACACCAAAACCAATCAGAAGCCCAACCCCTACCAGAGGCTGCGTCACCAGAGAAACCACCAACCCGGCAGATAAGGCAGACAGTATACTCGCTTTAATGCCGTTTCTATAGCCCACTATTATTACCGGTACAGGCCAAACCATAGCTATTATTCCGAGATACTGCGTATAATAATACAGTATTCCCAAAAGTGCAGTGACACCTGCAAATATAGCACCTTCTACCAGTGCCCTTGTTTGCATTCTCTCCATGCTGAGCCTCTAGCCTTTCTTCGTTTTCAAATAATCGCCAAGGTCAGTCAGGTCCCCGTACCATTTTTCCGTCTCGTGCTCCTCCAGCATTCCTAACCGTATCTTTTCCAGTATCTTGGTATCAATCATTGAATATGGTACTCCAAGCCTTTTACCAAGCAGATATGTAACCAGTACAAGGTTTGCCAGTATATCCTGAATGACCCCCTGCCCCACCTTTGTACCTTTCAGCAGATTCTGATACAGTGATGCAACGGTGGTTAAGAGTTCGCTTTTCAAAAACTCTATCATTTTTATATTTTTTGTAATGTCAGTGTCCTGGTTTAACAAGCTGATCCCCCCATTACATTATTTGACCTTGTCCACTATTAATATTATATTCCATATATAATAAAAAATTAGTCAAATCATGTTCGGGAAGCTTATTTTATATTACCACAATTCGTCAAAGTAAACAACAAATCAAAATGTCTTGTAATCTTTGGAACCACTGGATTTGCAAGCCATATAACCTTCCAATGCCAAACAGCCTAACCTGTTTTTTAATTCGACATACTAAATATAATACCTTCCCGAAAAATCCTTTTAAATATTGGAATCAGCGGTATTGAATAGCATTTCATAATCCAAAAAATAAAACCCGGGGGCAAAAAACCTCCGAGTCCAATATTTATTCTTCTAATCGGTAGTAAAGGGCAGGAAAGCTATGTTCCTTGCTCTCTTTATTGCTATTGTGAGCTGTCTCTGATGCTTTGCGCAGTTTCCGGAAATTCTTCTCGGAATTATCTTGCCTCTTTCAGAGATGAATCTTCTCAGCTTGTTTACATCTTTGTAATCTATATGTTCAACTTTATCAATACAAAAGTTACAAACTTTTTTCTTTGGCTTTCTCATTTTTCCGCCGCCGGTTCTTTCACCGCCACTACGTCTGTTCAATCATTTTCCCTCCAATCTGTATGTTTTATGTAACATATCTGCTAAAACGGAAGCTCATCCTCTTCTTCAGCCAGGTGGAAATCACCATAATCCGAATCAGATCTGCCTTCGTTGCCTTGTCCCCTTGCATCAGAGCCCCTGTCCAGGAAGTCAACTTCGTCCGCTATCACTTCTGTTGCATAATGCCTTTTGCCATCCTGATCATCCCAGTTTCTTGTCTGGAGTCTTCCTGAAACGGCAACAAGCCTCCCCTTCTTTATGAACTTTCCGCAATTATCCGCAGATTTTCCAAATACAATTATCGGTATAAAATCTGCAGTTGGTTGACCTTCCCTTTTATAGGTCCTGTCAACAGCGATAGTGAATTTAGCTATTGGTGTTTGATTATCTGCTGTATACCTGATTTCAGGATCCCTAGTCAATCTGCCCACCAGGGCAACTTTATTCAACATAATCACACCGCCTAAATTTTTTTCTTTCCAATTACTTTGTGCTACTCTTCAATTTTTATTATCATGTGCCTTAAAATCTCTTCTGTTATGCCGAATACTCTGTCCAGCTCTTTTGGTACAACCTGCGCTGCTTTATATTTCATATATACATAGTAGCCTTCCCCGATATCGTCTATAAGATAAGCGAGCTTTCTTTTGCCCCAGTCATCTATAGCTTCGATTTCACCGTTTTCTTCAACAATTGCCTTGAACTTCTCCTGAAGAGCTTTTATACCTTCTTCATCAACGGTCGGCCTGATTATATATATGGTTTCGTACCTGTTCATAAAAATTCACCTCCTCCCCACGGACTAACGGCCCTATCTGAATATGATAGAGCGAGGATATTTACGCAATTATAGATTATAACACTATATAAAGCTTTAATCAATATTATTCTCTTCAGGTGCTGCACTTTTTATTACCTTTTTAACAGATTTTTCAAACTTAGGCCTCGGCAGCATCACTATTCTGCCGCATTTCAGGCATTTTATCTTGAAATCCGCTCCCACCCTTATGACTTCCCAGTGATTATCGCCGCAGGGATGCTGTTTTTTTGTTTCCACGATATCTCCTATGTTGAATTGTTTCGGGTAATACATATGCATCCATCCTATCCTATATTAATTACTTTGCCGGCAGAATTCATCTTTTCAATTATTGAATACATATTTCCGACTATGCCGACCTGGAGTTTATCCTTCAACTGATAGAAATCCAGGCAGGTACCGCAGCTTATAATCTCCACCCCTGAGTTTTCCAGCTTCTTAATATTCTCCGCCACCTCTGAGCCCTCTGCGGTAAGCTTAACACCACTGTTTAAAAACATCACAGCCTTTGGCAGCGGTGTGGCTTCGGTAAGTGCGTAAGTATAGCTCTTTATCAGCACCTTTCCCAGCTCCTCTGCTCCTTGGCCTAATTTGTCCGAAGTTATTACTATTACTGTGCTGTCCTCTTTTGTTTCCGTACTTTCTGCTCCCGCTGCCTTTATTATTTTTATGTAATAACAGCCGCTTTCGTCGGATATCTCATATTTGCAGCTTAAATTTTCAGCCAATCTTGAAACATTTTCCTTTGCGGTGATATTGTCTACAATGGTTACTACCTCGCCCTCCGTCATCCCTTCAAGGGCCTTTTTGGTGAGTATTACCGGTTGAGGACACACAAGCCCTCTGGCATCTATTTCTTTCATACTTATCCTCCTCACTCTATGGTGCGATATGATTTCTGTTATAACGAGGCTAATGATGTCTCCCGCCTTTATAGATGGCGGATACCGCGTTCGTTGCCCAACAGGCGGTAAGCATATCTCCCGCCTCGTTGAAACGCTCGGGTAGGTTTTTGCAAGTGTGCAAAAACCCTCATTAAAATCTTGTTATAATATTTGAATTATATCATTAATTATTAATTTTTAAAACTAAAGCAGCATGTTTTGCGTATATATAAATAAGCAGAGATTCTATACAGGCTTTCCATATTTATTAATAATATTTATATGCGTTTACTATTTTTTAATATTTCCAATAAATTAAATTAATAATGTTAATTTATATATTGACATTATTAATTATTGGGCTATAATGGGATATAACGGCAATACATTATTAATAGTTAGGAGTGAAGTAATGAAACGTGAAGTCATGGGGCAGTGTCCTATATGCAGCGGACCGGTGGAGATAACGGAAGTGTCCTGCAATTCATGCAAAAGCACGATAAAAGGGCACTTCAAGCCGTGTAAATTCTGTTCCTTATCACAGGAGCACAAGGAATTTGCGGAAATATTCATTAAAAATAGAGGAAATATAAAGGAAATCGAGCGGGAGCTGGGAATATCATACCCGACAGTGAAGGGAAAGCTGGATTCTCTCATTTCGGCATTGGGTTATAAGAGTCAGAGTGTGGATCAGAGCTATAAGAAAGAAATTCTTGAAAGGCTTTATAGGGGTGAAATATCCTCGGAAGAAGCAATCAGATTAATGAGTGAATAGGGGGAAATATTGTGGAAGAAAAAATGTTAATACTTAAAATGCTCCAGGAGGGGAAAATAACCACCGATGAAGCTGTAAAGCTTCTTGAAGCTTTGGAGAAGGGCGGCTCCGGCACACCGTCCTCCGGTTCAAAAATAAACGAAATAAAAGATGAACTTGCTGCCAAGCTTAACGAAATCAAAATAGATGAGAAACTGAACAAATTTGGTGAAAAAGCCTCAAAGCTTGCTTCCACCTTCGGCGAAAAGGCAGGAAAGCTGGTAGAGCAGCTGGGAGAGAATATTAACACCGATAAGACAGGAAATAATGCTGAAAAATTTGCCGAGGAATTCACAAAAAGGATGGAAATACTGGGCCAGGATATTGCTGAGTCTGCAGCAAAATTTGCAGATGTCTTTACAAGCCAGATAGACAATCTCTTTGACACAGTGTACGAGAAGCATAAATATAACAGCAGCTATACCTACCCGGTGGAAGACACTCTCAGCTTATACCTTGAAACAGGTAATTTCTCCGTAAAAGCCTGTCCCGTTGATACAAAGGAAATAAAGATAAACCTGTATGTTAATTCAAATGTGCCTCAGCTGGCCATTGATGAATACTTCAAGGTCATTAAAGACACCGAAGGTTACAGGCTTTCCACCGAGTTTCCCGGCAGAACCTGGGGGAGGATTGAAATACTGCTTCCCAAAGGTATGGATGTAATTAGCTTTTCTACAAACAATGCAAAATGTGAAATCAGTGATATAGATGCTAATCATATAAGCTGTGCCACGGCAAACGGAAGGGTAATTCTGACAAGATGCAGCGCAGATGAAATTGAAATATTTACAGACAATGAAAGGATAATCTTTAACGAAGTATCCGCAAGAACTGCAAACATCAGAACCTCAAATTCCAAAATAGCTGTAGAGGACAGCCGCTTGGACAATATAGATGCAAAAACCAGCAACGCTGCAATTGCGGTAAGCACTTCCCGCAAAGGTGATTCTCTGAACCCTTGCTATACTCTCAGCACCTCTAATGGAAAAATTGATTTCAGCCTTGCCGGAGAAGAAGGCTTTGAGTATATGGTTGATGCACATACTGCAATGAGCAGTATTGATGTAAAGCTTGCAAACCTCACTTACGAAACGGAGAAGAAAAACATAGGCATGCAGGGCTCTGTACAGCTCAAAAGCGATAACTTTGATACCGCCTCCAACAAGGTATCAATTACGGCAAATACCACAAATGCACCGATAAGTATTAGGAATATCTAATTAAAACAAAAAGACACGGGGACGTTTCCCCGTGTCTTTTACAGTATGGCTGATTTTGGCAATGAGTCTCTAAAAATTAAATTCATTTTCCCAATTAAAGTTACCTGATTCTTCTAAGCTTTTAGGCCAATGGCTGCACCATTCCGGCACACCGGGAGCTTCCACCCTGTCAAGACTCGGTGTATATGGCTTTATATCGAGTACGGGTGTACCGTCATTCGCGTCGATATATGCAATTTGAATGATACCCTTTTCGTAGTCAATATGGATAACTTCTGCTGCAGACAAAGCAATGGGATTTGGACGGATAGGTGACCTTGTGGCAAAGATACCCATTACGGCCGGAGCCTTTTTATACGGCTGCTGCGTTTCAAGGGTTTCCCTTGCTTCTTTATTATCAAAATCGCTGAACCACCAAATGACATTAATATGACTAAACCCGTCTAGCGCTTGCAATGCCGTAATATACTCGGCTTCAAGCTCAATGAACATTCCCCCTCCGTTGATGTTGATTCTACCAATAGAACTTACCTGATAATTTTCCATATTTTATTCCCTCCACATGATTTTTATTTTAGTGTAGACTCTGACACCATGTGAGAGTCAATATATTAAAAGCGTCTTACAGAAGATTTCTGCAAAACGCTTTTAATATATTTTTATCAATGGGATTTGTATTTCCGTTAAATATTTATCCGGATCCTCCTCGTTCCAGGGCCCTCGGTGAACAATTTGCCTGCTCTGTCCGGTCATTCTATACTGATTATGCTCCTGAAGCCATTTTGCTAAGGCAAGATATGCCCCTAATATATTTTCAAATCTTCCATACACCATAGTGCAAGCCATTATGGGTACAGGCTCCGTAATGCGATATATAAAGCCATTCGTGTTTTCTCCCATCCTGGCTACAGGTGCACATATTTCAATGTCAACATCTTTTTCTCTATAATCAGTGTCGTGATATATAGTGAATGTATTGCTTGAAATAGGAATACTATTTTCATTTGCAAAATCTGACATCTCTTTCCACAATTGACCTTCGGCATAATAATCGGGAACAGTCCGCCTTAAAGAAAATACTTGATAACTGGGAATAGATTTTATTGAAACGTTGTAGTGTATCGCTATTTTTTCTTGCTGAATATCCTTTTTTGCCAGTTCAATCTTAAGCAGTTTATCCTGTTCGGATTTAATCATATTCTCAATTTCCAAGCGCTTGTTTTCAAGCTGGCTTATAATATATTTATTATCCCAATGATTAAGGGCCGTCGCAATTTCATAAACATTAAAACCTAAATCCCGCAAGAATATAATCTTATTCAAAGCGGAGATTTGCTCCGTGGAATATAACCTGTAATTCGTAAACTTATCAATTTCCGCAGGTTTTAACAATCCCATTTCATCGTAATACCTTAACATTCGTATTGATACTTGTGTCAGTTTGGAAAACTCGCCTATTTTAAACATTCACATAACCCCTCAAGTCCTTCTTCTGAACCTGCTTATCAGTATTAATACCCCCGCTCCAATCATAAGCAGCGGCCAGATATAATCCCTATTTAAATATACTTTATGCCATGTTATTATATCAAAGCTTACTCCATATGCAAAGATTCCTATCAAGAGCAATACATTTGCCGGTATCAACGGCCAGTTGGACTTCCCCATATAGGCTATAAGGTATATCACATAAAAAGCGAAGCCAAGAAGCAAGAATATGCTTGGTGATACATATCTGTCGTTGAATGATCTCAGTAATAAAAGGTATACTCCTGCAGCGGGAAGTATCACCCCCGGAAAAATAAAGCCTTCAATATGTTTTGAGTAATATAAGAATATAAATATTATTCCCAGCGCTATAAGCATTGCTTCAAAAACCATATCAATACGGAACAATCTGATATCCCTTAATACCGCCGCCAAGCCTATAGCTGCAAAGATTCCTCCGAATATAATAAAGGGCTGTTCTCTCTTAATATGATATGCATAAAGCAGTCCCAGCCCAAGGAAAAGAGTCAGCAAGCTGCCTGTTCCGATATTATAGTTTTTCAGGTACATGGATATGCCCAGGAATATCAGGGCTATCCCTATCAGTGCATTTTTCTTGTTCATGAATTCAACAACTCCTTAAGACTTGACTATTTATTCAAAAGGTCAACGGCTGCAGTCCAAATCCATCCAAGTATGAAGTTATAAGCATAAAAGTACTCCGCAAGGGCAGATGCCTCTATTCCGTCTGAGATCCCCGAAAGAGCCTTTATAGCAGAAATAGGAGTTATTATTGTAAATATCAGCATTATTATTATGATATTTTTTGCAAGGCCGACTATTGCCCCTCCTATACTGTTAACTTCTCTCAGTCCGGGTAATTCGACTGCATCTAAAAGAATGCTTTCGGCAATTCCAAGAATAAATCTCACGGCAATAAATATAATCAGCACGGATATTGCATTTATTATAAGTACTGTTACAAATGCATTCAAATCGCTGGTAAAGCTGTTACTGATGGAAAAAACCGCACTTTCCCCCGAAGGAGACATTAATATGTTTTTTACAAAAGCTTTTTCTGAAAGAAAACCTGTTATCTTCTCTTCCAATGCAGTATTCTCCACCAAAAACATAGTTAAGGCTTTATAGTAAGTTTTTGCAACCATAATTGATACCAACAGGCATATTATGCTGAATACCGACTTCAAAAACCCTTTCCTGAAGCCGATAATGACACCAACGGCAAGAATTACAATTATCAAGTAGTCAATCCAATTCATAGGTTTTTGGCCTCCTTTGTGCTATTTTATATACTCCAACTGAAGAAGCCTTCTGTTTGAAGCTATGTACACCTTATTATCCGAGGTCATATATACGGTGCTTATATCCACATTGGGCTCATACCTTGCATTAAGCTCTCCTTTAAGGGTGAGTATCATCAATTCATCAGAATAGTATACTATAAGATTGTTTTTCAGCGGAAATATTCCCAATGGCGCAGGCTTTATCTCCGTACGGCTTTGCTCCCGCATATTGCCATCATAGCATATCAGGTATTGCTTATCTTCAATTTCCAATGCCAATGCGACAATATGACCGTTCATTGCCGCACGGCTGATTTCACCTTCAATTTTGACTTCCTGATGAAGACTGCCGTCATTTTTATAAATATAAACCGTATTTTCTCCCAGGGCAAGCAGCCTGTTATCCTTACTGTAGCTGAGCTTTGAGATAATGACGTTGTCAAAATTTATGGCCCACAGTATATCCCCTTTGAAGTTGTATGTTATTATTTTTGTCTTAATCATTTCTGATGAGGTGTCTACAATTGAAATCGAAAATACCCCGCTGCCTCCTGCAAATGATAATATATGAGCATTGTCCACAGATATACTCCCAATTTTACTTCCGTCCTGCTTGAATGCTTCAGCATGGCTTCCTGTCATTCCCTTGTATTCTGCCAGGAAGCTTCCGTTATCCTCCGTAAAAATATCTACAATCTCATAATCCGACTTGTGTGTCCAAAGGAGTTTCCCCTGAAGTGTATAATAATGGATGTTATTGGCTGAATCAATAATTATGATATTTTGCCCTGCATCAGCCATCTTGACGGCCTTCCCGGGCAGCTTGCAGCTCCATGCAATATCTCCATTTATATTCTTCGCTCTGATATTTTCTGCCTGTGCTTCAATAAGAAGATCCTTCACATAGTATATGGCGCTGCTGCTTTGCGATACAGCCGTCACTTCTCCGGTAACAGCAAGTTTGCTTTTTCCGCCTGCAATAAAGGAAGACTTCCGGGTTGTTTTGTTGTTTATGTAAAGTAGAATGGCAAGCACCGATACTATGATCAGCAGAAGAAGCAATGCGGTTGTTTTTTTCGATCTTACTTTTTGCAAATCAAGCACCTCTCATAATATATACGAATAATTTCCAAAAAAGTATTCATAAAAACTCATGATTTATTTGATTGATCATATGGGCACAAAGGCCTTGGATGCAGTTGTTTGAAAACATGTGGTTATTGTATTTGATATTGAATAATATAATTATACAATAAAACACTTTGCGCCACACCCTGTTAATTTTAAAACCTTTGAATTTACTCAATGTGTTTTGGTAATACTCTATGTAGATATTTCAGATAAAGGAGTTCGGAATGTTGAAGATAAAATATGAGAGAACAGTTGATATTAATAAACCTTATTCCTTTTCTTATTTCTGCAATTACTTAGAGGAATGCATGAGTATTTTCTATGATAAAAACCATACCGACATCGTAATTGTGTGCATAGGAACGGATAGAGCCACCGGCGACTGCCTGGGCCCGTTGATAGGGTATAAAGTGAAGGATATGAGGTATAAAAATGTACATGTTTATGGTACTCTGGATGAGCCTGTCCATGCAAAGAACCTTTGTGAGTATATGGAGCTTTTCAGAAAATTTGACAATCCCTTTATCATTGCCATTGACGCATGTCTAGGCAGGTATGAAAGGATAGGCTATATAAATATAAAGGAAGGCCCCTTGTCTCCGGGCTCGGGTGTTAATAAGAACCTTCCGGCTATCGGTCATATAAATATCACAGGGATAGTAAATGTAGGCGGTTTTATGGAGATAATGATTCTTCAAAATACAAGGCTCAGTGTAGTTATGAACATGGCAAGCCTTATAGCAAACGGCCTTAAATACAATATGTGGAAAATGAACAGAAGAGCGTTATCCGATAACTCGCTGATAAACCGGCAGATTGCTTCCACAGCAAGTGAAGATAAGTTTTTTGATTATATGGAAAATAAGAATTAGAAAAACTATGCACGGCAAACAGTATTTTTTCCCATGCTCTTAGCTTTGTATAATCCTCTGTCTGCAGCCTGTATCAGTTCATGTACGGTCTGTCCGTCATGAGGGTACGTCGCAATGCCTATTGATATGGTAAACCTGGGATTGCTTGTTTCGTTTACCTTCTTCCTGAAGCGCTCTGCCACAAATCTAGCTTCATTCACCGATAAGGTTGGAAGTACAATAATAAACTCATCCCCTCCATATCTTCCTATGTAGTCTACTTCCCTGATATTCCCCGAAGCGATAGTAGACAGAGTCTTCAGGCACATATCTCCGGTAACGTGTCCCAAGGAATCATTTATTGTTTTGAAGTTATCTATATCAAACATTAATATTGAAAAGGCTTCCATTTTCTTGCTTGTTATAAGCCTTTCAATGATATTAAGTATTGTAATCTTATTAAACGTCTTTGTGAGCATATCTGTCTTGGATATTTCCAAGAGCCTTTCATTGGTTCTTTCAATTTCAAATACTCTTTTCTTTACCTCTTTATTAAGGGATTTTTTCATGTCTTCTATCAATTCTTCAGATTCATTGACCCTTTTCATAAGCAAATCATGGGTTGTCCTAAAGAAATAGAATAAAAAACAGGCATATGCACTTAACTTGACTGCAAATACTGCTTCATTTATATAAGCTTTGTTTTCAACAAATCCCAGCAGCATACCTGTAAGCCAAATAGCCAATGGCTTAGCAAGTTTCCTATCTGCATTCTTTTTTATATTGAACACAATAGCCGCAATAATGCATGCTGCCGTGAGAATATTCCGGAGAGCAGCTGAGAATGTATAGTATATGAAATGCTCCGTTTTTATTGCATATACGGACAGTATCAGGGTAAGAGCAGCAATTACAACAATCATTAGTTTTTGATTTTTTGTGTTGTAAGGATAAAGTATAAGTAGGAGAATGCCTGCGGCCAGGCAAAACTCCGAAAATGATAATATGAGATTTATCGGGGTATCCGGAGAGAAAACAAAGATTGAGCAGCACAATCCAAAGGGTATGAAAAACACCCAGCCCAGCAGCTTGAAAAGTGAAGCCGTTTTGTTCATGCTTATGGTATATAATGCAATGAAGAAAGAAAAACAAGTCATTGCAATTAATAGTATCCTATCATATACACCCTGATACATTACATGCTACCCTTTCATATTTATTTCGACAATTAATATATATTATATCATAAAATTGGGAATTTTATATTAATATGAAAGCTAACCTGCTGTAAATTATGAAATGCTATTAAAGCAGAGGGCTGTATACTCGCTTCTCCAATATTCTGATTATGTCATCCATAGATTTGTTTGTTACATTCACCAACAGAGCCCCGTATGATATATTTTCGTTTGATAACGCCGCGGTTGAGGGAACATTATTAACTGCATAGTAAGGACGTGTATCCGCCTCCTTGTAGAGGACTGCATCAGCCATTCTGTTTTCCCCTATGTAGAATACTTCATTCCCTCTGCTTTCCAGTTCTTTTTTTATATCTTCCAAGCCATGCTGTATTGCGATTATCATAAAAACACCTCCATAGCAACTTATTGTGCAATACAATTAGTATCCTATGAAGGTATATTTTTTATTCTATATTTGTGTACCTTTCAGACTCCTGTTCAATACCAGTTCTTCTTCAACAGAAAGAGGATATCTTGACGTTCCTTTGCTTACAGGCTTGGCATAACCTACAAACTCATTTCTTCCGTAGATACCTGTAATTATGATACCGTCATTAAAATTGTCAAGCATAGCTATGGAAAAACTCTGATCGCTTCCCGTATCACTAAAGGCGTTGTATCTTATTATGTTGCACTTCTGTATGCATTTATCCATCTGGTTCTTTACATGTATTAGGTCTTCGCTTATAATGTTCACTCTTTCTATTGACGCTTCCATATTTTCTATATGCCCCAGCAGCATTCCTTCAAAGTTCTTACCTGAAGAGCCCCTCATGAATTTCTTGTATTTTTCACTCATCCCGG
>JAKJBU010000002.1 GCA_022706825.1 Bacillota bacterium
TATCCATAAGCTCCATAAGAGCATTGGAATCTCAAATCAAAGAGTTTGATAAAGCTATTACTGCACAAATAGACTTGATCCCCAACACGCTACAATCTGTTAAGGGAATCGGTCCTGTATATTCCGCCGGTATCATTGCAGAGATTGGAGACATTAACCGTTTCCCAAACCAAGCTGCACTGGCGAAATACGCTGGCCTTGCATGGACTCAGCACCAGTCCGGTGAATTTGAGGCTCAAACCACACGCCTCATCAAATCCGGCAACCGATTTTTAAAGTATTACTTGGGTGAAGCTGCCCTGTCTCTTGTGAGATGCGACACAGAGTATAGCAACTTCTACCACCTCAAATACAAAGAGGTGAATAAGTACCAGCATAAACGTGCACTTGCCTTAACTGCCCGTAAATTTGCGCGGTTAGTCTTTCGACTTTTGAAAGACAATCGCCTGTATATTCCGTCAGAGCAACGGTAACCGTTGCATTCTGACATAAGCTATGCCCTGCTTCTAATTTTTTAAAGCAGAACCGACAGGGCTTAGGTGGATGTTTTGCGCCTTTTGGTAAGTAGTAAAAAACAAATGAATTCTTACTTATTTATCTCTTGACATAACACCGCTGGACTCTGATTAAAGATTAAAAAAATCAAAATACCGGCTTAGTGCCGCAATTTTGTTTGTAAAGACGAGTATGCCCATTAGTATGAGCAAAACTCCGCTTATAATCGATATGGTATTCAAGTGCCCTGATATTCTCTTGAAATACCCACTGAAGCTTCCGACAGCATAAGCAGTTAGTATAAATGGTACCGCCAGCCCTAAAGAATATGCCGCAAGCAGCAGTATCCCCATGGCTATTGTTTCCATGCTGCCGGCATATATGAGTATCGATGCCAGTATAGGGCCTACACAGGGAGTCCAGCCGGCTGCGAAGGCCATTCCTATAAATACCGAGCTTATATTTCTGCTCAGCTTTTCAAAAGGCACAAGCCTTTTTTCGTAATACAATGTCTTTATTTTAAAAAGCCCTGTAATGTGTATTCCAAACAGTACTATCAGAGTACCGCCGATTTTCCTGAAAGTATCCATGTTTCCGGCAAAAAGCCTGCCTATGGAGGTTATTGAGGCTCCCATTGCTATGAATACCAGAGAAAAGCCCAGAACAAACCCCAGGGATTTATACAGGGCATAAAGTCTTGCCCTTCCGGTATTAAGATCGGCAATAGCAGACCCGGTAATATAAGTTATATAGGCGGGTACCAGAGGCAGCACGCATGGGGAAAGAAAGGACAGAAGCCCTGCCGAAAAAGCCAGTATAAGTGATATGTTGCTCAATTTAATCACCTGCGCTCAAATTTAATATGTACCCCCCATAGGTATACATTAATATTATATCATAAATATGAAGAATTTATGAAGAGGTTATTGGTTTATTGCGCAAAATAATTATAAAAATGTTGACAACCGTTAAGTATAAAAATATAATATATACATACCCCCCATGGGTATATAAATTGAAGTATATAATTTTTTGAATACGTACAGTGAGAAAAAAATACAAGGAGGCATGGATATGAACAAAAAGGTGCTTATAGTAGGAGGAGTTGCAGGGGGAGCATCCGCAGCCGCAAGGCTTAGGAGAATTGATGAGAAGGCAGAGATAATAATGTTTGAGAAGGGGAGCTATATTTCCTTTGCCAATTGCGGCCTTCCCTATTATATAGGAGGGGCAATAAAAGAGAGGAAGAATCTTCTGGTGCAGACTGCAGAGGCTATGAAAGCCCGATTCAACATAGATGTGAGAGAGCTTTCGGAGGTAATAAAAATAGACAGGCAGCGAAAGGCAGTTGAGGTCAGGAGCATAAAAGACGGAAGCATCTATGAGGAAAGCTATGATGTGCTTGTGCTTTCACCGGGCGCTTTTCCTGTCAAGCCTCCTATACCGGGCATAGACAGCCCCAATATATATACCTTGAGAGATATTCCCGATACCGATTCAATTAAAACCTTTCTTGATGAGAAAAAACCGCAGAATGCGGTTGTGGTAGGAGGCGGTTTCATAGGCCTTGAGATGGCTGAGAATCTTCATAGTGCAGGCTTGAAGGTTGACATTGTTGAGGCTCTTGACCAGGTCATGGCACCTCTGGATTATGAAATGGCTGCCATAGTTCATAATCATATAAGGGGCAAAGACTGCGGACTTCACCTGAAGGACGGGGTTAAGGCTTTTGAACCTGAGGGAAACAGGACAGCTGTGGTTTTGCAAAGCGGTAAGAGAATACCTGCGGATATGGTAATACTTTCTATAGGCGTAAAGCCCAATAACACGCTGGCAAGGGAGGCGGGCCTTGAAATAGGGGTTACCGGAGGGATTAAGGTAAATGAGTATCTGCAGACCTCCGACCCAAACATATACGCCCTGGGAGATGCCGTTGAGGTAACAGACTACATAAGCGGCAACCCGGCATTGATACCCCTTGCAGGGCCTGCAAACAAGCAGGGAAGAATAGTGGCAAACAATATTGCGGGACGAAGGGAAACTTATAAAGGAACACAAGGGACGGCAATTGCAAAGGTGTTTGATATGGCTGCGGCATCAACGGGAGTTAATGAGAAGGCCCTTAAGAAGCTTGGCAAAGAATCGGGTAAAGACTATATTACTACTATCACACACTCAGCTTCTCACGCAGGCTATTATCCTGGGGGGAGCGCAATGGCGATAAAGCTTGTCTATACCCCTCAGGGCAGGGTATTGGGTGCTCAGATAGCAGGATACGACGGCGTGGATAAGAGGATAGATGATATTGCGATAGCAGTAAGGCACGGGATGACGGTACATGACCTGCAGGAGTTTGAGCTTGCTTATGCTCCGCCCTTCTCATCCGCAAAGGATCCTGTAAACATGGCCGGTTATGTCGGAAGCAATGTTTTGAACGGGGATGTCAAGACGGCTTACTGGTATGAGGCAATGAATGCGGATATAAGCCGGACATTTCTTTTGGATGTGCGGGAACCTTCCGAATATCAGAAGGGGCATATCCCAAATGCGGTGAATATTCCCCTGGATCAAATAAGAAGCAGGCTTAAGGAGATACCCAGGGACAAAGAGATTATTGTCAATTGCCAGGTGGGCTTGCGTTCTTATATAGGGGCAAGGATAATGATGCAAAACGGTTTCGATAATGTAAGAAATCTGAGCGGCGGCTATAAAACATACAGCGCAGTGGAAGCGGATATGAAAAGCATTTGACTATATTTGTTTTTATAGTAAAATTAATTTAATACAATAATTTTTGGCAATTTATAATGTTCTTCATGATATACGGATGGATATGCTGTACGAAATGGAGAGAATACCTATGGGCAAAGACATTAATTTTAAAGACAATATTGTAAGAAGAAATAAAATTCCGACACTCATCTACGTACCGGAGTGGATACAGCTATTTTCCGGAAACAAGTCCAGAAGCATGCAAAAAATTATAGCCAGATTGGAAGCGCTTATTGCCAGGAATAAGGAATGTGATTCCGAGTTATATAATCTGGAAAAAAGAAAAAAAATGGTTATGAATAAAATACTATATCTTTCAAAGGATATAAATGAAAATAACGACAAGACCGCCTTATCCAAAATGGAGGAAGCGGAGAAAGAAATAAAAGAAATTAACAGGAAGATTCCGGTACTTTTAGAAGAACTGGAATCTATTCCTAAACAAATAAATGATATGAATACGCAGCTTCTGAAGGAAACTATCAAGAGGGCCTACGAGCTTATAAATGAGAGCCGTTCGGAGTCGGAGAAGTGCCAGGAGCAGGTGAACGATCTCAGACAGAAGCTGGCGGAATTGATACAGAAAAAGGCGGATATGGAGGAAAGGGTAAACAAGCTGTATTTATTTATTCATGGAATGATTGGAGCGGACGAGATGGAAAGCCTGGATGAAAGCTTTTTGCCATAGGAGCATATAGGGTTGATTCTGCTGCAGCGGCGGAATTGACCTTTGTTTTTTTATTATTATATACGGTTAATGAGAGGATATAGGATTTTATTGTAGAATATATACAATTAAAGTGCATTATGAATGTGCTGAAATACGGGAGTGATATAATGATATTCGGTATTGGGACTGATATTGTTGAAATAAAAAGAATTAAGAAGGCAATATCCAGAAGCCCGAGATTTATTGAAAGATTGTTTACCGCACAGGAGCTGGAATTTTACAAGAAAAAAGATATGAAAGCACAGCATATTGCGGGAGGTTTTTCTGCAAAGGAAGCTGTGCTTAAGGCGCTGGGAACGGGATTAAGAGGTTTTAGGTGGAAGGATATCGAAATCCTGAGAGGCCCGGTCGGAAAGCCCATAGTCCGTTTTGAGGGCAATGTCAAACAGTTTATAGAGGATAACGGAATCGGGATAATACATGTAACCATATCCCATTCCAGGGAATTTGCTACAGCTACCGCAGTGGCGGAAGTTTCCATGGAAAGGGAAGGCATGGTTATTGAGGATTTATTTTTTCAAAGCCATGAAGAGGCAAGAAAGAATATTCATTAATAAAAAAATTTCACATACAATAATGTATAAATAATACGATATGGAGTAACAGGAGGGTATATTGTGTATCGTAGGATTATTTGCGTGCTCATTATTGTATGTGCAGGTTTAACCGGCTGCGGAATGATAAAGCAGAAAAAGAACTTCGGGGAAGCCGGCAGGAGGCTCTTGAAGCTGGAGGCCTATACCTGCGATGTTGTTATGAAGGTCACAAACAACAGAAGTACAATGGAATACAGGCTGAAGCATTCCTATAAAAGTCCGGACAAGTACAGGGTAGAAGTTTTGGCACCGAGGGAGCTTCAAGGACAAGTGACTATATATAACGGACACAGCTCTTATATATATCATCCCGGAATAAATCAGTATTTTGTAACTGAAGATTTCTCAGGGTCAGTGGAATATAACAGCTTCATAGGTTCATTTATGGAGCATATCAGAAAAACCGATGAAATAAAAATCAGCTATGAGAAATACGGGGATAAGGAGTGTATTGTTGCAGAATTTGAGATTCCCGAGCCGAACAGATACATGCAATTTGAGAAGCTTTGGATAGACAGGTCGGAAATTGTGCCCCTGAGAGCGGAAATATACGGAAATGACGGCGAAACATACGTAGAGATATTTTATGATAATTTTGTCTATAATCCCAGATTGGAAGACAGGGATTTTGAAATTATACGAAAAAATTCTATGAGATTACAGGAGATGAACAAAAATGTACAATCTGAAGGAAATCAGGGCCGCATGGGCGGAAGTGGATCTGGATGCTCTTGCCCACAATATGAGGGAAATAAGGAGGCTTGCTGAGAAAGATGCGCTTGTAACCACAGTAATTAAAGCTGACGGATACGGACATGGAGCAAAAAAAATAGCACAAACCCTTTTGGACAATGGGGCAGACAGATTTGCAATTGCAGTATTGGATGAGGGTATTGAACTGAGGAATGCAGGCTTTGGAGTGCCTATTCTAATCCTCGGCTTTACTGACAAGGAAAGGGCGGAGGAAATAGTAAGCTTTAATTTAGAGCAGGCTGTGTATTCCTGGGAACTGGCGGAAGCAATATCAAAGGCGGCCGTGAAGCAGAATAAAACAGCAAAAATCCATATAAAAGTTGATACCGGAATGGGAAGGATAGGCTTAAAGACTGACAGGGACTCCGTACAGCTTATAAAGAAGATTAGTCAGCTGCCTAATATTGTTATTGAAGGTATATTTACACATTTTGCGGTGGCTGATGCCTTGGATAAAGCATATACTGAAGAACAATATGCGAAATTCACGTGGATATGCGGGGAGCTTGAAAGGGAGAATGTCAGAATAAATGTAAAACACTGCGGAAACAGTGCTGCAATAATTGACCTGCCTGAAATGCATTTGAATATGGTCAGGGCGGGAATAATTCTCTATGGCCTGAAGCCTTCAGATGAGGTAATGCTTGATAAAATTGAGCTTAAACAGGTTATGTCATTGAAGGTCAGAATATCACATGTAAAGGAGATAGAAGCCGGACAGAGCGTAAGCTACGGAAGAAAGTTCATTGCAGAAAAAAAGAGCAAAATCGCGTCGCTGCCTATCGGCTATGCCGATGGCTATACAAGAATGCTGTCAGGTAAAGCTGAAGCACTGGTAAAGGGCCGAAGAGTACCTGTGGTTGGAAGAATATGCATGGACCAATGCATGGTTGATGTAACAGGTATCGAGGATGTAAAAGTCGGTGATGAGGCGGTGCTTTTCGGAAAACAGGGAGAAGGCTTTATTCATATTGATGAGCTTGCGGAAAAACTTGACACCATAAATTATGAAATTGTATGCATGATAAGCAGGAGAGTTCCGAGAGTATATGTCAAGGACGGAAAGATAGTCGATGTGTTGAATTATTTAACAGACTAGCTGATGCCATATATTGTACATAGGCATAGTGCAGGAATTGGTATATAATATTGTATATGCGGTTAGTATAATCATATATGGCACAATGTGCATTTCCGACACATAATTTTACACTCCTTGCTCATACATATTATTGACGATGCAGAATGTTGTATACTCTGTGTGGTCTTCAAAAAACTTAGGAGGTGCTAGTGTGGCTGATTTAAAAAAGATTGCCGTTTGCATGCCGGACACGCTTTTAAAGGAAATTGATGATATGGTATGTCATAAATGTATTAATAGAAGTGAATTCATCAGGGACGCCATGCGTTTTTATATAAGTGAGATAAAGAGGTCTAATGCGGTAGAAAAGTTAAGGAACGGATATCTGGAGATGTCAGAAATAAATATAACACTAGCAGAAATAGGACTTACGGCAGACTATGAAACAATAATAAGATATGAAACAAGGCTTGCGGAGTGTGAATAATGTGGTTTTAAGAAGAGGGGACATTTTCTATGGAGATTTAAGCCCGGTGATAGGATCGGAACAGGGCGGTGTAAGACCCGTATTGATAATACAGAATGATATAGGAAACAAATATAGTCCCACTGTTATTGTTGCTGCAATAACTTCACAGATTAATAAAGCAAAGCTGCCTACCCATGTTGAGCTGGAAGCTTTGAAATACGGCATAACAAAGGACTCGGTCATATTATTGGAACAAATACGAACGATAGACAAGAGAAGGCTGAAGGAAAAAATCGGCCATTTGTCGGAGGAGCTTATGAAACAGGTGGATACAGCAATTCAGATAAGCTTCGGATTAATTGAATATACATAGTGATTCATAAAGACCGTGGTGCATTAAAATGCATCACGGTCTTAGTTTGCAGACAAACACGGTTTCAGCCAGAAACGGAAATCGTGTTTGTCTGCAAACTGAGGGTGAAGCATGAAAAATAATATAAAAGATACTGCCGTAACTGCCATGGAAGCCCTGATAAATACAAATATATGCCGATCCCTTAGTAAAAACACCGACATTGCGCCAATAAAGAAAGCTATATTGCATGTCGAGAATTAGAACAGCAAGGGGCACCAACATAAGGGGAAGGCTTTTCAACCTGATACGGTTAAAGTGAAGGCTTTCATAGGCATTCCATAACTTATGCAGCGATGCTAAAAGAGTTTGTACCAATTCATTCAATAATATACCTACATAAAGACATATAAGTTTTCTGAGAAATGTCTGGATATGTTCAGCAAAGAGAAAGTGGATATAACTATTAAATTATGCCATAACTTTACATTGTATTCAACAAGAATATATACCAGGCAATAGATAAAAAGCGTCCGGGTTTGTGTTGATTCATAACCATTACCAAATACAGTGCATAAATCAGATAATAAGCTGCAGGAGATAATGAAGCAGCTGGCACTATATTTTCTTTCTATTGAATAACTCAAGTGGTATAATAAATTTAGCACGAATTTACTGACTGTCTTATATTAGAGGGCATATACATTATCCGAGAGAAGGGAAACGCATGCTAAGACTTTATATAGAGAAGATACTGAAGATTTATAATCTGATAGATGACGTATGTATAGTGGATAAAAACGGAATCATTCAGCATGCAGAATCTTTCGTTGCCGGCGCTTATAGTTATGATCCGAAAGAACTGGTTGGCAAGCATCTATTTGAGGTATATACAACCTCCAATGAAAATACAAGCAATCTATATGAAGTTTTAAAAACAGGCAAGCCGATATTTAATAGAATTGCTGAATGGAAAACCTATACGGGAGATACAAGGTGCGGTTCCGTTGATACTCTGCCGATAATGAAAGGCCATGAAATAGTCGGTGCAATTGAAATTGCGAGATTTATCGGAGATGAACTGGAAAAACAGAAGATAGTCCTTGATGTTCTGGATAATAAAATAAAGTCTAAAGCAACAAGGTATTATACGTTGGATGACATCATAACACAAGATATACAAATGATTGACATAAAAAATAAAACCAGGAGAATAGCACGGAATAATTCAACTGTTATGATATATGGAAAGACCGGGACTGGCAAGGAACTGGTCGCCCAAGCAATACACAGCTGTGGAAATAAAGAGGAAGCCCCTTTTATTTCTCAAAATTGTGCTGCCATACCTGCATCATTATTGGAAGCAATGCTATTTGGAACGGAAAAAGGGAGCTATACAGGTGCGGAGAAAAGAAAAGGGCTGTTCGAACTTGCAGAGGGCGGGACGCTTTTTCTGGATGAAATAAACTCTATGGAAATAGGCGTACAGGCCAAAATACTTAAGGCGGTAGAAGAGAAAATGATAATGAGGATCGGCGGGCAGCAGCCAATCAGGATTAATACCAGAATAATAACCGGATTAAATGAGGATCCCATTACTGCTGTAAGAGAAAAAAGGCTGCGCGAGGATCTGTTTTATCGATTAAGTACTGTTCAGATTAATCTGCCGGACCTAGTTGACAGAAAAGGTGATATCAAAGTCCTGGTTGACAGTTTTATAAAAGAATACAATGAATCTATGGGTATGAACATTAAAGGAATAAGCAAGGAAGTTGAAAAAGTATTCATGAATTATAAATGGCCGGGAAATGTCAGAGAGCTCAGAAATGTGATAGAAGGCGCATTTAATGTTGCAACAGGAAGCCAAATTGAGATGTGTGACTTGCCAGGGTATATGGTAATATCCGGCAAATCATTTAATACGAATGGGAAGCCGGAGATAAAAGTACTTAAGGATATGATGGAGGATTATGAAAAATCACTGGTTGTGGAGGCAATGAGAATTACCGACAATAAAATGAAAGCGGCAGAATTGCTGGGCATGTCAAAACAATCACTAAATTACAGATTGGATAAGTATAAAAACAGGTGATATAAGAGATTGAGGGGATTTATAAGGATATTCTATATAATAGTAAAAATTCTTTTTACGTACCAGTAAAAAGTTTTTTTACTTTTTTGCTGCAAACAGAGAAGTACGATAAATGACAAAATATCATTATTCTTCGGTGAACTTTGGAAATAGTTCCCTTAGCATGTGTGCTGCTTTGACATAAGTTTGTTTGGCAGGTATTCTCAAAACAGAAATTATTGAGTATTAAATGAAATGGCACAGTATTTGCATTATTTTGCAGTTGTTAAAATGTTCAGACATACGTGTTTAATATACATCAAGGTTGTATAATGGATCATTTTGGCAAGAAAATTATAGGAGGAATAAAATGTCAAATATTAGTTCTCTTAAAGAAAAACCTATTGCCGTATTGGGTGCCGGTGCGGTTGGGAAATCCATAGCCGCAGATTGTGCATTGGCAGGTGCCAGGGTCAGAATTTGCGACTTGCCACCTTATTCTGAAAAAACATTGTTCGGAATAGAAAAAAGCGGTATCAAATTATATGGTGAACAGCTGAATCTATATGGTTTTGAAAGGTCCGGCGCAGCAAAAATGGAAATTGTAACCGAAAAAGTGGAAGAGGCGGTAAAAGGAGCGGGAATAATAATAGTAGCCTTGCCCTGCATAGGACACAGGGTATTTTTTGAAAGGCTGATTCCTGTGTTGGAAGACGGGATGGTGATACATATATTTCCCGACAACTATGGCAGCCTGGTTTTAAGAAAAATGATGCGGGAAGCAAATTGTACAAAAAAAGTTATTATAGGCGGATGGTCCAGTTCACCCTTCGGAACACGAGTAGATATTAAGGGCGGAGTTATAATGCCAGCCGTAAAAGTGGACTACAGGGCAATAACATTGAGAGGTGCTTCACTGCCGTCAATTGATCAGGAAGAATTTTTTGAAAGTGCAAAATATATCGGAGCTTTGGATTCGGTCACTAAAGGAGACGGCATTGAAAGCGGAGATACAGTAATAGACATAGGCTTCAGCAATATAAATTCCATATTGCACGCTCCCGGGACCATTCTTGGTGTTGGCGTTATGGAGAATATGGGTGTTATATTCGGTGTCAAAGAAGATTTCTCCATATACTCCCATGCATATTGCCCCTCCATATCAAGGGTCCAGTATGCATTTTATCTTGAAGAGGTAGAACTGGCAAAGGCATTGGGCGTAGGAATACAGCATTATGAGAAAAAGCAGTTTTTCTCAAGAGAAAGCATTCTTGGCTGCGAATATATGGGAATGGATTTTGAGATTCCGTTTGAGGATATCAATCATGTTGCGTGGGGAACGGGGCCCTTTTCAATAGATACGAGATACCTTACCGAGGATATTCCGGTAGGCTGCCATATTTATCATTTGCTCGGGAAAAAGTGCGGCATAAAAACCCCTGTTATTGATTCAATGATTAATATTGCATCCGTTATGCTTGAAAGGGATTTGTATGCTGAAGGGTATACCCTTGATGATATTGGGATTGGACATATGTCATTGGAAGAATTACATGAATATCTGGACAAGGGCATATGTAAGGAATAATACTGCGGAAGACATCTGCATCAGATTATGCGGATATTGGTGATTTGGCCGGGGATTTGCCAATAGAGTTATTAAAATGTAAAAACAGTAAAAGGAGGAGCATTATGAGTAATGTGCAGTTAAAAGCCGGACTGGATGAGAAGAATGACCAGAATCCATATACAGAATATAGCCTGAAGCGGATATTAAGGTTTGTTATCCCGTCCTTAATTGGAATATTGTTTTTTCTTACGCCTATAAAGGATGGTGACAAGTACAGTATCCTGGTTGCGATATTGTCAGGCAGGTTTTCCGATACTTTCATATCAGTAATGCCATATGTCGTTTACGCAATAATCCTGACCTCCGCAGCAGGGGTTATACTTGCTAAAGCAATAAAGCCGAAATTCATACTGGAAAACGAGTCACTGAATAATTTGTTTAATGTGAGCCCTACATGGAGTGTTATAAGGATTGCCGGAGCTGTCATTACAGTAATGTGTATGCATAAGCTAGGCCCTGAAATGATTATTTCAGCCGATACAGGCATGTTTCTGATAGACGGTCTGCTTGTATACTGGATGGGTACAATTCTTTTCGCAGGTTTTTTCATGACATTCCTCATGGACTACGGATTGCTTGAGTTCACCGGAGTATTTGCTTCAAAAGTATTTCGCCCGCTGTTTACATTACCGGGGCGTTCAGCAGTGGACTGTATGGCATCATGGGTAGGAGACGCTATCGTTGGTGTTCTTCTGACAACCAACCAATTTGAACAAGGGTATTATTCCAGGAGAGAAGCTGCGACTATTGCAACTACATTTTCAGCCGTGAGTATAGCTTTTGCGGTTATTGTAATAACACAAGTAGGTCTGGAGCACATGTTTTTTCAGTTTTTACTTACGACCGCGGCAATTGGAGTAATCTGCGGTATTATCATGCCTAGGATACCGCCCTTGTCTTTAGTAAAGGATGATTACTATAAAACAAACAAACCGGGTTTATTTGATCAGCTTGAAAACCTACCCCTGTTCAAACGGGCGCTTTATACGGCAGTTGAAAAGGCCGGCAGGACAGAAATATCTGCTGTAAAATGGATTAAAAACAGCCTTAGAACAGCTTTTGAAAATGCAATTGCCTGCATGCCGGCAGTAATGTTTATAGGAACCGTATCATTAGTATTATCGACATATACGCCTGTCTTTACATGGCTGGGTTACCCGT
Organism: Bacillota bacterium; assembly: GCA_022706825.1. Lineage (GTDB taxonomy): Bacteria > Bacillota > Clostridia > Lutisporales > Lutisporaceae > BRH-c25. The sequence goes on from JAKJBU010000002.1 coordinate 12,111, forward strand.
TCCTGCCTTTGCTTAAGCTTTTGCAGATACCTGAAGCTGCTGCGGCTTCTCCATGTGTTGTCGTAGGCTTTGGAGATATGTTTATACCGTCAATTTTGGCATCGGCTACGATTGAAAGTGAATTTACCAGATTTGTAATAGCTGTAGTTTCAATCACCCAGCTGATATATATGTCTGAAGTCGGCCCGCTGCTGTTAAGCTCAAAGCTGTCCATCAAATTCAAGGACTTGGTTTTCATTTTCCTTGAGAGGACTGTAATCAGCCTTGTTTTTGCAACTTTGATTACCAGATTTATTATACAATTGATGCCTTAAAGGGGATGGTGCTATTGAAACATAAATATATTGCAAAGAGATACTGGAAGGATATTACAACGCCGATGGGGCAGGTTGATGAGCTTTCCAAACAATATGATGATGTTATAAATTTGAGTTTGGGGGATCCTGACCTGGTAACACACGAAATAATCATTGATAATGCTATGAAGGATGCCAGGGCAGGACATACCAAATATACTGATTTCAGGGGAGATCCCGATCTCAGGGCGGAGATAATAAAATACTATCGGGATGAGTACAGTATAGACATTAAGGATGAAAGCATAATGGTGACGGCAAGCGGCTGCCTGGCTATGTATCTGGCGCTTGAAGCGATACTGGATGACGGGGATGAAGTAATAATACATGCGCCTTATTTTACCCCGTATTCCCAGCAGATAAAGCTTGCGAGAGGAATACCAATAATACTGGATACTTATGAAGAAGAATACTTTCAGGTGAATGTCGGCAGATTGGAAACGCTTATTACCGAAAGAACGAAGGCTATAGTAATAAATACGCCAAATAATCCTTCGGGAAGCTGTTTTACAAGAGATACTATGGAAAACATAGCAAATGCTGCAAAAAAACATGACCTGATGATTATTGCTGATGATATTTACGGCTCCTACAGCTTTGAACAACCTTTTATACCGATGGTAACTCTTAATGATATGCAAGACAGGACTATAACAATAAACAGCTTCTCGAAGGACTTTACCATGACCGGTTGGAGAATAGGTCATATTATTGCTCCTGATTATATTGTCAGGACTATACGGCAAATAAATGAAAATGTTGTATTTACCGCACCTTCCATATCCCAAAGAGCAGCAATACATGCTTTGAGAAACAGGAAAGAGATACAGCCTCCTATGGTGGAAGAGTATAGAAAAAGAGTCGAATATGCAGTAAGCAGAATTAACAATATCCCTAAAATATCAGTGCTTCCCTCAAGAGGGACATTCTATCTGTTTATTAATATTAAAGAGACAGGGCTGACTTCTGTTGAAGCAAGCGATTTAATACTAAGGGAAGCTCATGTTCTTACCATACCCGGAATATCCTTCGGTGACTGCGGCGAAGGCTATATAAGGATTGCCTGCACCGTAGGAATAGAAAAGCTGAAGGAAGCATTTGACAGAATATCAATGTGCTGGGTATAGAACATAAGAACTCGCTAAGGGAAATATATACATTTAATAAACCTTCTGATAATATTAAATCAGAAGGTTTATTATTTCCAAGGAGGGATACATATGGCTCGTTTTATCGCAGCTATGCTTGTATTTGCAATGATATCAGCGGGCGCGACAGGCACTGCCGTTTATGGAGAGGAATACCCTACGGTTGTTTTGCCTGAAGTACCTATAAGGATTGAAGGAGTGGAAGCCTCAGTTTCGGGGTTCCTGGGAGAAACGGAAAGAGGCCCTGCAGAACCCCGGCTGGTGACAAGCTGGGATGAGTACAGTATGTTGTACGGAGGGAATAAAAATACCTCATCTTATTTACCTCATTCTGTCAGGGGATTTTTCGAAAACGGAGGAAAGAAGCTTTATGTGGCCAGAGTAATTGATAGCGAAGCCGCTTCAGCCGCAGTTAAGCTTCTTGCAGGAAAAGCTCCGGCACTAACCTTGAGGGCTATAGGAGAGGGCAGTTGGGGGAACCGGATTCAAATTAGGGTTTCTGAAGCATCGGGGAGCAGTGAGTACAATCCCATGTTCAGGCTGGAAATCAGTTATTGGGATGCCAAACCTTTTGATATAATGAGGAATCCAAAGCTGAGTAAGCTCAAGACATATCCTTACGTGACGGAAGTATTTGACAACCTGTCTATGAATCATGAAGACAAAAATTTCTATAAAGACAAAATTAACCGGAATTCCAGGCTCATAACTGCCGATAAGGAGGCAGGGGACTTAGGATTAATACCGGACTCTTTTAAGGAACCTGTATTTTTAAATGGGGGCAATGACGGCGGAAATATTGATTTGGAAGATTACCTGGGATATAACAAGAGCCCTGCTGCAGTCAGAGGGCTGGCTGCCTTGGATGCTATTGATGAGATTTCCCTGCTGTACTGTCCCGATGCCCTAAGTGTTGCAGGTTTGGCCCAGGAGCTTATACATAGTTGTGAGAAGCTTGAGGATCGTATTGTAATCCTGGATTCAAAAAACGGTGATACAGGCCCAATGGGGGATGAGGATTTTAACAGTTCCTATGCTGCATTATATTATCCATGGATTATGATTGACGAGGGTTTGGAAACACAGCGTACCGTTCCTCCGGGGGGCCATATTGCAGGTATTTATGCATTGACGGAAGCTCAATACGGTATCAGCAAGGCTCCTGCAGGAATGGTGATAAAAGGCGCAAAGGGGCTTGAATTCAGTATTGATGAACATGATACGGACATCTTGAATTCAAGAGGCGTTAACAGTATACGTGATTTCCCGGGAAGAGGGATAACTGTTTGGGGAGCAAGGACTTTAGCTTTGGAAGCTGACGAGGAATACAGATATGTTAATTTAAGGAGGATGAAAAATTATATAGAAGAATCCATACGGGAAGGACTTTCTTACACAAGTGATTGTTACAACAATCAGGAGCTTTGGGCGAGAGTCAAATCCGCCGTTACGGATTTTCTTACTCAGGAATGGAGGAAGGGTTGCTTTGCGGGCACCACTGCCAGGGATGCTTTCTATGTAATGGTTGATCGCTCTACCATGAATCAGGCCGATATAGAAGAGGGGCGGCTCATAATAGATATTGGAGCAGCTTTTTTGAGACCTGCGGAATTCTATATTATTAGGATAATGCTGCCGGTCTGGGGGAGCAATTAGGTGCTCACATAAGTCAGAATGAGAGGGGAGATGCAGGAATGTATCCGGGATATATAACGGATGTAAAGGGCATAAAAGCAGGGCACAGTCAATCCGAGAAAGGCATGACCGGTTGTACGGCGGTTATCTGTGAGAAGGGTGCCGTAGGGGGAGTGGACGTGAGAGGCTCTGCTCCTGGAACCAGGGAAACGGACTTATTGAAGCCGGACAAGATGGTGGACAGGATTCATGCAGTAGTACTGTCCGGAGGCAGCGCTTTCGGACTTGAAGCGGCCTCCGGGGTGATGAGGTATTTGGAAGAACAGGGAATCGGATTTGATGTCGGGGTTGCTAAAGTGCCTATTGTGGCTTCTGCAGTTATTTTTGACCTGAACATTGGTGACCCCAGAATCAGACCGGATTTGAATATGGGTTACGATGCCGCAAGGAGTGCATCTGCGGAAGAAAGCAGACAAGGAAATACCGGCTGCGGATTGGGTGCTACCGTAGGTAAGGCCTTTGGCCCCGAGCATGCCATGAAATCCGGGCTGGGAAGTGCCTCTGTCAAGTCAGGGGAACTGATAGTGTCTGCAATAGTATCGGTAAACAGCTTTGGAGATATTTTTGACTATGAAACCGGCAGGCAGCTGGCAGGGGTATATGACTATGAAAAAAGGGAAATGCTGAATACATATGAAATAATAAAAAGGGAAGGCAGGGCGTTGGGCTTTCCCATGAGGAATACAACCATAGGAGTGGTTGCCGCAAATGCCGTATTAACTAAAGCTGAAGCAAATAAAATTGCGGCCATGGCGCAGAACGGTTTTGCCAGATCAATCAATCCGGTGCATACCATGATGGATGGCGATACAATATTTACTATGGCTACCAACGAGATAAAAGCGGATATCAACCTTGTGGGCACTATGGCCGCTGAGGCGGTTTCACGGGCAGTAACCAATGCAGTTGTATATGCAAAGTCATGCCATGGGCTGATTGCCTGCTGTGATATATAGTATACCGTTTATACCCTCCAAATCGTTTTTAAAATTAACTTATTGTTTTTTTATATTATTTTTATTATAATATTCTTGTTGCCAGCATCCGTAAGGAGTTGGACCGGATATAGTTATAAACATTATGTTTTACGACTGGTATCCAAAATATGGAACTAGAGCGGAGGTATTAAAATGGAAGCAGTAAAGAGATTTGACGTAAGAAAATTAGTTATTGTCGGGGTATTGGGAGGTGTATCCGCAATTCTGGGCATGACGCCCCTGGGATTCATACCCGTAGGACCGACAAGGGCAACTATAATGCACATTCCTGTAATAATAGGTGCTATTATGGAAGGCCCGGTAGTTGGCGCACTTGTAGGGCTTATATTTGGACTCTTCAGTGTTTTCCAGGCATTAACCAATCCCACACCGGTATCCTTTGTTTTCCTTAATCCATTGGTTTCCATAGTGCCAAGGGTGCTTATCGGTATTACATCCTATTATGTATATACTGCTTTGAGCAATCTCGGAAACAGAAAAACCTTAGGTATCCTTAATGTCATCTGGATAGCAATAATCGGCTACCTAAGCTATGGTATTTACAAAAATATTGAAAATTCTCAAAGCCCCTGGTTAATAGCTGTGAATATTGCGCTGATAGCTTTTACAGCAGCGATAGCATTTTTGGCAAACAGGAAGTTTAGGGGCAAAGCACTGGATCTTGTAATATCGGCTATTGTAGGAACAATGACCAATACAGTGCTGGTTTTGAGCATGATTTATTTGATTTATGCGGAAAGCTTTGTAAAGAGTATAGGACAAGACCCTGCATTGGCAAGGAAAATAATTATGGGCATAGGCATTGCGAACGGAATACCGGAGACAATTATTGCAATATTGATTGTAACCAGTGTGGTAGGCGCTTTAAAAAGAGCCGAATAGATTAGCTGCCAAGAGCCTATATATTTACAACCGAGGCACCTTCTGTTAGTATATTGACAGAAGGTGTTTTTTTATTGTATAGGAAAGTATACTTTCCTATACAATGGGGGATGCAAGGGGGTGAAGCCCCCTGCCGATAAAGGAGGGTGCTCAGGATGCTTGCATCCGTCGAAGGGAACCATAGGGTTCCCTAGCGAAAAAAAGCGTCGCGAGACGCATTTTTTTGAAAATACAGTGAAAGGAGCGGCATTTATGTACTTTGATAATAAAGTATGGATAGCCAAAGGGGATAATCCCGTTTACCTCCTGCCCAATATGGCAAATCGACACGGCCTGATAGCGGGAGCAACCGGTACAGGAAAAACCATTACTCTCAAAGTAATGGCAGAGTCTTTCAGCGATATGGGAGTTCCTGTCTTTCTTACCGATATCAAGGGAGACCTGGCCGGACTGGCGGATCAGGGCAGCGATAATCCCAATATGGCAGAAAGAATAGCTAAGCTGGGGTTAGAGGGCTTCAGCTATAAATCGTTCCCCGTATGTTATTGGGATGTATTCGGCAAGGGCGGCCATCCTGTGCGTACTACCATTTCTGAGATGGGGGCTTTGCTGTTGTCCCGGCTGCTGGGTTTGAATGATACACAAGCAGGGGTGCTGAACATAGTATTCCGCGTAGCGGATGATAACGGCATGCTTCTGTTGGATATGAAGGATCTTAGGGCTATGCTCAATTATGTGGGTGAAAACGCAAAGGAGTACACCTTGAAATATGGAACTGTCTCATCTCAAAGCATAGGGGCAATTCAGCGCAGCCTGCTTTTCCTGGAAGATCAGGGGGGAGCACAGTTCTTTGGAGAGCCTGCGCTGGATATTTATGACTGGATGAGGACCGATTCCGAAGGACGAGGACATATAAATATATTGCATTGCGTGGAGCTTTTCCACAGCCCTGCATTATATTCCACATTTTTGCTGTGGATGCTGTCGGAGCTTTTTGAAACTTTACCTGAAACAGGAGATGTGAGTAAGCCCAAGCTGGTATTTTTCTTTGATGAAGCCCATTTATTGTTTGATGATACACCAAAGGCACTGCTTCAAAAAATTGAGCAGGTGGTAAGGTTGATAAGATCCAAGGGGGTCGGAGTATATTTTATAACACAGAATCCGATGGATTTACCGCAGGAAGTGCTGGGACAGCTGGGAAATCGTGTGCAGCATGCGCTTCGTGCTTATACGCCGGCGGAGCAGAAGACGGTAAAAGCAGCGGCGGAGACCTTCAGGACGAATCCGGCCTTCGATACGGAAACTGCCATAACAGAGCTGGGCACTGGAGAAGCATTGGTGTCATGCCTGGATTCCAAAGGTATCCCGGGTATGGTGGAGCGTGCATTCATTCTTCCTCCCCAGAGTAAATTCGGAACGATTGATGATTTTACCCGCCTTCGGATAATTAATTCTTCATCCATGAGCGGCAAGTACGATACCGAAGTGGACAGGGAATCTGCCTACGAGATGTTGCAGGCAAAGGCAATGCGGGAGCAGATGGCTGAAAAAGAGGAGAAGGAATATATAGAGCGGCAGAAACAGTTGGAAAAGGAAGAAAAAGAGAGGCAGAAGCAGCTGGAGGCAGAGCAAAAGGAGAGGGAAAGAATTAGAAGAAAAGAAGAAACCCGTAAATACAGCAGAAAGACTTTAGCTGAACGAGCCGCCGATAATATAGTCGGAACTGTTGGCAGAGAGGTTGGCAGATCACTTATACGCGGAATACTCGGTTCCTTAAAGAAATAAAAGGAGATGTCGCAAAACTACTTAAGTAGTTAGCGACATCTCTTTTCACAATAGAAGAATGCGACATATCTGAAGTTTGTGGTCATCCTACATAGCACTGGCCTTATATAACAGCGAGCACTTATTGGCTTTGGGTAACAGAATCGAGTGAAGATGCGCAGTAAAATCCGTGGGATTTACGTGAGGTAAATCCAGCACATACTTACACGAGGTAAGGTTTATGTGCGTCAGGATTTTACAAGTATCAAGCTCTGATTCTGTCCAAAGCTAATACCGTGCGAGTCGGGATACAAGGCTATTGCTCTGGGAGTATGACTGCAAACTTATAGTTATGTCGCATTATTCTTCTATTGTGAGACAGGGGAAACATCCCTATGTCCCCAGGAGAAACGTCCCCGTGTCTCTTATGACCTATAGCTTCCGTTTATCTTTACATAATCATAGGTAAGGTCGCATCCCCAGGCAGTAGCCGAATATTCCCCTTCCTTTAAATCCACTTTTATTATTACATATTCTTTGTCCATTATTGCGGAAGCAGTTTTTTCACAAAACTGAAGAGGCTCCCCATCGGCCACAAGCTGGATGCAGCCTGCCTCGCTTTCATAATAAATATCCGCCTTGTCCGGGGAAAAATTCCCTTCGGAGTAGCCAAGAGCGCACAGGATTCTTCCCCAGTTGGCATCATTACCGAAAAATGCGGCTTTGGTCAGATTTGAGCCGATAACTGATTTTGAAAGTATGCATGCATCGGCATAGGAAACTGCGTTTGAAACGGTGCACTCAATCAGCTTTGTGGCGCCTTCGCCGTCACGGACAATCTTTTTTGCAAGCTCGGTATTCAGGAGGTCAAGGGCTTTTATGAAAGCATCGAAGTTTTTATCCCTGGCCCCAATCAGTTTATTATCCGCGGCTCCATTGGCAAGCATTATTACCATGTCATTGGTACTTGTGTCCCCGTCCACCGATATCATATTATAAGTTTTCTTTACGCTTTCGCTCAAGGCCTCCTGGAGCAGTTCTTTTGATATATTTGCATCAGTGGTGATAAACCCAAGCATTGTAGCCATGTTGGGATGTATCATGCCTGACCCCTTTGCAATACCGCTGAGCAGCACTTTTTTACCTTCAAGCTCAACTTCTACGGTTACTGACTTTTCACATGTGTCGGTGGTCATAATTGCCCGGATGGCATCCTTACCGCCGCCATAGGACAGATTCTCACATGCATTTCTGATTCCCGTCTCAACATTTTGCATCGGGAGAGGAACACCGATAACTCCGGTTGACGCCACCAAAACTGAGTCAGAGGGAATATTCAGGAGTGAGGAAGTCAGCTCCGCCATTGCATTTGCATCATTATGTCCCTGTTTTCCTGTGCAGGCATTTGCATTGCCGCTGTTTGCAACAATTGCCCGAATGCTTTTTGACTGAATATGCTTCATATTAAGAATCACCGGTGCCGCCTTTACCTTATTCGTTGTAAAAACAGCAGCAGCAACTGATTCCTTCTCACTGTATATTACGCATAAATCCTTATTGCCGTTTTTCTTTATTCCGCAGCTTACACCGCTTGCCTTGAAATACGGTACATCTGTTATGGTCATATCTTTAATAATCTTCATTTATACATTCTCCTTTACAGCATATTGGGCAGCATATCCAAGCCTGTATGCTCATATAGCCCGAAAAGGATATTCATGTTCTGTACCGCCTGCCCTGCGGCACCTTTTATAAGATTGTCTATTGCGCTGATTGCTATAACCCTGTTTGTCCTCTCATCCACCCTTACAGCAATGTCACAGATATTTGACCCTTTTACAAATCTTGTTTCCGGCAGGGAGTCGGTAATTCTTATAAAATTCTCATTTTTATAATAGCTTCTGTATAAGTCGTAGAGTTCACTCTGCGAAATATCCTTCTTGAGGCTGCCGTAACAAGTTGCGAGTATTCCCCTGCTCATCGGCACAAGATGTGGTGTGAAGCTGAGGGTAATTCTTGCACCTGCAGCATCGGAAAGCTGCTGTTCAATTTCCGGAGTATGCCTGTGGGTCGCGATATTGTATGCCTTGACAGATTCACCGCATTCGCAGAAAAGTGATGAGACGTTTGCACTTCTGCCCGCCCCTGAGACTCCGGACTTTGCATCGATAATGATTGAGGTGTTATCAATAATACCGGTGTGTACTAAAGGCGCAAGAGCCAGAATACTTGCGGTCGGATAGCAGCCGGGGTTTGCCACAAGGCTTGAGTTTGAAATACTGTCACGGTAAAGCTCGGGAAGGCCATATACGGCATCTTTCAAGCGGTCGGGAAGCTTATGGGTTACACCGTACCACGTCTCATATATCTTTTGATCCCGAAGCCTATAATCGGCTCCAATATCAATGACCTTCACTCCGAGGCCAAGGGCTTTTTCCACCAGGTCAAAGGATTGGCCGTGGGGGAGTGCAAGAAATAATACATCGATTTTTGAAAGCTTGCTTTCTATATCTTGCATATCTATGCACACGTTGTCCAATAAATACTTCAGATTTCCATAGACATCACTGAACCTCATATTAGAATAATTATGAGAAGATAAAAAAACTATAGATACATTTTTATGCTGGGACAATATCATCGAAAGCTGATAGCCCGCATAACCTGTTGAACCAACGATACCTGCGTTTATCATATTAATCACCTCAATATTGCGCTTTTTAAATATTATACATGGGGACGGTTATTTATGCAATAGGAATAATAAAAATACATAAATAATATTGCATAAAAATCCAATACGATGTATAATAAGTACCATTAAGAATTAGGGGTGAAGGCCGAATGAATTTAGGCGGGACAGTTGTTATTAAATATGGGGGAAGCATTACTAAGGACAATGAGGCGACGGACGCATTTATGGAAGATGCAGCAATCTTGAGAAATGCCGGTGTAAAAGTTGTGATTGTTCACGGCGGCGGGTCTGATATAAACAGGATGCTTGGCAGGCTGAATATTGCGGGGGAATTTGTAAAAGGGCTGAGAAAAACAGATGAGGCTGCCATGGAAGTGGTTGAAATGGTGTTGTCCGGCAGGGTCAATAAAGAGCTGACCTCAAAATTGATTGAAAAGGGAGCAGGTGCCGTAGGTATAAGCGGCAGGGACGGAAAGCTGCTTGAGGCGGAAAGGATGTACCTTAATGACAACGGCAGTAAAATTGATATAGGCTATGTAGGCGAAGTAACCAAGGTTAACGGCAAAATATTGACGGATCTATTGAGCCTGGGGTATGTTCCGGTTATATCACCGGTGGCGGAAGACAAAGAAGGTAAAGCTTATAATATCAATGCGGATTATGCGGCAGCTGCTATCGGCGCTTCTATCGGTGCGGACAGCCTTGTATATTTGTCCGATGTTGACGGGCTGTTCGGGGATATTGGAAATCCCGACAGCCTGATTAGCAGCATTACCGCGGCGGAAATTGAAAAGCTTGTACAGGCCGGTGCCATATCAGGAGGAATGATACCCAAGATGAAATGCTGTATTGAAGCTATTGAAAAGGGAGTAAAGTCGGTATGCCTTATAGGCGGAAAGAAGCCCCATATTCTGCTGGAGCTTTTCCATGGCAAAGAGGCAGGGACAATTATTATAGGAGGAGAGGAAAATGTCTAAGGAAAAGATACTGAAAACTTATGCACGGTTTGATGTTACCGCAGTCAGCGGTAAAGGATGCCTGATTTATGATATTAATGGGAAAGAGTACTTGGATTTTGTGTCGGGAGTAGCGGTAAACTGCTTGGGCCATTGCCACCCTGCCATTATAAACGCCATCCGGGAACAAAGCTGCAAGCTGATGCACGTGTCTAACCTGTATTGGAATGAGCTTCAGATGGAGCTGGCTGACAGGCTGTGTGAATTAAGCGGGCTTGAGGGGGCATTTTTCTGCAACAGCGGAACGGAAGCAATAGAGGCTGCCATAAAGTTTGCGAGGAAGTACGGCAAGCTTAAAGGGGGTGCCTTAAAGCATGAAATAATTTATCTGAATAACTCTTTCCACGGCAGGACCCTGGGAGCACTTTCCGTGACCGGACAGGAGAAATATCAGAAGGATTACATGCCGCTGATACCGGGAGTTAAGAGCATTGACCTTAATGATGCCGACAAGCTGAGGACGGAAATGAATTCCAATGTGTGCGCAATTATTGCAGAGCCGGTCCAGGGAGAAGGGGGAATATTGGCAGCTGACAAATCATTTTTGGAGGAAGCAAAAAAACTCTGTGAAAAATACGATTCCCTGCTTATATTCGACGAGGTGCAGTGCGGAATAGGAAGGCTGGGGAGTTTATTTGCCTTTGAAAAGTTCGGCGTCAAGCCCGATCTGGTATGTATTGCAAAAGGGCTGGGGGGAGGCTTCCCGATAGGTGCGGTTGTTGCATCAGGGAAGGCAGCGGAATGTATAGCTTATGGAGATCACGGTTCAACCTTCGGGGGCAATCCCCTTGCCTGCAAAGTAGCATTGACAATACTTGAAGAGCTTCTGCAAAACGGAGTGCTGGAGAATGTTGAGCATATGAGCAAGTATTTTGTCGGCAAGCTGCAGGCTTTGAAGGAAAAACACTGCACGATAAAGAGCATCCGCGGCATCGGGCTGCTTTTGGGGCTCCAGCTTTCAATCGATACCAAAAAATTTATCGATGAATGCATTGATTCGGGACTGCTCCTTGTGGGAGCCGGTGCGGATGTAGCAAGGCTTCTTCCGCCGTTGAACATTCAAGAGGAATATATTGACAGGGCAATTGATATAATTGATTCGGTATTGAGCTATTAAAGGTGCCTTCAAGAATTTTTTGACACAGGTAAATTAATAATATATAATATGTTTTATAATTATTCAAGGCTATGATGAGGATTAGTAGAGGGGAAGATTCTGAAAGAGAGGGAAACTCAGCGGCTGAAAGGTTTTCCAAGATTATTTCCTTTGAACCCGACCTTTGAGCTGCAGGTGAAAAGTCTGCCGCATGCCGGCGTTACAGGCGTCAAGTGGTCACATATTTAATGTATATGCGTTCAATTTGGGTGGTACCGCGAATAACCTTCGTCCCTTAACAGGGGGGAGGTTTTTTATTTTTTTAAGGAGGGAAAGACATGAAAGTATGCAGGGGCCATGTTATTGAAGCAATTCAACGCTGTACGGAAAAGGCAGAAAAATTGGGCATTGAAATAAATGGCAAAGCTGAAGAATAGCATGTTAAATTAAGAGCTTGGGAGTGATAGTATGGCTGATTATAATCGTATTGTCGTTAAGGTTGGTACATCTACTTTGACTTACGGGAACGGGAAGCTTAACCTGTCGGGTATAGAGCGCCTGTCTATGGTATTGTCGGACATTGCAAATCAAAATAAAGACGTTGTACTTGTGACGTCAGGTGCAATCGGGGTCGGCATGAGCAGGCTGGGATTCGAGGAAAGGCCTTCGAATATTGGATTAAAGCAGGCTTTGGCTGCAGTAGGCCAGGGTTTGCTTATGCAAACATATGAAAAGATGTTTGCAGAATACGGGCGGATTGTGGCACAGATACTTATAACCAGAGAAGATATTTTTTTGGAAGACAGGAGTACAAATGCAATAAATACATTTAATGCCCTTTTTAAACACAATGTCATACCGATAGTCAATGAAAATGATACCATTGCAACCGATGAAATCAAAATCGGGGATAATGATGTATTGTCCGCATATGTGGCAAAGCTGATAAAAGCCGATTTGCTGATATTATTGTCGGATATAGACGGCCTGTATGACAAAAATCCGGCTTTGGAAGGTGCAAAACTGATAAAAAGGGTATACAGCATCGATGACAGCATAACCGGTATTGCCGAAGATACCTCTTCCATCCTTGGCACCGGAGGCATGAGGACCAAAATAAACGCAGCAAGGATTGCTATGGAAAATGGAATACCAATGGCTATTGTAAACGGCAACAGGCCTGATAATATTTATGACATAATATCCGGACGGGAAGCAGGCACATTGTTTTTAACTGATGGAAGATGTTTTTTAAGAAAGGGATGATATTTATGGAAGATATTATTAAAAAGGCTTGCCTTGCGAAAAAAGCGGGAATTGTTTTGTCAAAAGCAGATACCGTGCAAAAGAATAAATGCCTTAGCCATATGATGGACGCAATTTCCGAAGACACCGAATATATACTGAATGAGAATCAAAAGGATATGGCGGCAGGGAGATTAAAGGGTATGAGCGAAGCCATGCTTGACAGGCTTCTCCTGGACAAAAAAAGGCTTGGTGGAATAATAGAAGGGCTTGGACAATTGATTACCCTTAAGGATCCGGTGGGGGAAGTAATAAATATGAATAAAATGCCTAACGGCCTTTTAATCGGGCAGGCCCGAGTTCCTCTGGGAGTGATAGGAATAATATATGAAGCAAGGCCGAATGTCACGGTAGATGCCGCATCCTTATGCATTAAGTCGGGAAATGCAGTTATATTGAGAGGCGGAAGCGAAGCTGTCAACTCTAACACAGCCCTTGTAAAATCATTAAGGAAAGCGCTCGCCGCATCAGGTTTGCCGGAGGATTCAATTTCGATTATTGAAGATACCTCAAGGGAAACCGCAATCAGGTTTATGAAGATGAACGAATATATAGATGTTCTGATACCCAGGGGAGGAGCCGGGCTTATAAAGTCTGCTGTAGAGAATTCGACCATACCTGTTATTCAAACGGGTACCGGCAACTGCCATGTTTACGTCGACAGTTACGGTGACTTGGACATGGCCGAAAAAATCGTCATAAATGCGAAAGTCAGCAGGCCGGGGGTATGTAATGCGGAGGAAAAGCTCCTGGTTCACAAGGATGTTGCGGATGAATTCATACCGAGGATAGTAAAGAGCCTGAGAGAAAACGGAGTAGAGGTACGGGGCTGCGAAAAAGCATTAAAATTATCAGGGGATATAAAACTCGCAGATGATATTGATTGGCACACCGAGTACCTTGATTATATAATTGCTGTTAAGGTTGTGGACAGTATAGCCGAGGCAATAGAGCATATCAATAAATACGGCACAAAGCATTCCGAAGCAATTGTAACGGAAAACTACTCCAATTCAAGGAAGTTCCTGGCCGAAGTTGATGCCGCCGCCGTATATATTAATGCATCTACCAGGTTTACCGACGGGTTTGAATTCGGGCTGGGGGCTGAAATCGGGATAAGCACCCAGAAGCTTCACGCAAGGGGGCCTATGGGTTTAAAAGAGCTTACATCCACAAAATACGTCATATACGGTAACGGGCAGGTAAGATAAATAATTACAAATTTGTAACATATACAGGAGTTTTGCGATATTTGACGAAATATATACTGAGTTTGAAGATATTATATCTTATTGCATTTTATAGGCAGCTGTGAAAAAAGCACCTGTTTTTTCGCAACTGCCTCTGAAAAGGAGAATTGGGATGTTAAACAGTAAGAGTCGCAAAACGGGTATTATAGTATTGATTGCAATTATCCTGGTGCTCTCTGCCGTTGTTATTAGCGCTGCAGACGGGGCAGCCCCGGGTTCGGAACAAGATCCCATCGTTACGCAGAGTTATGTAGAACAGAAATCAGAGCAGATAAAGTATTATATTGACAGCCTGCTTGCACAGGAAACAGCCAAGCTTAAGACTGAATTGGAGCAAAAGGAGCAGGAGATAGCTAAGCTGAGGGAAGAAATTAAAAATGCCGCAAATTTGGCAGGGAAGTTTCAAGTAGTGGAAATGCAAAAGGGCCAGATGCTTATTGCAGGGGAAGGTGCGGAAATAATACCCAGATCAGGGAAGTTTTCTGCCATAGAAGATGCTTTTGGAGGCCTTTCGGATATTACTGCGGCAAAGGATATTAAGAACGGAGAGGCCGTTGTCAATAACCATATGCTGATAGCAGCCAGAGGCGAAGGCAGAGGGTTAAAGGCACTTGCAGACAAGTCTTTTCTTATAATCAAAGGTACTTATACGCTTCAATAGGCACGAGACGGGTAACACCGGATGCACGGATAAACCACGGAACACAGGTTGGGTTTAGTGGCTTAAGTGTTATCCGTTTTTGTATTTACTTTACATTTAGGCGGCAATAATAATATAATAAGGTGACATATGAATCAGGAAAATGCAAAATGTTTGGTGTAAAGCATATAGGAAGTGAAAAAATGAAAGAAAGCTTGATATTTGGAATGATATTGAAAGTATATGACAGGCTTGTATTCTACTATGAAAACAGCATGTTTTTCATTGTTATGCAGCGTTTAGGGCATGGCTTCGGGAAGCTTGCATCCTCAAGCAGCATATTGAGTTTTTTTGACATGGAATGGAACATCGCGGATGCGTGGAAGCAAAGCCTTGTATTCAGAATCCTCACATCCCCCTTAAGGTGGTTCGGATATGCTTCACAAAGATTCTCGGAGGGTGTAAATGCAGCTATTGAAGGGAGCAGGGTACTGAAGGCTGTAAGGGTTTTTCTGGAGAACCTGCTTGATATGAGCACGAGGGTTTATGGGCTGCTTTTTACTACCTTTTCCGCAGCACAGGGTCTATTGGATTTTGCCTCGGGAAGCATTATAGAATTGGCATTATTTCTGGGGGGGGCAGCGCTGATACTGATAAACAGGCCGGTGAAGGCCCTGGCGGAGGGCAGTATAATCACCGGGGTGATATATGGTTTTTTTAACGCATCTCACGGTGCATTTTATGATAGAAGAACGGAAAATGCAGTTTTAAACAAAAGCTTTGAAATTACTGCAATCGTTACAGGAATAGCATTGGGAGCAATATGGCATTTTCTGCAGCCGGTGACCTTTGTTCTGGCAGTTGGAGGAATCGCCGCCCTTGTATTGGTGCTCTGGAGGTATGAGATAGGAGTTTTTGCCGTTGCGGGATTCATCCCTTTGGCTCCGACCATGGCTCTGCTGGGGCTGATCCTGCTTACCGCGGTATCATTTTTTATCAGGCTTTTCAGGGATAAGAGCATGAAGCTCAGGAGCACAATTCTGGATTATTTCGTAGTATTGTTTGGAATAGTGCTTCTCTACAGCTTCATTACATCATATACCCCCGGCAGCAGCATGCTTGCATTATTGATACATATAGCATTCATAGTGTTTTATTTCATATTGGTAAATACAATTAAGACCAGGCAGCAGCTTTATGTTTTGGCAGCACTGCTGGTGCTTTCAACAACCGTAACAGCCCTATATGGACTATATCAGCTGAAAACTGTGGGAGCTACTTCCGAAGCGTGGGTGGATACAACGCTGTTTGAGGACATAAAGGCCCGGGTGGGCTCCACCTTCGAAAACCCCAACGTGCTGGGAGAATACCTGGTACTCATCATACCTGTTGCAATTGCCATGCTGTGGGGACAGAAGAATTGGATATCAAAGCTAATAATCCTGGGGCTGTCGGCTATTATGCTCGGATGCCTCGTCTATACTTACTCAAGAGGTGCATATGTCGGATTGATGCTGGCTTTTGCCTTGTTTGCAGTGCTTAGGGATAGGAGGTTCATAATTCTTGGGGTAATCGGTCTGCTGATGCTTCCCTTTATGTTGCCGGCTTCTGTAATCAACAGGTTTGCGAGTATCGGAAACCTGAACGATACATCTTCCTTCTACAGGATTTCCGTATGGCTGGGGTCTTTGAGGCTGGCGCAGGATTATTGGCTTTCGGGTATAGGACTGGGCTTGGAGCCCTTTAATCTGGTTTATCCCAAGTATTCACTTAACGCCGCATATGCTCTTCATTCCCATAATATATACATACAGCTTATGATAGAGACCGGCATAGCGGGTCTATTGATGTTCTTTGCAATAATAGCGGTTTATTACAAGACTATGCTGGCAGGCTTCTATAAAACCAGGGACAGATTTACCTCCACCTTCATGATAGCCATTGCATCCGGCATGGCAGGATATCTTGCCCAGGGAATGGTTGAGAATATATGGTACAACAACAGGGTGCTCCTGACCTTCTGGGTCATGCTGGCCTTCGGAATGATAGCCAAGGCTCTTATCACAGAGGATAAAGAGGTGTCGGGCATATGATTAAGGTAATACACGTATTAAGTGATATGAAAATAGGCGGAGCAGGCAGCTGGCTGCTTAATCTGCTTGGGGCCATTGATAAGGAGAAGTTTGAAATAAAGGTTGTGCTTCCGCAGGGGAGCATGCTTGCAGATAAGATAAAAAATTTAGGCTTTGAAGTAATATCTGTTGACGGCATTAAAGACAAATCGTACGATGCCAGGGCTGTAAATCTTTTGTATTATATATTCAGGGCAGAAAAGCCGGATATTGTACATACCCATGCATCACTGTCCGCAAGGTTTGCTGCAAAGAGGGCGGGAGCAAAAATCATTAATACCAAGCATTGCATTGACAGCCGTATAACCGGAATAAGGAGATTTGCGGGAGCTTTAATAAACGACAGATATTGTGACAGCATAATTGCCGTATCGGAGGCTGTAAAACGGAATATTGCTGAAAACGGGGTGCCCGATGATAAGATATCAGTGATATATGGAGGCATAAACCCGGTTAAGGTACTTGATGATAAAGAAAAAAGCCTTGTCAGGGAGAAATGGGGAATTGCTGAAGAAGAAGTAGTTGTAGGAATCGTAGCCCGCCTTGCCGAGGTTAAAGGCCACAAATATTTTATAGATGCAGCTGAAATTATTTCCCGGGACAATGACAATGTCAGGTTTTTTATTGCCGGCATCGGGCCAAAGGAAGAAGAGTTAAAGGAGCTTATTAAACAGAAGGGGCTTACCGATAAGGTAGTTTTTACAGGCTTCGTGGATGAGATATATGAGGTATTTAATATCATAGACATTAATGTGATTTCTTCCTTATCTGAAGCCCTATGCCTGTCGCTGATCGAAGGGATGAGTGTCGGAAAGCCGTCTGTAGCTGCAGATACAGGGGGAATACCTGAGGTGGTTAAGGACGGGTATAACGGATTCCTAGTTCCTCCGGGGGATGCCGAAGGGCTGGTTGATGCGATACTTAAACTGATCCATGATCCTGAGCTGCGAAAGACAATGGGTGACAGGGGAAGGGAAATCATGGAGAAAAGCTTTACTGCCGATATAATGGCTGAAAAAATAGAAGGGCTGTATGAGTCTGTGACAAGGAAAAACAGAAGGGAGTAAGATAAAGATTATGGCTTTAGCGGATAATAGGGGTAAGCTGTTTGGGAGAATAAATATTGTAGACCTGATTATAATTCTGCTGATAATATTGACTGCAGTTGGCGGCTATATGTTTTTTTTCGGAAGAGATAGCAAACAGACATTAAATACCGGTAAGGTAGTATATGATTTTGAAATAACCAATGTCAACAAGGATTTTATTGATGCGATAAATCCGGGAGATCCCATAAGGGACAATGTCAGGGGGAATGAGCTTGGCACGGTTGTAAGCAAATCCTCAAGGGGTGCCACAATGCTTAATGAAGACCTGATTAACGGCAGATATATCATAGCTGAAGTGCCTGATGCCTATGATGTGGTCATAACTATAGAGGGGAATGCCAATATTACCCCCGCCAACATAATAGTAGGCGGTGCCGAAATCAAGGTAGGCAAGAAGTTCTCTATAAAGGGCAAGGGATATGCAAATCAGGGCTTCGTAACTAAAATGACCTTGGTTGAACAGTAAGGAGGGGTTGATATGCTTATGGATGAAAAAGGAAGATTGTTCGGGAAAATCAGTATTGTTGATATAGGTGTATTGCTGCTTATTGCTGTACTTATTGGCGGAGTATATTACAAGTTCTTCATGGTTGACAAGGATCAGAATGCTGCAAAATTTGATACCATTGAGTATAAGGTACTGGTGGAGGAAGTCAGGCAGCAGTCGGTGGATGCTATGGAAATAGGAGCCGATATCTATCATGTCAAGACTAACAGTCCTATGGGCAGGATAACGGACATTGAAGTATTGCCTGCAACAGATCAGCTTACCAAGGCCGACGGTACCATGGTGATAGCGGAAAAGCCTGAAAGGTTTAATGTGCTTGTGACAATACAGGTTCCCGGAGTTGAGTCGGAGCGCGGCTTCCGGGCAAACGGCAGGCTGGATATCAACAGAGAATCCCAAGAGGTATTGGATACCAGAATGATAGAAATGGTGGCAAAAATAGTAGACGTGAAGAATTTGAGCAAAGCGCAATAATAATATAATACAATGTAATGAGTTTGTGAAGTACTTCGACAGTAGGGAAGTAAACGTCGTGTCTGACACTTATTACATAGACTAGTAAAGGAATGTAATTAATTGGTTACAAATTGTAACCAACTGAAAATGAGACCACATAAAGACGGAAAAATATTGATGACATAACAGTTTTTTCGGAAATTGTCTTATAATAGAGGTTAAGTTCAGCTAATATAATAGTGTATGAACTTGATCTTTTTTTATTATATATGGAAATATTTTGCTGAAACATGTATAATTAAGGAAAACAAGTGCGAGGTGTGCTGATGAGTTCGGAAATAATAATGTATCAAACTGAAGATGGTTTGACAAAAATAGAAACTACTTTTGACAATGATACCGTGTGGCTCTCTATTGATCAAATGGCAGAGTTGTTTCAGCGTGATAGGAGTGTTATTGGTAAACATATAAGAAATATTTTTAAAGAAGGTGAACTTGAAAAGAATTCAGTATGGGCAAAATTTGCCTACACTGCTTCTGACGGAAAAGACTATAAAGTTGACTACTATAATTTAGATGTCATTATTTCTGTAGGGTATCGTGTAAAATCCTTACGAGGCACACAGTTTAGAATTTGGGCAAGCAATATATTAAAAGAATATATGAGAAAAGGTTTTGCCATAAATGATGATCTTTTAAAAAATAATGGCAGAGGAATTTATTTTGATGAATTGCTGAAGCGGATCCGTGATATTCGTTCATCAGAAAAGGTATTCTGGAGAAAAGTACTTGATATCTATGCAACAAGTGTTGACTATGATCCGAGAGCAGAAGCCTCAATACTGTTTTTCAAGACAGTGCAGAATAAAATGCATTGGGCGGCGCATGGACAGACTGCAGCTGAAAAGATATATTATTCGGCTGATGCGGGCAAGCCTTCTATGGGGATGTTGAGTTTTAAAGGGGGAAGGCCATCGCAATCAGATGCTTTAGTGGCAAAAAATTATTGTACGGAAGAAGAACTATCTGCGTTAAACAGTGTTGTTTCTGCTTATCTTGAATTTGCAGAAATGCAGGCTGGTAGAAGAATCCCCATGTATATGTCTGAGTGGATTGAGACGTTGGATGGATTTCTGAAATTATCTAAGCATGAAATTCTCACTCATGCTGGTAAAATCAGCGCTAAAACTGCTGAGTTAAAGGCGAAAGATGAATATAAGAAATTTAAAACGTTGCATTTAGAGGATATTTCTAATGCAGAGAAGGATTATATAAAAGCATTGGAAGACATGAAAATGAAGTTGCTGGGGGAAGGAAAAGAAAAATAAGGCATGTTATAGAAATAATGAGAAACCGTTTTATAGCATATTAGCACGACGACGAAAGACTACATCGTCAACTATCAAGACAGAATGGATTAGATGTCAGTTCTTGCTGACAGAGCAGGTTAGATTTTGGTAGGGGGAGTAAAAACATGGAATGGATACAAATAGTCATAAATGCAGTGTTTATTTTTCTGTTGGGCTTATTTATAAAAAATTATTTTCCATCTTATATGGACGAAAAAGGGAAAAATCTTGCAACAAAAGAGGATATTCAAGAAATCACAAGAAAAACCGAAGAAGTGCAGAAAGAATTTAAAGAAGGATTTGAACGTTTTTCATCTGATCTGCAGTTCAAATACAATTTTTATTTTAAGCAGTATTCTGAATTATATAGTAAGCTTTATTCAATTATTATTCAGTCTGAATATGTAAGGCGCTTTATTTTCATTACAAATGCTCAGGAACACTCTTTTGATGAAGTTCCATTTTTTGAAATCACACCAACGCATAGAATGAAACAACAGTTTAAATTTAAAGCAGGAAAACCAGTGACATTTAATCAAAGTTCTGAAGAAATAGAGACACCTATTCCGCAATTTAACAAAAAGCAGTTGTGCGATTATATAATTGAAAACGGTGAATATTCAACACAAGAATTATTAAAAACAGCTGTTTCATATCGATTTGCATACAGTCATTATGAAGGCAATCCTGAGGTAAAGAATTCATCTTGTGCAGATGCTGCCAACGATGAAGAATTTAGATTGATACGTGAAATGGTATGCTGTATCGTTAAAGAGTATAATTTTTTCAGAAAAGAATTAAAAATGAATTATAATCAGTCAGAGCTTGAAACGGGAATTCCACAGTTGTAAATTTAAAGGCACCCTACGTTGTGATTTCGTAGAGTGCCTTGCTCTGTTTTTCCCTTATTCATTTACATCCACCGTATCTAACTCGGCAACTTAAGCAGGTTGAGTGGACGAAAATGATGTCGGGCAGGTTGAGTGCCCGGATTAGATGCCGATATAATATATATTGCTCTAAATAAGGTGAATAGCAATTGATTTATGATATTATAATAATTGTTAAATGTAATACGGGGTGAGAAGATGATTAAAATTACTACACAGCCGATTTATGATGAATTTCTTCAGATGTGCGCAGATGCCCGTCAAAATATAATGTTATGTGCGCCCTTTGTGAAGCGGGAAATTGTTGATGATATTTTTTCCGCAACAGATAGACGATTATCAATGCAGTTAATCACAAATATAAATTTGCAAAGCTTTCACCGAAGGGCATCAGATCTTGGCGCAATAGAAAAATTTATAAGCAACGGCTTAGTTTACAATTGTACAACGCTACATGCAAAACTATATATTTTTGATAATAAAAAATGTCTTATAACTTCCGCAAACCTAACGACATCAGGTCTTCGAAAAAATCTCGAATGCAGTATGTTAACAGATAATTTGGACTTGGTCGATTCATCGGTATACGAATATAACTCAATAATCAAAGATAACAGAGTAGGCAGAATTACGCTGCAATCCATTTCTGACATAGGAAAGATACTTGAAAAAATCCCTCCTGTTCAGAAAATAGCATATCCGCAGTTTGATTTATCGGCAACCTATGAATCTGATATAAATTCTATTGCCAAGTCTCTTGCTGGATGGAGGAAAAGCGTTTTTATCATATTGAATTCCATGCAGGAGGATACCTTTTCATCACAGGAAGTAAAATTTATAGCAGAGCAATTAAAAGAGGCTTATCCTGAAAATCATAATCGGGAAGCTAAGGTGCGTCAGATATTGCAGCAATTACGCGATACCGGTTTAATTGAATTCACTTCTCCCGGAATTTATAGAAGACTTTGGGTAAAAGGAGCTATCAATGAAGTATAGAGTTGAAGTTACGGAGACTTTGCAAAGAATTATCGAGATTGACGCTGAAAGTAATGAGGAAGCCGAGTCAAAAGCACGCAGACAATATCGTAACGAAGATATCGTATTGGATAGTGCGGATTTTATTGATGTTGAATTTGAAGTTTTGTCTGAACAGGAGAGTGTGTTTAAGAAATAAGTTATATGGGTGAGGATACCCTGACATCCAATACAGTAATTACGGTGGACTTATTTCCGAGTACAGAAATTTTAGGTTGACTTATTTCCTTGAACGGATAAATATAAAATATACCAAGACATCAAAACGAACGGCTTGTTCCACGTTGAGTGCGTAATAATGATGACTAACTTTCCAGGAGCCTTATTGTTATCTCCGCATTTTCATAGGCTTTTTGCTTCAGCAGCCTGTTGCCCTTTTCCAGCTGCTGTGATATTTCTTTTCTATTGCTCCATACTTCGTCAATAAGCTTTTTAAGGCTATCCAAATTCAAGTCCGCCACATTGCCTGCCCATGGCTGGTTCACATATTCCAGGAAGCCCTGTACCTTGGGGTCATATATCAATCCAATAACAGGAACTGAAAGGCTGACCGAATATATAAGGGCATGAAGCCTCATTCCCAGCACTAGATCCATCCTTTTCATTATTCCGAGAATTTTATCTGTTTCATATATATTTCTTAGTATAAAGGGAGCATGCTTCATTTTTGATGCAATATCCTCCGCTGCTGCCAAGTCTGAAGGAAAGTGCAAAGGTATGAAAACTGATTTTACATTGTAGGTTTCATCTATATAATCAGCAGCTTGGGCAATAATGCGGCTATATGCCTCGTAGCCGCTCCACTTTCTGATGGAGAAACCAACCAAAGGGGTATCTGCAGGTATTCCTTCTTTTTGCAGCAGCTTTTCTATTTCTTCAGGGCCTGCCGGTTCAAGGCCCAAGGCAGGGTCGGCAGTGACATGGATTTCGGGTTTTTTGACGCCCAATGACTTCAATTCCAGGCCTGAGGCTTCCTCCCTTAGAGTTATAATATCCACTTTATCAATTATTTTTGAAGTAAAATAACGGTTGGTGCTTTTGCCCACCGGGCCGATTCCGTTTGCATACAGCATGACCTTAAGCCCCATAAGCTTGGCAAGATAAATGGTAGTCAGGTAATACACCAATGAACGTGTACTTGTAACATCCTGTATAAGGTTGCCGCCGCCGTTCAGAAAAAGCCTGGTTTTTTTCATTGTACCAATTACTTTAAAAAGGTTAAAACGATCTATGGAGTCCACACCGTAGATTGATGCAGTATCCTTAGGATTTTTTGAAAGCACTACAATTCGTATATCTTTTTTAATTTTTCTCAGGTTCTCAATAATAGCCAGCAGTATGGCATCGTCGCCGCTGTTTCCAAAACCGTAATAACCTGATATCATAACGTCATACATAGGTATGTCCCCTTTATTTATGTTCAAGCAGCTGAGCATATACTTCCATATTGTCCTGCACCATTTTTTTTACGGAATAACTGTTTTCAATCACACTTCTGCCAAAGTCCCCCAGGGCTTTTCTTTCTTCGCTGCTTAGACTGAGCACTCTTAAAATATCATCCTTGAAGGATTTACTGTCTGCCTTGCTCTTCCCCCGGCCGGAAAAATTGGATTTGACTGCATCATCCAGGCTGTTTTCATTCAATATTCCTATATAGCCTTCATTGCCGGCAAGAATAAGGGGCCTTCCGGCAGACAGTGCTTCCAGTGAGGAACGGCCAAAGCCGATGAATAAATCCGCCAGGGCGGTGAATTTGTTTATATCGGTGCGGGAGCCTGTAACAATTATTGTATCTTGCCCTGTAATGCTATTTATCTCCCGGGCTTTTTCCTTTATTGAGTCCAGAATATTTCCGCTGCCTACCATAATAACTTTAAGCCTTGGAATGCTTGCTGAAAGCTCGGGAACTATTTCCAGAAGCTTGTTTATTATATAGCCTCTGTCACTGTCAAACCGACTTATATACACTATTTTCATATCTTCCGGTTTGAGGTTCAGCTCATACATTATATCGGAGCAATCGATTCCGGAGGAGAATTTATCGGTATCAATTCCGTTTATTGTGACCTTAATATCCTTATCCTCAATCTTATAGTTGTCAAGAAGGTATTGCCTTATATCCTCGCTTACCGCCACGGTTTTCTGACCCCAATTGGTTATGTAGCGCAATCCGTAACCGGTTTTCCAGGTTCCGTGGGCAGTAGTCACAAAAGGAAATCCCATTCTTTTATGCAGCAGGCCGCATATAAATCCGGGAATACGGGCATGGGCATGTACCAGGTCTATTCTATCTTCTTTTATTATATTCTTCAGCCGGCAGTAAGCCTTTATCACATTGTGAGGCTTCTTGTTGTCCAGGGGCACGTGATATACCTTGATGCCGAATTCGGCCAGCTCCTTTTCATACACGCCCCCGGCAGATGCCGCAATTACATTGAAGCCTTCCCGGGAAAGCCCCTTGGCAAGCTCTACTATGTGAGTTTCCGCGCCGCCTATGTCAAGGCGCATGGTTGTAATCAGAATGTTGTAATTGCGCATATAATGCCTCCGGATAATAAATATTTTCAGTTTCCTTTCAGGTTTACATTGTTATCGCTTATTATAAGCATGTATTCTCTTGAGCCCATTTTATTGTTTCCGTCGTATATTTCCACAGTCAGCTTGTGCCCGCCTTTAGGAACAGCAGATAAGTCAAGTTCTATGCTGTAAGGTATTACAGTCCTTACGGCATGGACATTTCCGTCAAGCTTGTATTGCACCGTGGGGTTTAGAACCTTTGGGACGACAGTGTAGGTTGAAAGCTCAAGCTTGAGGCCGGAGATACTGTAGTCAGTAACCTTTTCATATCTGAAGCCCGGATTGCCATTGATAGACGATATAAAATTGCCGCTGTTTACCAATTCATTATAAAGTTCGTTAAATGCTGAATTCCCATATAATGAATAGTCATCGTATTTGGTGATTATATCATTATTGGCATTGAAATAGTATATGCCCTTTAGCTCTGGATATATCATGGGGCCATACGTGTACAGCCGTCTCAGCTGCACTTTTGCCCAGGGAGACAAATCTTCCCCAGCAAGCTTTGCGTAATGGCCTACCCCTGTTTCGGAAATCATTATGGGTTTTTTTGTGCCGTAAGCATCCATAATCGGCTTTATCTTGGCCAGGGGATTTGCATAATTTCCGGTCATATATACACTGTCATTAGTGTCCTGAAGGCTTCCCCAATCCTTTTTGCCCTGAAAGTAACGCTGTGTATATGTGCTTATCCCTATCCAGTCCACGTACTCATCACCGGGATAGTATTGGTCATAGGTGCGGCCCTTGGCGGAAACATCATTGGGGGACCATACCATAGCCACGTTGGGAGCCTTGGACCTCATAATTTCGGAAACATACCTGAAGGCCGCTATAAATGAATTAGAATCCTTGCAGTTGTCTTTTATATTCATTTCACCGGCAAATCTGAGGAATACGGGTATCTTAAGCTTTCCCAGGTAATCTGCCGTGGCTCTTATATATGAATCATAGCTTTTTATGCTTTTAAGTACATTGTCAATTTCTGAATCTTCAATATTCCAGGCCAGTTGAAGGGCTATATTGTTTGCTGTTGCATCCATAAAATAACGGTCAAAGGACTTGATGTCCTCGTTCCAATGCAGGTATGTAAGGTAAGCGGTATTCTTCCTGGGAAAATAGTTTTTGATATCATCCCAGCGATAAGCCCCTATCCGCGGGTCTGTATCATAATTGCTGCCAAAATATACCCCTGACCTGGGTTCATATTTTGAACCGAAGTAAACGCTCTTTTCCAGGTTTGTGGTTTTTGCATAAAGCTCAATATCAAATCCCAGTGTATTGATTTTTGATTTTGCATAAGTTACTCCATCCTTCCAGCCCAGCTTTTCAGCCTTGGGGATGTACCTGCTGAAATATTCAACGGCTAAGTCGAATTTTCCAAGGGCTTCGTAAGCTTTTGCAACTTGTTCCAGGCGTGGAGTTATGATTTCCAGCACTTGTTGGGTTTCTTCCATTCCATTGAACAGCTCTATTATTTTATTGCCATAAACAATAATATTATTCAGGTCGTTGGTATTCAAAGCATTTTGGTAAGGCGTAACCAAGCTCCAGAAAGCACTGGGTATTTTGGTGTCCGGTGCTGCCGCCGCTGCGGTACCGGGCATTAAAATAGCAATGAAAAAACAGAAAATAAGCAGTATTGATAAACTTCGTTTTAGCTTCAAATATATACCTCCTACTTTTCCTCGATGCGCCTAATTTTTGCACCAAGGTTTATAAGCTTTTCCTCCAATCTTTCATAACCTCTGTCAATATAGCTGATATTGCTTATGGTAGTCTTTCCTTCAGCAGTAAGGCCTGCAACAACCATTGCCGCCCCTGCTCTCAGATCGGTGGCATAAACGGGAGCACCAGTTAGCTTTGAGACTCCTTCTATTACGGCTACCCTGCCTTCGATTTTTATTTTTGCCCCCATTCTTTTCAGCTCATCAAAGTACTTGAACCGGGACTCAAATATGCTTTCTGTCACGATCCCGGTGCCCTCGGAAACAGAAAGCAGTACGCTCATAGGCTGCTGCATGTCCGTAGGGAAACCCGGATAGGGCATTGTTTTAATATTAACCGCTTTTGTTCTTGCGGGGGCTTTAACTCTTATGGAATCTTCGTATTCCGTAATTTCCACACCCATTTCCCTGAGCTTTGCAGAAACTGCATCAAGGTGAGTGGGGATAATATTTTTGATAAGAACATCGCCTCTGGTAGCGGCAGTGGCTATCATATAGGTTCCTGCTTCCATCTGATCGGGTATCACGCTGTACTCGCAGCCTCCCAGGGATTCAACACCTTTGATTTTAATGATATCGGTGCCCGCGCCCTTGATATTGGCTCCCAAGGCATTGAGGAAGTTGGCAGTATCTACTATATACGGCTCCTTTGCTGCGTTCTCTATAGTAGTAGTGCCTTTTGCCATACAGGCGGCAAGCATTATGTTGATAGTGGCTCCTACGCTTACCACATCAAGATATATTCTTGCACCCTTCAGCTCATCGGTTTTTGCTTTTATAAGGCCGTGGGAAATTTTGATTTTGGCCCCGAGAGCCTCAAGGCCCTTAATATGAAGATCCACAGGCCTTACTCCTATATCACAGCCTCCCGGGAAGGGAACCTCGGCTCTTTTGAACCTGCCAAGAAGGGCACCCAGGAAATAATACGAAGCCCTCATTTTTTTTGCCAGCTCCAGGTCTATTTTATGGGTGACGATTCCCGAAGTGTCTATTTTTATTTTATCATTGTCAAGTATATGTATTTTCCCGCCCATTTGTATAAGCATGTCCCTCAGATAAGTAACATCCTTTACCATGGGAAGGTTTTTTATAGTGCAGGCTGAGCCTGCAAGAATTGTAGCAGGCAGTATTGCCACTGCTGCGTTTTTGGCTCCGCTGATGCTGACCTCACCGGTAAGCTTCTGGGAGCCCTCTATTAATATTTTTTCCAATACATTCGACCCCTTATAACAAGATTTTAATGAGGGTTTTTGCACACCTGCAAAAACCTATCCGGGCAAAAATTTGACATATAGCTTATTGCATCTACATTATATCACTGTTTTTATGATTTGATAATATGATATAATATTTACCAGATATGAATATTGGGTTTAAGGATGGGTGGCTTATGAACGGCGGGGTAGAAGTAGTAGGAATAAAAATTGATAATGTAAATATGGATGAAGCGGCGGCTTTAATGGAAGAATTTCTTGAAACCGACAGATGCAGCATGGTTTTTACCCCCAACAGCGAGATTTTGCTTACGGCAGTCAGGGATAGGGAGTTCGAGAGTATTTTAAACAGCGGCCATCTTGTAGTTCCGGATGGAATAGGAGTAGTAATTGCTTCAAGGTTTTATGGCACTCCTGTAAAAGAGAGGGTCGCAGGCTTTGACCTGATGATGAGGCTTATGGATATGGCCGATTCCCGGGGCAATAGCGTTTATCTTCTGGGAGGCAGGGAAGGTGTGGCTGAAGAGGCTGCCATAAAGCTTACCGAGAGTTATGGGAACCTGAGGATAGCGGGAACACGAAACGGTTATTTCGAAGAAGATTCAGAAAATAATATTGTAAATGAGATAAACAACAGCAAGGCAGACATTCTTTTAGCGGCATTAGGTGCCCCGAAGCAGGAGAAATTCATATATAAGCACAGCGATAAGCTGAAAGTAAAGATTGCCATGGGGGTGGGAGGAAGTCTGGATGTGCTTGCGGGCAAAGTGAAAAGGGCTCCCGAGTTTTATCAGAAAGCCGGGTTGGAGTGGTTTTACAGGCTTGTGAAGGAGCCCAGGAGAATTATAAGAGTCCTGAGGATCCCCAAATTCATAGCCCTTGCATTCTATGATGCAAAGTTAAAATAGCTATCTATATAGGTTGCAATAAAGAAGCTGCAAGGAAGAATTATGTAACCTATGAAATCAAGGAAAATGTTTTGCAATATTTGAATTTCAATGTAAAATGTTTATTGCAAAACATATAGAATGTATTAAAGTTGAGAGGAGAGTGCTGAATGAGCAAATTTAGAGAATTGGCCCCGGAGGAACTGAGCAACAAAATTGACTGCGGCTTATTTGAGTTTGAAACCACAGCGGACCTGGATCCGTTAAATGGTATTATCGGACAGAGCAGGGCTGCTGCAGCAATGGAGTTCGGGCTTGCAATCAAAAGGCCCGGCTATAATATATATGTCTCCGGAATAACAGGCACCGGAAGGAGCAGCTATACCAGGTCCATAGTAAGCAGGATAGCCGCAAATGAAAGCATACCTGATGATTGGTGCTATGTATATAATTTCAAGAATCCTGACAAACCTAAGTGTATAAACCTGCCGGCCGGAATGGGGTACAAGCTTCAAAGAGATATGAAAAGGCTCTTAAAGGATCTTAAGATAAAGGTTCCCCAGGCTTTTGAAGGGGAAGAATATGAAAAGCAGAAGGGTCAGATTATACAGGAGTATCAGGCGAAAAGCTCCGAATATATGGAGGCCTTCAATACTTTTGCAAGAGAGCAGGGCTTCGTTATAAGAAAGAGCGAGCACGGGCTTATGACCATCCCCCTCCGGGACGGAAAGCCAATGGACGACAAAGACTATATAGAGATATCTCCTGAGGAAAGAAAGAAGATAGAGGATAATTCCTTCATGGTTCAGGGAAAACTAATGGAGACGCTGAAGCGGATGAAGGAAATAGAGAAAGCCGCCAGAGACAAGATTGACCAGTTGGAAACAAAAATAGCGCTTCTTGCAGTGGAACAGCCGATAATGGAGCTGAAGGAAAAGTACGAAAAGCACAAGAATATAATTGAATACCTTCAGGCTGTTCAGCGGGACATAATACATAATGTGGAGGATTTCAGATATTTGGAGGCCGGCAAGGCTGAACCCCTTGACCTGGTGGAAAGAATCAGGGAAAAGGATTTCACAATAAAGTATCAGGTCAACCTGGTAGTAGACAACAGGGATACAAAGGGCGCTCCCGTCATTTTGGAATCAAACCCCAAATATGATAACCTGTTGGGTAAAATTGAATATGAAAGCAATATGGGGGTAGTCACAACAGATTTTACCAAGATAAAGTCAGGGTCACTTCATCAGGCCAATGGGGGCTATATAATAATCAATATGTCCGACTTGATGAGAAATCCTGAGAGCTGGGAAGGAATAAAAAGATCCATAAAAACAGGAAACATAACTATTGAAAATATATTTTCCATGTCAGGTATTGTATCCGGAGGTATAAAACCGGAGCCCATACCATTGAACGTAAAGATTATTCTTATAGGAAGCTCCTATGTATATCAAATACTTTACACCCATGATGAGGACTTCAGAAAGCTTTTTAAAATCAAGGCGGATTTTGACACAGACATGAGCAGTGACAAGGAAAACTGCTTAAAATATGCAAGCTTTATTAGATCTCACTGTGAGGAAAACGGGCTTATGCACTTTGACAGAACCGCCGTGGCAGCCGTGATAGAATACAGCAGGAGGTTGGCAGAGCATAAATACAAGCTTTCTACAAGATTCAACGATATAATTGAAGTATTATATGAGGCTGATGCCTGGGCAAGAATAGCAGGAGAACAGAAAGTAACGGGCAGCAGTGTAAAAAAGGCAATTGAGCAGAAGTGGTACCGTTCAAGCAGGATAGAAGAAAAGATGCAGGAGCTGATTGATACGGGGGTAGTGCTTATTTCTACGGAAGAGAAGGTTGTAGGGCAGGTCAACGGACTCTCGGTAATGAACTTCGGCGATTACACCTTTGGGAAGCCAAGCAGGATAACGGCAGCCGCCTATGCCGGAGAGAAAGGTATAGTAAATATTGAACGGGAAGTTGAAATGAGCGGAAGCATCCATGATAAAGGGGTGCTGATACTTACCGGATACCTGGGAGACAAGTTTGCGCAGGATTTTCCCCTTACAATTTCGGCAAGCATATGCTTTGAGCAGCTTTATGAAGGCGTTGAGGGGGACAGCGCATCCAGCACCGAATTGTATGCCCTGCTGTCGAGCCTGTCGGAGCTGCCTGTAAAGCAATATATAGCTGTTACAGGATCGGTTAACCAGAAAGGTGAGATACAGCCCATAGGCGGTGTTAATGAAAAGATAGAAGGCTTTTTCCAGACCTGCAAAACCAGAGGCCTTAAAGGGAATGAAGGAGTAATGATACCTTGGCAGAATGTTGATAATCTTATGTTGAAGGATGAGGTTATAGAAGCCGTCAGGGAAGGTATGTTTCACATATATCCTGTGAAGAGCATAGAGGAGGGAATAGAAATTCTTACCGATGTACCTGCAGGAACCAGGGATGAGAACGGAAACTATCCTGAAAATACGATATTCCATTTGGTACAGAAGAAGATAGAAAAGTTTGCAAAAATTGCCGAGGAGTTCGACGATTGCGATCAGGAACGCAGAGTATAGATACGGGCACGGGGTACGGGGTACGGGGTGCGAGATAGGGAGGTTTAAGAATGAGAGAGAGTATAATCAGAGATATTAGCTCGGCTGAGTCAGGCCATAGGAAAATAGAATGGGTAAAAGGCCATATGCCTGTACTGTCTGCTATAGAGAAGGAATTTATAGAAGAGCAGCCCTTTGCAGGTAAGAAAATAGCTATGTCAATACACCTTGAAGCAAAGACTGCATATCTTTCCAAGGTATTGAAAGCGGGCGGCGCAGAAGTTTTCGTAACAGGAAGCAACCCCCTCTCCACCCAGGATGATGTTGCGGCAGCGCTGGTAGAGGATGGGCTTAATGTATATGCCTGGTATAATGCCACTCCTGAGGAGTATAACCATCATCTGAACGCGGCTTTGGATATAGGACCCAATATAGTCATAGATGACGGGGGCGACCTGGTGCATCTTCTGCATGGCGAAAGGCAGGAACTGCTGCCTGATATATTGGGAGGCAGCGAGGAAACAACTACGGGAGTATTGAGGCTTAAGGCCAGGGAAAGAGAGGGCCTTCTCAGATTTCCCATGATTTCTGTCAATGATGCTTACTGCAAATACTTGTTTGACAACAGGTACGGTACAGGCCAGTCGGTATGGGACGGAATAATGAGGACCACCAATCTTATAGTTGCCGGAAAGAACGCGGTGGTAATAGGCTATGGATGGTGCGGCAAGGGTGTGGCTATGAAAGCCAAGGGCCTTGGCGCCAATGTAACGGTATGTGAAATTGACCCTATAAAGGCTATAGAGGCGTATATGGACGGTTTTCAGGTGATGTCCGTAGATGAAGCGGCATCCATAGGGGATTTCTTTATAACTGTCACAGGCTGCGCAAAGGTCATCACAGAAAAGCACTACAAGGCCATGAAGAACGGAGTTGTACTGGCCAACGCCGGCCATTTCGACGTTGAGATCTGGAAGCCCGATTTGGAAACCCTCAGCTGCGGGAAAAAACCAATGAGAAACAATATAATGGGATATGTCATGGAGGACGGAAGGATAATAAACCTGCTGGCGGAGGGAAGGCTTGTGAACCTTGCCGCCGGAGACGGACATCCTGCCGAGATAATGGATATGAGCTTTGCACTTCAGGCTCTTACTGCAAGATATATCAGCCTTAACAAGGAAAAGCTTGAGAACAGGGTATATAAAGTACCGGAGGAAATAGACAGAAAAGTTGCCGATATGAAGCTTAATGCTCTGGGAATAATGATAGATAAGCTTACAAAGGAGCAGGAAGAATATCTTAGAGGCTGGGGAGAGTAGCACATGGATATATTGTTAAAAAACGCACAGATTGTAACCCTTAATGATAATGATGACGTAATACCGGAAGGCAGTATCGGAATACGGGATAATCGGATTGACTTCATAGGGGAAGGCAATGGGTGTATTGAAGCAGAATATTCAAAGGTTATTGATTGCAAGGGCAGGACGGTTATGCCCGGTTTTGTAAATGCCCATAACCATCTGGCAATGACAATGTTCAGGAATTATGCCGATGATATGAAGCTTATGGATTGGCTTTTTACAAAAATATTTCCCCTGGAAGACAAGCAGACCGATGAATCGGTGTATTGGGGAAGCCTTCTTGCCATGGTTGAGATGATAAAAAGCGGGACAACAACCTTTGCCGATATGTACTTCTTTATGGAAAGCACCGCCCGTGCGGCTGCCGAATCCGGGATGAGGGCTGTGCTCTCCAGGGGGCTTCAGGGGGAATCAGGGGAAGAAGAGCCGGATTACAGGCTTAAGGAAAGTGATGAGCTGTTCCGGAAGTTTCATAACAGCTATAATGGCCGGATAAAGGTGATGCTGGCCCCCCATTCTGTATATACCTGTTCGGAGGCATATTTGAGGAAGGTGGCGGCAAAGTCTCTGGAACAAGAGATACCTGTGCAGATACATCTTTCGGAGACAAAGGAAGAGGTGAGTACCTGCATTGAAAAATTCGGACGGTCACCGGTGAAGTACCTTGAGGATCTGGGGCTTCTGAATGACAGGACGGTAGCGGCACACTGCGTGGCAGTTGATGACGACGACATTGGAATTTTAGCTTCCCGCAGGGTAAATGTGGTACATAATCCGGGAAGCAATATGAAGCTGGCAAGCGGAATAGCGCCGGTTGCAAAGATGCTGGAGAAAGGCATAAATGTATGCCTGGGAACTGACGGAGCTTCCAGCAACAATAACCTGGACATGTTGGAAGAAATGAGGCTGGCAGCGTATTTGCAGAAAATATATACTAATGATCCTACGGTTCTGCCGGCGGAGGCCGTTATTAGAATGGCAACTTTGAAGGGTGCAAAGGCCCTGGGATTTGAAAACCTTGGCAGCATCGAGGCGGGAAAGGCTGCAGACCTGATAGTTCTTAATACCGAGAGAGCCCACTATTATCCGAAGCATAATATAAAATCCGCAATCGTTTATTCCGGGAACTCCGCTGACGTGGAGACGGTTATAATTGACGGAAATTTGGTAATGGAAAGCGGACACCTTGTCACTCTTGATGAGGAAAGGATACTTTATAAGGCTCAGAAATGGGCCTCAAAGCTGACAGGGCAAGAATGCCCGCAGCCTTAGGGAAACACTACTAACGAAAGGCGGTTTGTTATAATGCATAATTTGACACAAAACAGGGAATTGGCGGATTTGTTATTTCCTGATATCCAAAAGACACCGGAATACTACGAGGTGTTATATCCAAAAAGGCAGCTGCCTGAAGGAGCAAAGGTAACCAGGTTTGCCCCCAGCCCTACAGGCTACGTGCACATGGGAAGCTTATATGCATCTCTTGTATCGGAGAGGCTTGCCCATCAGAGCAACGGAGTATTTTTCCTGAGAGTTGAGGATACGGATAAAAAGCGTGAGGTGGAAGGCGGAGTTTCCAATATTATAAGAGCCCTCTCCAGGTTCGGCATCAGCTTTGATGAAGGAGTAACAGACGTAGACGATGAGAAGGGCAGCTACGGCCCATATAAGCAAAGTGAAAGAATGGAAATATACAAGACTTTTGCAAAACGTTTGGTGGAAAAAGGGCTCGCATATCCCTGCTTCTGCTCTGAGGAAGACTTGGATAAGATAAGAGCCCAACAGGAAGAGAAGAAGGAAACCCCCGGTTATTACGGAGAATACGCCGTGCATAGGAATTCCACACTGGAGCAGGTAAGGGAAGAGCTTTCCCGGGGCAAGCCCTTCGTACTGCGTGTAAAAGCACCCGACAATCCTGACAGCAGGTTTGTTTTCAAGGATCTCATAAAGGGCGATGTGGAAATGCCGGAAAATTTCCAGGATATTGTACTTCTGAAGTCCGACGGGCTTCCCACTTATCATTTCGCCCATGTGGTTGACGACCACCTGATGAGGACCACTCATGTAACAAGGGGCGATGAATGGCTGCCTTCGGCTCCTTTGCATGTGCAGCTTTTTGAAATGCTTGAATGGGAAAAGCCGTATTTTGCGCATATCTCCCCGATAATGAAGATGGAAGGTTCCTCTAAAAGAAAGCTCAGTAAGAGAAAGGACCCGGAGGCGGATGTAAGCTTTTATCATGAGCAGGGCTTCCCAGGCATTTCCGTAATTGAATACCTTGTGAACCTGATAAATTCTAATTTTGAGGATTGGAGAAGGGAAAACCCCGAGTCCCCCAATACCAGCTTCAAAATTGAGCTGGAAAGAATGAGTGTAAGCGGTGCTATGTTTGATATAGTCAAGCTTACGGATATGAGCAAGGATATTGTTGCCGGGATGACTGCAGAAGAGGTCTATAATATGTCCCTGGAATGGGCTGAGGAATATGACTCTGAGCTTTGGGCCCTTCTGTCAAGAGATGAGAAGTATGCAAAAAGAATTTTCAGTATAGACAGAGGCGGCGAAAAGCCCAGAAAAGACATCGCAAAATGGCTGGATGTGAAACCGAATATATTCTATTTCTTTGATGAGCTGTTTACCCGGGATGCGGCAGAGGGATATAATTTTCCCGACACAATACCTGCCGATGAGGTTAACAGGCTTATAAGGGAATATGCAAAGGTTTATAACCATTCCGACAGCAAGGATATGTGGTTTGACAGAGTAAAGGAATTCTGCGAGGTAATGGGGTACTCCAAGGATGTGAAGACCTTCAAGAAAAATCCGGGGGCCTATAAAGGCCATGTGGGTGATGTTACGGGAATTATCAGAGTAGCTGTTACCAACAGGAGGAATACTCCCGACCTTTATGAGATTATGCAGGTTATGGGTGAGAATATGGTAATGGAGAGATTCGACAAGGCCATTAACAGATAAATATATGTGAGGACACGGGGACGCGAGGACATGGGGACGTTTCTCCTGTCCCGCTTTCAGCGGGACAGGAGAAACGTCCCCATGTCCTCGGAGAAACGTCCCCGTGTCCCCTTGGATATGTTATTGACATATTATAAAATAAACCTGAGGGGGGAACGGCTTATGAAAAATATGATTATGGAAATGGGCGGGCTTGTGTTTTGCCTTACCGGTTCGGAATATCTCGACCTGATACTTGATATTGAGAAGGCTAACAGCGATTTTGTGTTTATATGGCCGAAGGAAAGGCACATGAAAGCCATGAACAGTGAGGATGAAATGCATATATCCGTATTTAGCTCCGCCGGACGGAAGCTGGTGGGTTACATATTGCTTTCAGGGATCGGGGGAGAGGACAGTGCCGTAGAGTTCAGGCGCATGGTTATAAGCGACAAGGGAAAGGGATATGGGCGGACAAGCGTAAGGTTTATAAAAAAATACTGCTTTGAGGTGTTGAAATGCCATAGGCTGTGGCTGGATGCGTTTACCGACAACGAAAAAGCGATAGGCCTTTACAGAAGTGAAGGTTTTGTACAGGAAGGATTGCTTAGGGATTGCAAGAAACATGGGGACAGCTACCGCTCCATGGTGATAATGTCTATGCTGGAGCAGGAATACATTCCCTGTTCCTTCTGAACTTGTTTCCATTAAACTTTTTAAATAGGACCGGACTCAGAAATACTTCCCTTCCATGTCAAAAGATGCTATAATTAAATCGAACATACGTTCGTATAATATATGGGGATTTTTGATTGCAGGGAAGGCGGAGTCGGTATGAGAACCATAATGCATATTGATGTGAATTCGGCTTTTTTATCCTGGCAGGCTGTATACAATTTGCAGAAGGGGGATACCCTTGACCTTAGGGAAATACCTTCGGTAGTGGGAGGCTCCCAGGCTGACCGGAGAGGTATAGTGCTGGCGAAAAGCATATCTGCCAAAAAGTTCGGAATAACAACCGGGGAGGTGCTGTGGCAGGCCAGGCAGAAGTGCCCCGGGCTTGTAGTGGTACCTCCTGACTATAACCTTTACATGAAATGCAGCAATATACTGTATGAAACCCTGAAAGAGTATTCTCCCAGATTGCAGAGATTCTCCATAGATGAATTGTTTTTGGATTATACGGGAATGGAACCTCACTTCGGAGATGCAGTTGCCGCTGCACATTTGATAAAGGAGAGAATCAAAAAGGAATTGGGCTTCACCGTCAATATAGGGATAGGAGCAAATAAGCTTACTGCAAAGGTTGCAGGAGATTTAAAAAAGCCCGATATGATCCATACTTTGTTTCCTGACGAGATAGAGAGCAAAATGTGGCCGCTGCCCGTAGGCGATTTATTTATGGTAGGCAGGCAGACCAGGAAGAAGCTTATGGAAATGAATATAACCACAATAGGAGACTTGGCCAGGGCAGACAAAAAATTCCTGTACGGCAGGCTGAAATCCTTCGGCAATCTGATATGGTGCTATGCGAATGGCATTGATGAATCACCGGTACACCAGGGGTATTACCTGCAGATGAAGGGAATCGGCAACAGCACCACTATAAAGTTTGACGTAACTGAAAGGCAGATTGCCCACAAGGTATTATTATCCCTGACGGAATCTGTTTCATTAAGGCTCAGGGCTGCCAGATCCTGCTGCCGGGTAGTATCGGTGGAGATAAGGACAGCGGAGCTTAATTTTTATTCCCATCAAAGAAAGCTTATGGCTCACACCAATATAACGATGGATATATTCGAAACCGTAAGGGAACTGTTCGACGAATGCTGGGGAAATGAAAAAATAAGGCATCTGGGGGTAAGAGTGACGGATTTGTGCAGCGACGAGTTTATGCAGGCCTCAATATTTGACCGGCAGTGCAAATACAAGAAGCAGGCGCTGGACAGTGCCATGGATATTATAAGAGGCAGGTATGGGAATGATTCCGTAATGAGGGCCATATTTGCCGACGGGGAGTTTGCCCCCATGTCCGGAGGGTCAGGGGGAGAAGACTATCCCGTAATGAGCAGCATACTGTGAAAGACAGTTAAATCTTATATATATACCATCTTGAAGTATCTATTTCAAATCTGAGTTCAAAGGGTTTGATCTGATTGCCGATGCGTGTCTGGCAGGTAAACTTGAGCATCCTGTTGCCGGCAAACTTGTCAAGCTCTCTTTTTATTACCCGGTCTACTTTTACCGTGATCAACTCCGATCTGTCATCAAGATACCTGAACCTTACAGGTACAGGATTGCCTTCCAGATCAAAAAGTACTATTGCCTCAACAGGCTTTCTGAGCATCTTCATTTAGTTCACCCCCTATATGAAATAATTTTCTTATTGTGCAGAATAGAAGAAAATTGCGCAATATATACAGGTTTGTAAAGTACTCCGACTGTAGGGGAAGTATGTTCTCCTCACCTTCCAAAGCCAGCAAAATCACTGGCGAAGGTCCCATCTCTGCGGGCCCGTCTGGTTATTTTGCCTGGAGGTATTCCCGTTCCGGGGTCAGGTGGAAGGTTTCGTCGAAGATATCTTCCCCACGTCGGTATTTGCAATTCTTTTATATACAAGCTTTTTCTTACTATGCATCCTGCAGAGCACTATCCTTGTATAACAGCGAGCACTTATTGGCTTTGGGCAACAGAATCGAGAGAAGATGCGCAGTAAAATCCGTGGGATTTACGTGAGGTAAATCCAGCACATACCAACAGGAGGTTGGGTTTATGTGCGTCAGGATTTTACAAGTATCAAGCTCTGATTCTGCCCAAAGCTAATACCGTGCGAGTCGGGATACAAGGTTATGCTCTGGAAGTATGACCGCAAACTGATAGCTATGTCGCATTCTTCTTTTTATGTGCTTTAATATTAGCATGTTTTTGCCTGTTCAGAAACTTCGCTGTAGCATTGTATAAGTAAATTCTGCCGATTTATCTGGTTAATTCATAAGAATAAAGGATATTTCTTAGAATATTATACGAACATATGTTCGAATTAATACATATATTTTAGAAAGCCAACGGTAAAAAAATGTAACCAAACATTCATGTGTACATAGTATATAAGTGGAAAGGTGAACAACCTATAATTATCCGGGAGGGGGTTTGAACTGTGGCAAGCGGATTTGGAGTGGCCAATCCGGTCACAGCCGCAGGGTGTGGGGCATCGCCGGCGCCTGTCGGAGGTTTTTTTGGATTCAGCAATGCATGGATTTGGATAATATTGCTTTTGATATTTGTACTTCCACGGCTTGGATTCAAGGGGTGTACCGGTGCCGGAGGCTTGTTCGGAGGATTTAGCTGGATTTGGATTATTATATTGATAATCTTCCTGGTCCCGGGTATCTTGCCTGGCTTTCGCCTTGGCGGGTTTGCCATATAAGATACAAAAATTATAATGAGGGGAGGTGAAAATATGGCAAACGGATTAGGCTCAACCGGATGTGGATGCGGCGCTCCCACAGCAGTAAGTCCGATTATGGACTTATGCAAAAACAATGGATTCCTCTTACTGCTTCTGTTGTTTGTGCTCTTAGCATCATGCACAACTTTGGGCAGAGAGAAAAACTTTATCTTTATCATAGTACTTGCTATAATCGCTTTTGGCGGTTTTGGAAGAACCTTCGGATTCGGTGGTAATGATTATTAAACTGTAACGACAGGGGGACATGGGGACGGGGACACGCGAAACGTCCCCGTGTCCCCGTCCCCGTGTCCCGGATTTTTTGTTGTCACCAAATTAATGCATGTACATATTATGGAATTGGGAAAGGGTGTCAACCATACAGTCCTGACCCAGATGCCATAACTCACCTCAAGCATGGAAGGGGGCTTTAATGCCCGCTTTCATGCTTTAAGCGGGAAACTTGTCACCAAATATACGCATGTACATAAAATAGAATTGAGAAAGGGGGTGACATCATGGCAAACGGATTAGGCTCAACCGGATGCGGATGCGGTGCTCCTGCGTCAGTAAGTCCGATCTTAGATAAGTGCAAGGGTAACGGATTCCTCTTGCTGCTTCTGTTGTTTGTGCTCTTAGCATCATGTACAACCTTGGGCAGGGAGAAAAACTTCTTCTTCATAATAATACTTGCAATAATCGCTTTCGGCGGTTTTGGAAGAACTTTCGGTTTTAACAATGGCACAGCTATATAACGAGATTTGTTCTTGAAAGGAGGTGTAAATATGGTTGACGGAGTAGCAGGCAATGCTTTTGGAGGCGGAAACTTTGATCTTCTTCAGGATAGCATTGGAGAGACTGTTACAATATTTACTACAAGCGGAGGCCTGTCAGGATGCGGCTTTACGGGAGTAGTACTGGCTGTAAATCCATGTTTTGTCAGGCTTATTACCCATATAGGAGCGGCTCCGAGCTGTGCATTGGGCAGCTGCTGCGGAGTACCCGACGGAGGTTACGGCAGCTATGGCAATGTGAGAACGGTAGGATCGGTAACGGATATTCCCCTTGACAGGATTGCCGCAGTTGTACGTAATGCCATTTAGCAAGCTGTATCGAAGGGCAGGGTAAGTAACCTGTCCTTCCTATTACTCTGAACTTTTTGTTTATACAGGCTGTCACCAAATAAATGCATGTACATATTATGGAATTGGGAAAGTCAGAAACCCAATTATGTGAAAGGGGGTGTAACAATGGCAAATGGAATTGGTTATGGCGGAAATTTTAACGGCAATTTCTTTGACTTACTCTCAGACCTTATAGGAGAGACTGTAACAATATTCACTACAAGCGGAGGCCAGTCAGGCTGCGGTTTTACAGGTGTAATACTTGCTGTAAACCAATGCTTCGTCAGGCTTGTAACCCACATAGGGCCGGCTCCGGGATGTGCTCTTGGCAATGCATGTCATAGTCCATGCTGTCCTACAATCGGCTGCAGCGGAGGCTTTAGCAATGTGCGTTCGGTAGGCTCTGTAACGGATATACCTCTTGACAGGATTGTTGCGGTAGTAAGCAATGCTGTATAAATTTCTTATGCAGTGAATAAATGAAGGACAGGGGGGCGCCCTGTCCTTCCGCTGTTCCTATGTGTTATCGGTTATTATCTTGCAGTTGCCTATGAATATGGCACCTTCATCGATAATGACGTTTTTTACTGTGATATCGCCTACAAGCTTTGCAGTATGGGTAATATGAAGTTGAGAGGTTGCAATTACGTTGCCTTCTATGACTCCGGCAACAAATGCATTTTCGGTCTTTACGTTGCCTTTGACAGCACCTTCTTCTCCGACAATCAGGTTGCCGGATATATTAAGGCCTCCAAGCACTTTGCCGTCCAGCCTTACAGTACCGTCTGCGTTTACAGTACCTTCAAATATTGTTCCGCGGCCTATAATTGTATCTACTCTTTCACTGTTTATTGATTTTTTGCCTGAGCCAAACATTTTACTACCTCCAATCTCCATAATCCAATGCTTCTGATCAGTTAAAATAGTTTGCGGGATTGACGTTTTTTCCATTCAGCTTTACTTCATAGTGAAGATGGGTTCCGGTGCTTCTGCCTGTATTGCCTACCTTTGCAATGGCTTGTCCCTTCTTGACCTTGTCTCCCTGCTTGACCAACAGCTTTGAATTGTGGGCATACAGGGTAGTGAGGCCATATCCGTGGGATATTATCACCATTCTTCCATAGCCGGCATTCCAGCCTGCGAAGGATACTATACCATCACCGGTTGCTGAAACAGTCTGTCCGTAGGAGGCCGCAAAGTCAATTCCCTTGTGGAATTCGCTGCCCCTGCTGGTAAAGGGGTTTTTCCTATAGCCAAAGCTTGCAGTTATTGAGGCGGTCACAGGTTTGACGGAGGGCTTGGCCATTAAATATGCAAGCTGTTTTTTTATCGGATCTATGGAATCAGCTATTGTCTTTTTTTGAATTGCAATTTTATCGGTTAAAGATGCAAAGTCAGCCTCAATGCTTGCTAGCTTCAAGGACATATCTTGGTCTGATTTTTCTGTTAACAAGCTTACGGGAGAACTGATTTCCGGAGAAACGAGTTTGATCTCGATGCCTTCCTCAGGGGAGGGATTAATACCCACCGCTTTTTTGACCTCATCCAGCATTCTGAAATTTTCGGCCAATTGCTTTTGTACTTCTTCGGAACTTCTCTGCAGATTCTCAATTTCAATCTTCTGGGAAGCGTTGATGGTTGTAAGCTTTGATATTTCTTTTCTACTGGCATCATATTGAAGCTTGAGTGCGGATAATGCATAAAAACTTATTCCGGACGTTATAATAAGCAGTGCAATGGATATGGAAACAAATCCGGGGAACCATGCCGGAGTCCTGAAGGATTTTACGTTGGATTGACTCTCGGGAATAAACATGAAGGTAGTATAGTTTATTTTGTTTTTCACCAGTGCTTTTTTCAAATGAATCATCCTTTGACATTATAATGCTTTAAAATTCTTATAGAAACAAAAATTTCAAGCTGCATCATTAAATATACAGGTTGAAATCAGCAATGGAGTCAAAATTATCTATTTTTTAATATGCTCAAAATCCATTTTAGACTAAATTTGCCCGAATGTACAGTCCCAAAATTATCAAAGTTTTGGGACTATTGCATTAAATGATGTATTTCAGGGCACTAGAAGATATCGAATAAAAAGTAAATATTTAGCGGAGAATATATTATGAAGAAATATATGGAGGTATTGATATGAACAAGGTAGGAATAG
Source organism: Bacillota bacterium (assembly GCA_022706825.1). Lineage (GTDB taxonomy): Bacteria > Bacillota > Clostridia > Lutisporales > Lutisporaceae > BRH-c25. Next base: position 54,471 of record JAKJBU010000002.1, read on the forward strand.
AAAAGCCCTTGAGCAACGTCAGGAGATATCTGGAAAGCAGGGATTGCACTGTGGAAGTGCTGGAGGACAATACCAAGGAATCCCCCGGGAACCTGAACAAATTCGATGCCATTGTCGTAACAGGTGCGGATTCCAATTTCATGGGCATGGAAGATGTGATGACAACTACAAAGGTAATTAATGCCGAGGGCAAAACCGAGGACGAAATCTACAGCGAGGTATTGAGAGCAGCGGATTTGAAAAAAAGATAAAAACGATGTAGCCTATTTATTACAGCAATAGTACAATAAAGGTATGCACCAATATACGATTTACATGGTTGGCTGCATACTTTTTTCATTGCTGAAACAATTCATGGGGGCAGGGGTATTATGATACATGTGGGAACTTCGGGATACAGCTACAAGGATTGGATAGGGACATTTTATCCGGCCGGGGCCAAGGCCGGGGATTTATTGGGTATTTATTCGCGCTTTTTTGATTTTACGGAGATTAATTCCACTTATTACAAGATACCCAATTCCTTTATGTTCTATAATATGCAGAAGAAGACGGGAGACAACTTTATTTTCACCGTTAAGCTCCATCAGTCCATGACCCACGGAAGAGATGCGGGAGACAAGGATTACGAGGACTTTGCCGGGACAGTGGATGTGCTGAAGCAGGCCGGGAAGCTGGGATGCCTTGTGGCGCAGTTCCCTTATTCTTTTCATTTTAACAGGGAGAATATGGACTATATACAAGGACTGAGAGAAAGATTTGCTGATTTTGATTTAATGGTGGAATTCAGGAATAACAGGTGGGTTAACGACGAAACCATGGAGTTTCTGCGGGCAAACCAGCTGGGATATATCTGCGTGGATGAGCCGGCTGTGTCGGGGCTTTTGGATACCAGGGCAATGAGGACTTCCGAAATCTCATATATACGGTTTCACGGAAGGAACGATGCGAAATGGTGGGATCATAAAGAAGCATATGAAAGGTATGATTATTTGTATAAGGAAAGGGAGCTTGAGCAGTGGAAGGATAAGATATTGGAGCTTGACAAACAATCTCAGAATTGTTTTGTCAGCTTCAACAATCATTTCAGAGCACAGGCTGTAATAAACGGAATTATGCTTAAAAAGCTTTTGGGAATGATGGAATGATATTTTGACTATAGGAGGGCTTGATTATGAGGACATTTATAGGGGCGGACTTCAGCAGGGATATAAAGGACAGCATTGCGGGAGTACAGCATATAGTACGGGAAAATTCGGAAAGAGGAAGATTCAAGTATGTGGGCAACTTTCACCTGACACTTAAGTTCCTTGGCGAAATTGAGCAGGCCAAAGCACCGGACATAGGGAGAACGCTTAAGGAAATAGCCTTAAAGCACAGGAGAATCCGTCTGAACATAGATAAAATCGGGTACTTTAACGGAAAAGGAAGCATCCATGCTCTTTGGCTGGGTTTTTCAGGAGAACTGGATAAGCTCTCCTCATTGTATTCGGACATTGATGAGGGGATGTACAAGCTGGGCATAAAAAAGGAGATAAAAGCCTATACCCCGCATATAACAATAGCCCAGGATCTGGTACTCAAAATACCTTTTGAAAAGCTGGAGGAAAAGTTGAATTTTCAAAACTTCAGAACTGTTGAAATCAGGGAGATATCCTTGATAAAAAGTGAGGAAGCGGGAGGAAAGAGGATTTATACACCGATTTCGACATTTCAGTTAAAATAGATTATGAGGAGCAGGTAACACGGAATTCACGGAAATCCGCAGAAGACACGGCGGGATAAATATTCTGTTACATAAATAATACTCGATAACATTGTAAGTATCGATATTTACGAATGCAGCTATAAAAATATATGAAAGTTAACCGTACAATCGCGCAGCGATTCCATGAAACATCCGTGTGTTCAGTGTTATCCGTATCCAAATGTACAAGGGCGTGATTTCTTGATTAGCAGGGATGATTTTCTTCCTATTTCCAAGGAAGATATGCAGAGGAAAAAAATAGAGCAGTTGGATTTCATATTCGTAAGCGGGGATGCTTATGTGGACCATCCCAGCTTCGGCAGTGCCGTAATAACCAGGCTTCTGGAAAGCAGAGGCTACAAGGTGGGCATAATCCCGCAGCCTGATTGGCGGAATACAGATGCCTTCAAGGCTCTGGGAAGACCGAGGCTTGCATTTCTTGTGTCCTCGGGAAATATGGACTCAATGGTCAATCACTATACTGCCGGTAAAAAACCCAGAAGAGAAGACTTGTATTCTCCCGGGGGAGTACGGGGTAAAAGGCCGGACAGGGCAGTTACCGTATATTGCAACAGGATTAGGGAGGCCTTTAAGGATGTGCCCGTAATAATCGGGGGTATTGAAGCCAGCCTTAGAAGATTTGCCCATTATGACTTCTGGGATGATCGGGTAAGAAGGTCGATATTGTTCGACAGCAGGGCGGATCTTCTGATATACGGAATGGGTGAGAAGCCCGTGATACAAGTGGCGGAAGCACTTGAATCAGGTATGGAAATAAAATATATAACCTATATAAACGGTACTGCATATATAGCCCCGGAGCTTGGGAATATTCCGGATGCGACTGTGATACCAAGCTTCGATGAGGTTAGGGACAGCAAAAGGAAATATGCCCGGGCCTTTATGCTTCAATACAGGGAACAGGACTATCATACGGGCCGCGTACTTATACAGCCTCATGGGGAAAGGTTCCTGGTTCAGAATCCTCCCGCCGCACCCCTGACGGAAACAGAGCTTGACGATGTGTACAGTCTGCCTTTTACCAGGCAGTATCATCCGGTTTATAAGAATCAGGGAGGTATACCTGCCCTTAAGGAAGTTAAATTCAGCCTGACTTCCCAGCGGGGATGCTTCGGAGGCTGTTCCTTCTGCGCATTGAACTTCCATCAGGGCAGGGTTGTGCAAAGCAGAAGCCATGAATCAATAATCGAAGAGGCGGAGCTGCTCCTTAAAGATCCTGAATTCAAGGGTTACATCCATGATGTGGGAGGGCCCACGGCCAATTTCAGGCACGCAGCCTGCGATAAGCAGCTTAATGCCGGAGTCTGCAAGAACAGACAGTGCCTTTATCCGACTCCCTGCAAAAACCTCAAGGTGGATCACAAGGATTATGTCGCACTGCTTAAAAAGCTCAGATCCCTTCCCGGGGTAAAAAAGGTATTCGTCCGCTCCGGACTGAGATATGACTATATTATTGCCGACAAGAAGGATGAATTTCTGAGGGAGCTTTGTGAAAACCATATAAGCGGGCAGCTCAAGGTGGCACCCGAGCACGTGTCGGACAAGGTTTTAAGGTATATGGGCAAGCCGTCCAAAGAAGTATACGGCAGGTTCGTAAAAAAATACTTTGATATGAACAAAAGGCTGAAGAAGGAGCAATACCTGGTGCCTTACCTTATGTCGGGACATCCGGGTTCGGACCTTTCCGCTGCCGTGGAGCTTGCCGAGTATGTAAGGGATATGGGTTATAACCCGGAGCAGATACAGGAATTCTATCCGACTCCGGGGACACTGTCCGCCTGCATGTATTATACCGGACTTGATCCCAGGACTATGAAGCCTGTATATGTACCCAGGGACCCCGAGGAAAAGGCGATGCAGAGGGCATTGATACAATACAGGAATCCCGAAAACTACGGGCTGGTGTATAAGGCGCTGAAATCAGCCGGCAGAGAAGATCTGATAGGTTTTGGGGAGAAGTGCCTTATAAAGCCTCCCCGGAATCCGGAGAAAAGAAGGAATCCAAGAAGCGAAAATCGAAAAAGACGCTGAGAAAAGTTAAAAGGGAGTGATTATATGAAAGCAATATTGGAAAGAAGAAGCATAAGAAAGTATACCGGCGAGCCGGTATCGGATGCCGATCTGAAAGACCTCCTGAAGGCGGCAATGGCGGCACCCTCTGCGGGGAACGGGCAGCCATGGGAATTTATCATTGTCAATGACAGGCAGCTGCTTACGGAGATTACCAAGGTTCATCCCTATTCGGCAATGCTGCTGCAAGCACCCTTGGCCATAATCGTATGCGGTAAACTGGATAACGAAAGATATAAGGGCTATTGGGCGCAGGATTGTTCCGCGGCAACCGAGAACATACTGATTGCGGCGCAGAGCAAAGGCCTTGGGACGGTATGGCTGGGAGTATACCCGGTGGAGGAAAGGGTTAACGGCATAAGAAAAATCTTCAAGATTCCCGAGAATATGATACCGCTGAATGTAATTGCAGTAGGGCACCCTGCGGAAAAAAAGAAGCCTTCTGATCGTTATGACGAAAATAGGATTCATTTCAACAAATGGGAATAATTATCTTTTATTTTACTTTGACGATATAATTCTGATAAAATGTATTTGACAGATAATAATGATAAAGGAGTGTATTCTGAGATGGGGCATTTGTCAATTGACGGTGAGCATTTGACTATAAAGGATGTTGTAGATGTTGCGAGAAACAGCCGGAGGGTCGGGTTGTCGGAACAGGCAGTGGAACGAATCCGGAAATCAAGAGATTATGTGGACAGCCTGGTGGATAAGGAAGCGGTGGTATACGGAATTACCACAGGCTTTGGGAAATTCAGCGATGTATTCATATCAAAGGAAGATACCAGAGCACTTCAGAGGAATCTTATCGTAAGCCATGCCTGTTCCCTGGGGGACCCGCTTACCGAAGAGACTGTAAGGGCAATAATGCTCTTAAGGGCTAACGCACTGGCAAAGGGTTTTTCCGGTATAAGGCTGGAGACGGTAAATACACTGGTTGAGATGCTTAACAAGGGAGTGCATCCGGTGATCCCCGAAAAAGGTTCCCTGGGAGCCAGCGGTGATCTTGCACCTCTTGCCAATATGGTTCTTGTAATGCTGGGAGAGGGAGAGGCATACTATAAGGGAGTAAGGATGACAGGTAAGGAAGCTATGGAAAAGGCAGGAATTAAAACGGTTGAGCTTACTTCCAAGGAAGGCCTTGCACTTATAAACGGCACTCCGGTAATGACAGGCATAGGGGCCCTTGCCGTATATGATGCCGAAAACCTTTTGAAAAACGCTGATATAATAGCGGCTATGACTCTTGAAGCACTTAAGGGAATAACAACAGCTTTTGACAGGAAGGTACATGAAGTAAGAGGCCAGAAGGGTCAGATGGCAGCTGCAAGAAATATGCTGAGGATAGTATCCGGAAGCGAGCTTACAACAACCCAGGGACAGATAAGGGTGCAGGATGCGTATACATTAAGGTGCATACCCCAGATACACGGCGCCAGCAGAGACGCTGTGCAATATGTAAAGGAAAAGGTATCCATAGAGCTTAATGCGGCAACGGACAACCCCCTTGTATTTGCCGATGATGACCAGGTAATATCCGGCGGGAACTTCCATGGACAGCCTATAGCTCTTGCCATGGATTTCCTTGGTATAGCAGTATCCGAACTGGCAAATGTTTCGGAGAGACGGCTTGAAAGGCTGGTAAATCCTCAGCTTAATGATCTCCCTGCTTTTCTGACAAGAAAGGGAGGGCTGAATTCAGGATTTATGATAACCCAGTATGCGGCTGCTTCCATTGTGTCGGAAAATAAGATTCTGGCCCATCCTGCCAGTGTGGATTCAATACCTTCTTCCGCAAACCAGGAAGATCATGTGAGTATGGGAACTACCGCCGCAAGAAAGGCCAGGGTTATATTGGACAACGTTCAGAAGGTGCTGGGAATTGAAGCATTTGCAGCTTCCCAGGCCATAAGCTTCAGGGGGGATGTAAGGCTCGGAAAAGGTACCTCGGAAGCTTACAAGCTTATAAGAAAAGAGATTGCGCCTGTTGAAGAGGACAGGATAATGTATACCGACATGAATAAGCTGGATGAGATGGTTAAGTCCGAAGCTTTGATAAGAGCAGTGGAAAGCGCAGTTGGAGAATTGGAGTGATATGAATGAAAGCTGACTTGATAATAAATGCTTCAACAATAGTCTGCTGTACCGAAGGAGAAGGCGCGGGAGTAATTGAGAACGGATATGTGGCTGTAAAAGACGGAAAAATAATATCTCTGGGAGAGGGAAATGCCCCCGGGGATATCAAGGGCTCAGGAACAAGGATTATTGATGCATCCGGTAAGACAGTGACTCCGGGGCTTATAGACGCGCATACCCATCTTGTTCACGGAGGCTCAAGGGAAAAGGAACTTCCTCTGAAGCTTAAAGGAGTGCCGTATCTGGAAATCCTGAAAATGGGCGGAGGGATACTTAGCACGGTTAGAAACACACGGAAAGCTTCAAAGGAAGAACTCATGGCAAAATCCGGAAAGAGCCTGGACCAGATGCTGCTTCACGGTACTACTACCGTAGAAGCCAAGAGCGGTTACGGCCTTGATTTTGATACCGAGATTAAGTGCCTTGAGGTGGCTGCCGAGCTTAATGACTCCCATCCCGTAGACATAGTGTCAACATATATGGGAGCCCATGCCGTACCGGAGGAATTCAAGGGAAACACTCAAGGCTATATAGATTTCATGGCCGATAAGGTCATGCCTTATGTCAGGGAAAACAATCTTGCCGAATTTATGGATGTATTCTGTGAGGAGGGGGTTTTTTCTCCCGGGGAGTCCAGGGCCATAATGCAGAAGGGCAAAGAACAAGGCTTCAAGCTTAAAATCCATGCAGATGAGATAGTCCCTCTGCAGGGGGCGGAGCTTGCAGGGGAATTGGGCGCCGTTTCTGCAGAGCATCTGCTGGCTGCAACGGAGGCCGGAATAGCCGCAATGGCGGAAGCGGGAGTTACGGCGGTGCTGCTTCCGGGAACTTCCTTCTATTTAATGCTTGGCAAGTATGCCCAGGCGCGAAAGATGATGGACAGGGGTGTCAGGGTGGCACTGGCAACCGATTACAATCCGGGGACATGCCCTACCGAGAATCTTCAGTCCATAATGACCTTTGCATGCTTTGGAATGAAAATGACTCCCGAGGAGATAATAAAAGGAATGACTCTGAATGCAGCTTATGCCTTAGACAGAGCAGGAGAAACCGGAAGCCTCGAAGTGGGCAAAAAAGCTGATATTGTAGTATTTGATGCTCCAAATCTTGAATATATAGTATACCATTTCGGCATAAACCATGTGGATACCGTTATCAAGGACGGAAAAACAGTCGTAGAGAACGGAAGAATTTTGAAGTAGATATGGGGAGGAATATATGAGTCTTTTAATGGATATGACTTTAAGGGATTACAGTGATGTGCTGGCAAGCAGCGAACCTGCCCCGGGAGGAGGAAGCACGGCTGCGCTGTCAGGGGTGCTGGGGGCTGCCCTCACTATGATGGTAGTGAATCTTTCAGTGGGCAAAAAAAATTATGAAAGCCTGAATGAAAAAATAAAAGCGAAGTTCATGGAGGAAGCCGAAAATGTAAAGGCGCTTCAAAAGGAGCTTTCCGGTTTGGTTGACGAGGATACAAAAGCCTTCAACAAATTCATGGAGGCGGTAAAGCTTCCAAAGGATACCGAAGAACAAAATCAGCTGCGGGCGGAAAAAATGCAGGAGGCAAGCCTTTATGCACTTCAAGTTCCCATGAAGACGGCAGAATGCTGTTTCCGACTGCTTGAAAATCAAGGGAATATTGCCAGGTACGGCAACAGGAACGCCGTGTCCGATGTGGGAGTAGGCGCTTTATTGGCACTTTCAGGGCTGGAAGGGGCAATATTGAATGTGAATATCAATCTTTCCGGAATTTCGGATGAAGCAGTCAGGTCAGAGGCCCATGATAAATGCAGGAGGTTTTCTGTCGAAGGGCGCAAGCTCCACAGTGAGATACTTGATATTGTAAATTTAAGGATAGGATAGATATAATATGATAACCAGAGAAATGATAGACAGGATAAATCAGCTGTCAAAAAAGTCCAGGGAGTCCGGGCTTACTGAAGAAGAGAAGCTGGAGCAGCAGGAACTCAGAAGGAAGTATATTGAATATATAAAAGGGCAGGTAAGGCACCAGCTTGATTCAATCAAATTTGCCGGGGACGGGCATGACTGCGGACATGAACATCATGACCATTGCGGATGTAAATGTAAAAAACAGTAGAATTGTGCAATAATGGCTTTAGTGATATAATTAGCTATGGGAGGGATTTTTATGGCTGAACTGCAATTTGTTGTTTTTAAGCTGGGCAAGGAAGAGTATGGCGTGAACATAATGCAAGTACAGGAAATTGGCCATTATGCAGAACCGGCCAGGGTGCCGAATACTCCTGAATTCGTTGAAGGAATAATGAATCTGAGGGATAATGTTATTCCGGTAATAAGCCTCAGAAAAAGATTCAATATCCCGGAAGAGAATTTGAACGGACCAGAGCGGGATTCAAATGAAAACAGAAGGACTATTATTATCAATTTAGGGGACAGGCAGATAGCCTTTATTGTCGATGATGCATCGGAAGTGCTGACATTAGACGAGGCCAGCATACAGGAAACTCCGGATATAATCGCCGGGGTTGACAGAAAATACATATCCGGTATAGGGAAAAAGGGGAATAGGCTGATTATAATGCTCGATTTGAATTTTTTGTTTGATGAACAGGAACAGGCACAGCTTGAAGCCATATAATACTATTTTAGTGCGGCCTTTTACCGCACTTTTCTAAAATTCACGGAAAAATAAATTTTTTTATAAATTATTCCTGATTATTCAACGATAATATTGATATGAGGTATGTTTTGCAGTATTGATTATTTGGAAGAAAGCAGAGGGTGCTTATTGTGGACAGGTTAAACGAAATCATAAAAAATACGGTAGATATTATTGAAAAGAGCAGAAGTGAATTATTCAGCATAGCTGAAAGTTCCCGAACCGAATGTCAATTGGTGGAGGAAGAACTGGAAAAAATCAGGATACTTACAACAGACCTTATCAATCAGGTGGACATACTGGTAAAGCTTGACAAGGAATGCAGATATCAGCTTATGATAGTGAGTAAGAATATTAAGGAGTACAAGGAAGAGGATGTAAAAAGAGCCTACGATAAAGCAAAGGATCTTCAGGTACAACTTATGACGAAAAAAGCGGAGGAACAGCTGCTTATTCAACGGAGAAGCGAACTGGAAAGAAGGCTTAAGATAGCAAGAGACACTGCAAACAAAGCTGAATCTCTTGTCAATAAGGTTGGAGTGGCGATGGGTTATTTGACCGGAGAGCTGCAGGACCTTTCGATACAGATGGAGGATATAAAGCAGAAGCAATATCTGGGTATAAAGATAATCAAAGCACAGGAAGAAGAAAGAAAGAGAGTTGCGAGGGAGATACATGACGGCCCTGCGCAGCTCATGGCCAATCTGGTTATCAAAACCGAATTATGTGAAAAGCTTATAGATATGGATAAGGAGAAAGCAAAGGAGGAGCTTGGCAGTCTCAGAGGTTTCCTTCGTTCCAGCCTGAGTGACGTGAGAAAGATCATATACGATCTGCGGCCTATGTCTCTGGACGATTTGGGACTGGTTCCTACCCTTCAAAGATATATTTCAAACTACATCGAGCAAAACAACATATCGGTGAATTTTTCGGTTTTGGGGGATCCGAAGACATTAAAGCCGGTTGTTGAGCTTGCTGCGTTCAGAATCGTGCAGGAAGCATTGACCAATATAAAAAGGCATTCCGGAGCTGACAGTGCGGTAGTCAGAGTTGAGTTCACCAATGAGCAGGTTAATCTTCTCATCAGTGATGACGGGAAGGGCTTTGACAAGAATAAGCTGTGGAAGGCAAAAGAAGAAGATGCAGGTTATGGCTTGCTCAATATGAAGGAAAGGGTCGAACTGTTGAACGGGAAGTTTGACATAAAGACAGCCCATAATAAAGGCACTAAAGTATTCGCCAGCCTATCTTTGAATATAGCAGAGGAGGGATAATGTGAGCAAGATACGGATATTAATTGCAGATGATCATTCCATCGTCAGGGAAGGGCTCAAACAGCTCCTGGAGTTGGAGGAAGATTTTGAAGTTGTTGGACAGGCTTCTAATGGAGTTGAAACCATAGAGAAAGTCGAAGAGCTTAAACCGGATGTGCTTCTTCTGGATATAAACATGCCTATAATGAACGGTATAAAAGCCCTTAAGAAGCTTAAGGAGGACGGTATTGACACAAGAGTTGTGATACTCACGATACATGAGGACAGGGAATACCTTTTAGAGACAATGCAAATCGGCGCTTCGGGCTATATACTCAAGGATTCCGATTCGGCCAGTTTCTTCAAGGCCATCAGGGATGCATATATAGGGGAGGCATATATACAGCCGAAGCTGGCCGCTGATTTGATAAAAGAATTCAACAAGCCAAGAGGAGCCAGGGTTAAGAATGAGAATGAGCTTACCCAGAGGGAATATGAGGTAATTGTGCTTATTGCAGACGGTTTGAACAATAAGGATATCGCAGACAGGCTTTTTATCAGTGAAAAGACAGTAAAAAATCATGTTTCAAATATATTCAGAAAAATAAACGTCAGTGACAGGACACAGGCAGCAATATACGCATATAAAAACAATATCAAGAAATAGAATGCATTCTGTTACACAATTGTAATACTTGCAGGCATTGTAAAATAAATAATTTAGTGGTATATTTTATTAGTAATAAAAAACCATGCCGGTACGGGCATGATATATTATCAAGAAAAGGAGGTCGTGAGTATGAACAGAAGCGTAATAATGATGATTGGCACTGCAGTAAATGAAGCAGTTTGTTTTGCATATGGCATAAGTGTGCCCCAAATTATATATCACGACCTGGGATTTGAATAATAGCGATAGTTATTTTGGTCACGGGCCGTAAAACCCGTGACTTTGTATTTATATGAAGACGCTTTAAAAGTCATGGGCAGAGACCTGTGGCTTTTTTAATTTTTGAAAGGAGGGGTTATAAATGACAATAGCAAGAGTGTGTGGTTCTATTGAAAATACTACAGTAAGGAAGTTTGACAGGGGAGGTAAAAGCATGAATATGATCATTAAGTTATTGACAGGGCTAAAATGCAAGGACAGGGAAAACAGAGATCTTAATGACTGCGGGTATACATTGTATCAGTCATTGGAATATAATCTGAAGTATTTAAAAGGTGATGATTTCGGATATAGAGACCCTCGGACACAATCAACAGATGATCTAATGGCAAGGAAAATATTTTAAGATATCCGGAATATCATTGTCAATTGCCTATACAAAAAATATTAGTCGCGAATGAATGAAAATTTAAATTTGTTCGCGACTTATTATTTTGATAATTTTTCATGTTATGCTAAACTATATATAATATCACCGGATACAAGGCTGCGAAATGATAACAGGGGAGTGAATCATTTGGATAAGCAGAAGCTGTACACTCTTTTACAAAAGCCGGAAGGTACCAAGCTGGATTTTAAAGCCGTACTTTCATTAAAAACTGAAAGTGAGAAAAAGGAGCTGGCCAAGGATGTTGCAGCAATAGCTAATTCAAAAGGCGGCAGGGGCTATATAATTTACGGGATACAGGACGAGACAAAAGCTATATTGGGAATTGAGGGAAAGCGTTATACAGAAGAGCAGATACAGCAGATAATAAGCCAGAGGTGTGACCCGCCGGTATCCGTGAAGCTTGAGATAATCCCAGTTGATGATAAGCAGATTGCTGTCCTGACAATATACAGAAGCAGCCAGAAACCGCATCAGATAAGACAGACAGGTGTATTTTACATAAGAAGAGGTTCTACTACGGATATAGCAAGGCGCGAAGAGATAGCCAGCATGCTCCAGGAATCGGGGATACTGCAGTATGAAAGAATTGTGCTGAACAGGGTGGAATTGAAGGAACTGAACGAGGATATAATAAGTGATTATATTTCCAAAACAGGGTTTACCAGCAGCAGCGAAAACTATTATACACTTCTTGAGGGAATAGGCATAATAGGAAGAGATGAGGACTCCAACGGGTATCACCCTACGGTGGGAGGGCTGCTGGTTTTCGGTTATAATCCCCAATTGCACCTTCCTCATGCCGGAATAAGGCTTATTGACAAATCTGCGGCTGATAAGGTAATATATTTTTCCGGGCCGATTATTAGAATGCTGGATGAAATTGAAGACTACCTGAGATTTAAAGCAGAGAAAATAAATGGGAAATATCCAGTTGCTGCTGTTGTTGAAGCTGTGGCCAATGCTGCCGTCCATAGAGATTATTTTTCTCCGGGAAGAGAGATAGTCATATCGATAGATAATAAAAAGATAGAAATAAGCAATCCCGGCGCAAATTGCAGCGATGACGACATACAGGGGCTTATGGAGGAGTACAATCCCTGCAGAAGAAATCAGTGGCTGTATCAAAGACTGCTGATACTTGACAATAAGGGGAGATTCCTTAATATAGGGGCAGGCATGAAAAAAATTCATGAAGCCTTCAAGCAGCATGGAGGTGCCAGGTTCATAAATAATGAGAAGAGGAATCTTTTCAAAGTAGTGCTTCCGGGTTTTATGAAGTATTAATCTATATTTTACATTAAAGTTGGTGATGAAAGTATGAACAACAAGGTGGTAACCTTTGAAAGAGGGGCAGATTTTTATTTCGACCTGTCATACAAGTATATACAAAAGGGCAGGCTGAAAACTGCACTGAGATATATTGAGAAAGCTGTAAGCCTCAAGCCTCATGACAGCTTCCTGCAGTTCAATTATGCGGGACTGCTGGCTGAACAGGGGCAAATCGACCGTTCCACAGAGGTTTTGCTTAATATAGTTAAAAACATCGACCCTAATTATCTGGAGTGCTATTTTGGCTTGGGCTGCAACTATCTGCAGCTGCAGAAGATAAAAAAGTCCTCAGAGTATTTCAGCATTTATCTCGAAAAGGATCCCGGCGGCGAGTTCGCAGAGGAGGCGGAAGAGTTGCTGGAGATGCTTACAATGATAAAGGATGCCAATAACAACATGGATGATGAGGAACTTGAAAAAATATATAAGATTGAAGAAGAGGCAATTGATCACCTGGAGAAGAAGGAATACAAGCAGGCCACCGAAAAATTTGAAATAGTTGTACAGATGCTTCCCAACGCCGTACCGGCAAGGAATAATCTCTCTTTGGCATATTATTACCTGGGATTTATCGACAAAGCAATAGAGCTTGCCCTGGAGGTGCTTACCTATGAAGAGGCCAATGTGCATGCAAACTGTAATCTTGCCATATTCTACAATAAGAAGGGCGCGGCCAGCCTGGTCAAAAAGCAGTTGGGGATAATCAGCAGGATCCGGGCTGACAGTGCCGATTACCTGTATAAGATAGGTGATACCTATGGAAGCTTGGGAAAGCACGCCGATGCATACAAAACCTTCAAGAAGCTTTTAATTATTGATTCTAAAAATCCTATTTATGTACACCTTGCAGCAGTTGCGGCTTTCAACAGCAGAAAGTACAGGGAAAGCATCAGGCTATGGGAGAAGCTGGGCCAGCTTGACAAAGAAAATATGCTCTCGGATTATTATATAGAAGCTGCCAAAAAGCAGTTGGATGCTGAAGATGAAAGAACATATTTTCCTTATTTATATCAGCTTCCAAAGGAAGAAATCAAAAACAGGCTTGATTTTATATACAAGTTTATTGAAATGCCGGGGCCTAAGTGCAGAGAACAGTTGGCAGACAATGAGCATATGCTTGGCATGCTTTACTTTGGAATTAATTTTGATAAATATTTTTTGAGAAAACTAATATTCAATAAGATAAAGAATGACAGGATGATTGAGGCGGAAAGCTTTATCAGAAGATTCATGCTGAGGGATGATGTAGAGAATTATATAAAGATGGAAGCAGTATTTCTCCTGAATTTCATAGGTGCAAAAGAACCGTATACTGTGAACTTTGACGGGGAAAAGAGAAATGTTACGATAGATTCTCTGGATTTCCCCGAGTCTGAATGGGAAAAGCCATGGATAAAGGTGAAGCGTAAAGCCATATCAATGATGCGAAATAAATATAAGAGGCCCTATAAGAAGATTGTTGAAGACATCTGGTATGAATTCATAAAGTCGACATTCCCGGAGGTGCCGGAAATAGATGATGTAAACATATGGGCAGCCGCATTGGAGCATACTTACTGCCGTTTGTGCAATGCTGAAGCATCGGAACATAAGCTGGCGGAGAATTACAGCATATCATCAGCCTCACTGCTTGAAAAGGCAGAAATAATAAATGAAGCAATAAAAAATAAATTTCAGTGAGACAGGGAGGGACACGGGGACGTTTCTCCTGTCCCGCTGAAAGCGGGACAGGAGAAACGTCCCCGTGTCCCTCGCGAAACGTCCCCATGTCTCCTCCTGTCCCACCTGCCCTATGTCCGTTACTTCTTTTTTCTTACTGAAAAACCGAAATGGCCCAAAGACTTCGCGAGGGCCCTGTATTCGCCGTGGTTATAGCATATCAGGCCTGCCTTATTCAGGTGCAGCTTTCCGGACTTGTCTAAAAGCTTTTCCTCTGCGTCAACGCATAATATCTCTGCGATAAACATATCATGGGAGCCCAGGGATATTATATTATTAACCCGGCATTCCAGGCTTACAGGACATTCTCCGATGGAAGGGGCATCAACCAGATTTGATTTTTGCTGGGTGAGGCCTAAATGCTCAAATTTATTAATATCCCTGCCTGATTTTACCCCGCAGAAGTCAAGGGCATATGCCAGGCTTTCGGTGGGGAGATTTACTACGAAGCTGCCGGTATCCTTAATTATGCCGTGGGAGAATCTTTCAGGCCTTATAGAGACATAAAGCATTGCCGGTTCTGAACAGACTATACCCGTCCATGCAACCGTTATGATGTTGTTCACACCTTCTCTGCTTCTGCAGGATACCATTACGGCCGGCACGGGATAAAGCATAGTACCGGGTTTCCACATCTGCTTAGCCATTGCTTCCTCCTTATAATTCATCATTCTTATTATTTGTTTATTATTATTTATTATATCATAAATCCGCAAGGATTTGAGACATGGGGACGTTTCGCGGGACATGGGGACGTTTCGCGGAGGGACATGGGGACGTTTCGCGTGTCCCACTGGAAGTGGGACAGGGGAAACGTCCCCATGTCCCGTCTGACGTCCCCTTGTCCCGTCTGACGTCCCCATGTCTCATTACCCGCTGTCACCAAAATCCCGGTTTGTACATAGTATGAAAGTGGGACGTTAATCAAAGTAACCAATGATGAACAAAGGAATATTATGATAATAAATCAATAGAGATTGGAGGTCACAACATGGCACACGGCAAGGATAACAATGTGTCCGACAGCAGGATGAATGAACTGAAAAATATGGTTTCCGAAAAGCTGGGAGGCATGGATATTGACAACGTATCCCCGGACCAGGTTAAGAATATGCTGGTAAATGAAATAAGCCGGAACAGTAATATAGACCCTGCCATAAAAGATAAAATCAACAAGGGGGATGTAGACGGATTAAAGGAGGATATCATCAAATATCTTTCCAATAACAGGTCTGCAGACGGCTCAAGTGAGCAGCTCATAAACATGCTTAAAGACAATGATATGGAAGGTCTGAAAAAACAGCTTATGGGCATGCTCCTTTCGGGGCTGGGCTCTCAAAAAAAAAATGAGATAAAAGAGCCGGAAGTTTATGAAAGCCAGGCAGACTTAAAAGGCAGCCTGGGGGATTTTGATGAAAGGGCACTTTTGGGCTTGCTTTTTGATAAGATGTTTGCAGGGGTAAAAGATGATAGCAGGATTTCTCTTTTATACTCGCTAAGGCCTTTTGTATCAGAAAAAAGGCAAAGGGGCATAGATGATTGCATCAAAATTATGAACCTGGTTGCATTTTTTGAAAATTTTATGAGCAAGGCAGGGAAATAAAATGAGTACCGAGCATTTAATTTTAAGTATTCTTAATCGGCTGAGCCCGGAAGATTTTTTAATCCTTGCCATTGCTTTTATCTTGTATATTGAAAATAAGTGTGACAAAACCTTTCTGATTATTACGCTTCTGGTGTTTTTGATGGATTTGCCCGAATAGCAATGGCAAATATGGTGCATTACTACCTTAAGGGTTGTAACAATGCCTCCACGGCAGATAAAGTGCTTTATCAGGAGCCTTTCTCATCATAGGGCAGATATAGTTGGAAAATTGGAAGAGGAGGTATATATCAGTCAATATTTAATTTGTACATGCATATGAATAAATAGTATAATATTAACAAATGATTTACTAGGGGGAATTATTTTAATGGACGGTGACTTATGGACGCAAATACTGCTTATAATATTGCTTATAGGTTTAAATGCGTTTTTTGCTGCTTCCGAAATGGCTATAATTTCAGTAAGGCAATCCAGAATCAAGCCTCTTGTGGATGAAGGAAACAAAGCTGCAATTTTAGTTAACAGATTTCTTGAAGAGCCGAGCAAGCTGCTGGCCACAATTCAGATCGGAATTACTCTTGCCGGATTTCTTGCCAGTGCCATTGGTGCTCAGACGTTAACAAACGGATTGACCGGATTCCTCATGAGCTTGAATATTCCGTTCCTATCTGCTTCAGCTGTCGGGATTTCCACATTTATTGTAACCAGTATAATTGCGCTGTTTACTTTAATACTGGGAGAGCTTGTCCCCAAACGAATGGCCCTTTCACAGTCGGAAAAGACGGCATTTAGGGTTGCCGGCACAATAAACCTTTTGTCCAAGTTAACTTATCCTATTGTAAAATTTCTTACCGTGTCCACTAATTTAGTAGTTAAGCTCATGGGGGGGCCGGCGAAGGTAACGGAGGAACAGATAACAGAAGAAGAAATCCGGTCCATGATAAATGTCGGGGAAGAGAAAGGGATATTCCGGGAAGCCGAGACGGAAATGATCAACAGTATATTTGAGTTTGATGATACGGTTGCAAAAGAAGTAATGACTCCCAGAATCGATATTGTTGCTCTTAACTCCGAAGCCACTCGTGAAGAGATACTTGATGTAATAGTGCAGGAGAACTTTTCCAGAATCCCTGTATATGAAGAATCAATTGATAATATCATAGGAATTCTATATGTAAAAGATTTATTTGCAATGATAAGAAATAATGTCGAATGGGAGGTATCCCTTAAAGAAATAATAAGAGAAGCACACTTTGTACCCGAGTACAAGAAGATTGACGAGCTTTTCAAGGAAATGCAGAAATCCAAAACCCACATTGCCGTAGTCATAGATGAGTATGGGGGTACGGCAGGAATTATTACAATAGAGGACTTGCTTGAGGAAATCGTCGGCAACATATTTGATGAGTACGATGATGTAATTCTCGATTACGAAAAAATTGACGACAATACATATATTGTCAGCGGAATGCTAAATGTAAGTGATGTAAACGATATATTGAATACAAAACTATCCGGGGAGGAGGAGTTCGATACAATAAGCGGAATGCTCCTCAGCCACTCGGGCAAAATGCCGGAGGTAGGGTATGAGTTGACAATAGACAATATATATTTCAGGATTGAAGAAGTAGATGACAAGAGGATATCAAAAATAAGAATTGAGAAGAGAGATATAGAACCGGATAAAACAGAAGAATAACAGCACAGTCAATAGGACTTTTGGTTAATATTTTAGATATAAACTTTTTGCCCCCTTTGTTAATAATCAGGATTAATAACAATGTTAGGGGGCTTTTTGTTGAGAGGACAGGTTTCAGCAAGGGTGTAAAACCTATTATTGAAACCTTGTTACAGCATAAAAATATAACGTATGGGGGTGAATGATATGAGATTTCCGGATAACAGCTCAAATATATTATTAAGTGAACGATGGCTGTCCGTTATTGCCCACTCATTGTTTTCGTCATGGATGCTATCCTTTATTTTTGAAGGAGAAGTTTTTTACTCTCTCATGGGAATCTTTGACTTTGATTCCCATGCTATGGTTTTCGGAGGAATTGCAGCTGTATTTTTGGGGCTGCTGCTAAGCGGGTTTTTCATAAAAACAAAAAGAGGAGCCAAGAGAACTTTCCTGTATTCTTACCTCTTTTGCATTGTCATGTCCGTGCCTTTTTTCTTTCCACCCTCGGTATTATGGACTGTGGGAATTATTGCAGGCTCATTTATGTCCGGAAGCTGTGTGGCTGCATGGGGTTATTATTTGAAAAGCAGCACACCCAAAATCGGGCGTATAAAAACCGTTGCAGATATGCTGATACTGTCAAATATTCTTATGATCTTACTGAATATGGCAGCACTCTGGATATCTCCACACAGCGGATTGGCTTTATCAATGATAATGCTGATCCTTGCATTCCTGTTTGCACTGAAACTCCCCGGGGATAATTGCATTTCGTCTTCTGCTTCCTTTGAGCGGGATAAAAGCCGGATAAGCATAGCGCCTCTGCTTGCTTTTTTATGTCTCTTTATTATAGTTATTACTATTAACTCGGGTTTGATGTATCAAGTGGTTAATCCCGCCTTTGCCCATCTTAAATGGCTGACAAGCTGGTATTGGGCAATTCCCTATATTATTGCCGTTTTTACAATGGGTTATCTGCCTCAAAAGGTGAACCGGGCTTATATACTCTACGTTGCAATCGCTATGATCGGGATTTCATTCATAAGCTTTATGATCCTTGACCATAACATTGCCGGTTATATTGCAGTCAATACATTGATGCTTGGAGCCTTTGGAGTATGTGATTTATTTTGGTGGAGTATTCTTGGAGAAATGCTGGATTTTAATAAAAACCCCGCAGCAATTCTTGGAATAGGCCTCTCCGCCAATGTGCTCGGGATACTGCTGGGGGGGTTGATAGGGAATGCTATAGTATCTGTCGGCAAACAAAGCGCAGACCCTGTATTGCTGGCGCTGGCCGTAGTTTGTGTGGCACTTGCACTGCTGCCGTTTTTGCATAGATATCTGTCTTCCCTTCTCAGAGATCATACCTACTTAAGAATATTCTCGGAAATATCTGCTCAGGAACAGATCAGACAGCCTGACTATGACGCAGTGTTCGAGAGCCTGTCGGAGCGGGAAAACCAGGTCGCATCCCGGTTGCTTCAGGGAAAGACTTACAGGATAATTGCCGTAGAGCTTTATATCAGTGAAAATACGGTAAAATATTATGTAAAAAATATTTATTCAAAGTTCAAAATACAAAGCCGCGGAGAACTTGTAAATATTATTTTGGAAAAGAGGGGCATTGGGATAGGCAAATAAAAAGGATGGTTTTTGTGCAGGAACTACCCGGTTGGGTAGGTCTTTTTTTTACCCTATAATGCTAACATGGAATTTGAAAGGAGAATGAGCAATATTTCTTGTATGGCCGACGGGAAGTAGTTTTCCAAAAAAGTTAGAATGTAAAGGAGGAATTCCATGAAAAGAGCGAACATAAAAAAAATTGCATCGGGTTTGTTAACAGCAGCTCTGCTGTTAACCCTTTCATTTTCAGTAGATTTCCTAATACCTGAAGCGGTATATGCCGATACCACCGGAGGATGGCACCTTGTGGAAACGAATTATTATTTGTCGACATTGGATTACACAGTCAAAGGAGAAATACAAAACGGTATAATAGGGACTTCGGATGTCATATATGATAAATATGCGGTTGAAGGTTCAGAAGGAGATATGACAATTACTCATTCACGAAGATATGATAATGGGAACCCCATTGCCCACGTAACTTATCAGGTTGTTTGGGACACCCCTCCCTCCTATATTGCCTCCGGTCAGAAAGCCGGATTCAACATTGATTATAAGGTAATCAGTTCCAAGTCCTGGGGCGGAGTACAGATAAATGCTCATTTGGATGCGGCAAGCATAAAGCCCGGGGGTGCTACATCATCCTATATATCTTTTCAATTGGAAGATGGGACAAAGTATATTAATAGTGATAAGCAAGGCTACTTCGAAAGCGAGAAGGTGATTCCCGAGGGTCGCCCGGGGGATAAAAAAGCTGTTATCCTGACCTTGGGCAACGGCTATGGCTATACCTATATCTACGAGTGGAAAGAAGGCTCTGCACCTGTTGCAATCCCTACAGCTCCTGTAACTCCGGTATCTTCGGGAAGCGGCGTCGAACCCTTTGAATCGGGAGCGAGGATTATGTGGCAGCCCGCTAACGGTTTAGGATACAGGCTCTTTAGATCGGATGCCCCAAATGATCTTGGGATATCCGTTACAGATTTTTATATCACAAGCACCTCCTATGCGGATGTAAATGTGGAGCCCAAAACCACTTACTATTATTCAGTAAAGCCGGTATTGGCAGAAGCCAAGCCTTTCGAAGGAATCGATGAAAAACTTGGGGATGTGATTGCAACATTTGTTGTAACAACTGGGGATCAGGTATATAAGCCCGGAAGCTACAAGCATTTTATTATGTTAAAACTTGAAGACCCAAATATGAGCGTTGACGGAGTAAGCCAGGAAGTTGATCCGGGAAGAGGGACCGCTCCTGTAGTAATAGCGGGGAGAACCATGGTGCCAATCCGTGCGGTTGTAGAGGCTATAGGCGGTACAGTGGAGTGGGATGGAGCCACAAAGAAAATAACCCTTACAGCAAGAGGAAATACTGTTGAAATGTGGTTGGGCAAAACTGATATAAAAATAAACGGAGAAAGCAAAAAAATGGATATAGCACCTGTTTCAAAAAATGACAGAACCTTTGTACCTGTAAGATTTGCGGCTGAGAATCTGAATTGCAAGGTGGATTGGATAAACAGTACCAAGGAAGCTGTAATAGTATACGAGGAATAATGTGGTATTGAACAGCCTCTACGGTTAATTAACTCTGTTAGGGAAAAGCAGATTGAAGTAAGAACAAAAAATAATTAAGGTTTACAAAGTTTTCTTTGTAAACCTTTTAGTTTTAAAAATTATTTAAAGACCTCATAGGTTCGTTTTACAAGGATAATGGCCTGTTCCCTCGTCGTATTGCCGAGGGGATTTATCATGTTGCTTCCGACGCCTTTCATAATCCCCTTGCTGTTCATATACCTGACGGCATCTATCGCCCACTGCGCAATTTGATTCTCGTCGGCAAAGACGGTGGAATGAGCCGTTTCGGTGTTAAGAGAGGGTATGGCGGCTTTGAGGGCACGCATGAGCATCACGCATATCTCCTGGCGCGTGATAGACTGATCGGGTGCGAAGCGATCCGGGGAGACGCCCTTTACGATACCAAGATTATACGCTTTGAGGATTTCCGCGTTACTCGTGTCGGTAAAAGGATTTGGAGAAACCGGAGCAGCAATCCTGCCGCTCAGTTTTTCATAGAGCTTGACCGAGATCTCACAGAACTCCCTGCGAGTGATGTTTTTCTGGAAATCACTCAAAATCCCGTCTGTAGTCAAACCGTGTGCTATAGCCTGCTCAATTTCAGTAACAGCCCAAGCGCTTGCGGCGTTAGCGGCGTTAGGAGCGCTGGGAACGCTGGGAGCGTATCCTTCTCCTTCCACGTTCACGGTACCGTCTGTCTCGTCGGTTGCCCAGTTTTCAGGTTCAAGCGTAACTGACTTTTTGGCATCAGGCGCGATTCTTGCCCTGCGGGAACCGGGTATGGAAGTCTGATCCTCCTGAGCATTATCCGCCGACTCGGTGCTTCTCATAATAACATCAAAGATGACTCCGCCGGTTTCAGTACCGACGATAACGCAGCCTGCGTCTTCATTTAGAGACAGGGAGATATCTTTACCTTCCTCCATTCCCAATTGCTCGAAGATATACTCCCGGCCGATGAAATCGGTGCCAAGCTTTTTCACCCTTCCGGGAATCTGGGTTGACATGCGGATGGTAAAATTATCGTCTCTGCTGCCGGAGGTCAGTGTCACCTTATACTTGGAATAGCCTGATGCCGGCTCGATGATAAGACGATCCGCCGTGTTCGATTTGATGGACTTTTCCTCTACCGTGTATGTCGAAGCTCCGCTTAAAAGCCCGAGGGTATAACTGCCTTGGTTTATACCGGAGACTTGGGCGTTAAGCTTTACATTACCGGGTATAAGATAAGCCTCGTTGTCCGTAAAATTCCCGGCTCCCATCGGTATGAGCGCCTGTGAGCCCGGGATCTCCTCCTTCAACTGCCCGTCTTTAATCCCGGTGACCCTGCCTTGATCATCCTCGAAGTACATATCGGCACTGCCAAACAGAAACGCGCACACGGTTTCCGTAATGGTAGGCATGGTATGATCTGTGATAAACGGCGCATCGGCGGCATCACACAGTTTATTCAGACGCGAACTGTTTCCCAGTACCTCCTCATATCGATTATAAAATAATCTGTCGTTCCATGTATTACTGGAATTAAAAGCGTAACTCCACCACCCACTCGTGCGGATTTCTATATACGGGTATTGAGAGGAACTTTGTATATTGCCGTCAGGGTTGCGTATGCCGCCCACCTTGTTGCAGTCATAGACATATATCCGAATGGTGCCGTCTTCCATGTACCGGACCATCCACGGGACCAAGGCATGGCCGCTGTCACCCTCTCTGATTCCGATAATACCCGGCCTTTCCCTTCTTAAGTCATTTTCAACCTCGCCAAGGATTACTCGGGTATTACTGAGGTTATTTGATTCGGGGTATTGGGCTACGCGCTTAAGATAGACATCTTTCCCATACTGCCCTGCCTGCCGGGCAAGAATATACTCACTTGTATAGGAATTTGCACGGCTCAGCTGATGAGTCAATAGAGAGGATTCCAAGTCATCGGAGGAGATCCTTCCGTTATTGATTTCAGCGCTCATGGTGCTCATGCCGAAGCAGGTACCTTTATTGGCAGCGTCCTTTATAAAGGCATTATAAAAACACAAGGCAAATGCGCTTTTCCAGCCCCATTTCTCCACCCACCAGCATTCATCCGCTCCGAATATACTCACCATCAATTCCCAGGATAAGTCGCCCATTGTATCATTATCAAAGCTCGGCGTACTGTTCCAATACAGCCGGATATCGTCGAGCCCCGCAATGTCGAAGGATTCGTGCGGAGTGGACGCATACAGGTTTTCTTCATCTGTAGCGCTTGCGTAGTAAGAAAAGCGAGTCGCGTCCGGGTCATCGTTTGTCCAGGTCAGTGTTTCACAAACGCTTGTCTCGCCGCTGTAGGTGAATTCATGAGGCATACCGTTTATCGTAACGGTCAGGCTTTTGATACCGTCGGGGTCGTCGGCAGACGCGGTCAGCACCACCCGCTGTCCATCACCGGCAATGAGACTGTATCGCTCCGGCACTGTCCTTTCAACACCCAGCCATTCTGCAGTTATCCGTACGTCCGGAGCCGATCCGGAGCCGGTGACCGGAACTGAGATGTCACGCCTTACGGGAAGCGGGTCGGCTACGTCATCGGCGATGAGCGTATAAGTCATTGAGGGTAGCTCAGCCGTTTCGACATAAGAAACCGACAGCGTTGTCTGATTGCCGACAGCCTCCTGCCTTGCAAGCAGCTTCGTACCCCGCATGATGGTCACGTGGGAAAGTGCTTTGTTATCCGAGGCACTGGCGGTAATCGTCATGGGCTCGCCCGGCCTCGGATTTTCCGGGATTACGGTATAGGTCAGGGTACAGGGCTCTGTATCCGACGTATCGGGGGTTGGAGCAGGGGAATCGGGGGATGAGCCGATGTAAGTGATCACCAGAGCGGGCGGATGAAGAGAAGACTCGTCACTGCGGAAGGATATCGCTTTACCTGCTTCGGTCCAACCGGGACAGATTGTGATACCGTGGTTCAGTTGGGAAGAGGTTAACCATGCTTCCAAAAGAGATAAAGGGATTTTTACATTGTACCATCCGGCTTTTGCGGGAAGATCGGCTGAGGCGACGGCATTGGAACTGCTGATCACCGGCTTTGTCTTCCATGTCACCGTACTTTCGTCAAAGCCGCCGGCCAACCTGTAGAAATTAACGGTGCCTGCCTCCGAGCCTACTTTGTAGAGCCTGATATGCGCAGCGGTAATTTCGGCGTCGTCGGGCAGGAGTCCGCCGTCCGATTCCTTGATCGGATGGAACCGGATAAGTGATTGCCGTTCAAAGCCAAATTCGTCCTTACCCACCGACAGAACCTGCTCAGAAAGTATATTGAAGTTTGCTGCGGGCAGGCTTTCGTCAACGTACACGGAGGATGTCGATCCGATGCTGACCGTTTTAGGAGCAGGGGCATTGGCTGGGGGAGGAGCTATTGCGGCATATGCTGCCGTCATTGAAAAAAGCATGGCAATCATCACCGTAAGGGCAATAAGAATGCGTGTTTTCATACAACACCTTCCTTTCTTAAATAAAACAAATAAAGGCGGCTTCGATGCATTTGCCGCCCATGCACCTTGAAAATGACGGTGCCCGTCTTCGGGAAGAGTAACCCATTTATAGTATGAGATACACGCATTAAATCGGCATTAAATTTTCCGGCGGGAATAAAGAATTCTAAGCCTTTTCATATCGATTGCCCCATTTCTTTTTCATACCGTCTGGCAAACTGCCTGGATATGAAATCGGCCAGATGGGTTTGCCCGGTATGCCAATAGAGCTTGATCAAGGTTTTATAGGCGTGTTCATTATAGGGATCCAGTTTTATGATGCGAAGCAGCAGTGCTTCTGCGGCTTTATAATTTGACTCCTGATTCAGAAATGCCACCACTTTATGGGCAGTTTCGAGGAATATCGCGCTAAGGTATTCCCTCTCCGCGACTGTATATTCCTCATAGATATCCAGAGGCAGAAGACCGTCCTGGTACAGGTCTAACATCTTAAGCATCATGTCTTTTTTTCTTTCCGGATTTGCTGTTTTTGTTTTTTGAAACAGCTCAATAAACAGGTCGGTATCAGTTTTACAGAACTTTTTTCCAATCATGAATCCCTGCTCATTTTCAGTAATAAGGGAGGAAGTATCTTCAAAAGAAACGCCTATGACTGACAGGGCTTTTCTGAGTTCGCAAAGGGCCACCCGCAGGGAGTTCAAAGCGGCTTTCTTATCGGAATCCGGCCAAAAAACAGCGGCAAGCTTTTCCCGGGATACGTAAATATCCCTGTTGAGCAGCAAGTATTTGATGATACCCGAAATTTTTCGGGTCTTAAAGGCACTTTCATCAATGGATGCACCGTCGGCTGTGATCTTGAACCAGCCAAATAGCTGAATATAGATATCTTTTCGAACAGGCTGCATCTTCACGCGAATAAATTTACGGATGAATTTCTGTACGGAGTCTGAGGAATGAAGGGCATCAGCATTCTTAACCAGATACTTCTCCGCCGAAGTTCCGAAATATTTCCGGATGATGGAGCGGAGAAAAGCCATCTGAATATTCCCTTGGGCGGCACGGGCACACACAGCCACGAGAGTGGGAAAATGCATGTCATAAAACACCGAATAATCGTTTTCGACGCAGATAAGAAGGGCATTCTTTAAATATGTCATGGCTTTTTTAGATTCGCCTGTGTCAAAATAGAGTTTGGATAGATGTAAAGCGGTGCCGGCGGCGGATTGAGGGGCACTTTTCTCTGTGCTTTTATCTAAGGAGTGCGTGAGAAGCTTTTCAGCCTGCTCATATTCCCCGCATTCCCTCAAAGCCGCGCCCGCAAGAGAGGCGGCCAGATCATCGTCACCTTGCACCGGATTCATGGACATGAGTTCGTGATAGGCATCAAGAATCCGGGACGGCGCTATGGAATTGTCTGTCCCGCAAACCCACAAGTAGTGATGAAGTTTGCACAGGTTGGCGCGAACACCGTTTTCAAATGATATATAATCCCGCTGTGCACTGCAGATATGGCTGACTGCGCTATCCGTATCGTGCATCAGGTATTTAATCATGGCCAGATAGTACCTGCCGTTTGCATTGGAATAGTGATGCCCATACCGTTCGCCCAATTCCAAAAGTTCCCGCACACTTTCCTGAGCAGCAGGAAGATTTCCTTTAAGCAGTAAAACGCGGCTGCGCAGCGACAGTGCAAAAGAACGCCAGTACAGGTCCATCTTTATAAGAGTCGAGGTGAACAGGTTTTCCAGTATCTGCAGCGCGCCTTCCAGATCCCCCTGCCTGTGGCGAAGGGCGCATCCATACAGATAAGCCCCGCAATACTCCTCTTGGTCTAAACTAAAATTTCTCAGCGCTGAAAACAGGGCGTTTCCTTTCGGAAAATCCTCACTTAATGTGGCTTCCGAAAGCGAAAGCAGCATCAGGGAACGCCTGCACAGTTCGTCTCCCATGGCTCCCGGGATGGTCTGAAGTTCATGCACTACTTTTTTTACGATGTCCAGACGGTTCTGGTATACGCAGGCCATCATAAGGAACAGGCAAGTTTTGATGCGCATGGCATGATTCCCCTCCGCCTCAAACAGCCCGCGGGCTCTTTCAAGGCATAGTATGGCGCGGTTGAAATCAACCCGTTTATTGGTCACGCCATCGTACATCAGAAGATAGGGATGATTTTCACGATATGTTTTGGGGAAGCTTTCTACCATAGTTTTCAGGGTTTCAGTAAATCCTTCGTTTAACATGGAGTCTCCGCACTTTACGATTACGTCGGCAGCTTTGTCCATTTCACCCGCAGCAATATAGTGCCGGACCGCCCTGTCAAACCTGCCGGCGGCTAAGTAGTATCCGGCGATATCCATCTGAAGCCGGTGCAGCTTTGAAGCTCCGAATATATCGCGTCCCATGGCTGCCAAAGCATTTTTATAAAGGGAATGGAAGCGGAAAACAGTTCCGCTGCCGGTAATGGTTTTTGTCAGATAAAGATTCCGGGCTAAAGCCGCATCAAGGGTTTCCCCCGTATCAATACCGAAAATATCCGGTAATTCTTCAACCCGGAAGTCATCAAGCAAAGCAAGGCGCAAGAGTATGCCTATTGTTTCTTTGCTTTCATATTGCAGGGTTTGGGAGGTTAAACAGTCAAACAGCTCCTCGCTGTTCATACCCTTTTCAAGGAAGCTGCCCAGACGCGGGACACCAGAGGCTTTAAATGCGGAGAGAATCATCACAATTCCGGCAATCCAGCCTTCGGAAACTTCATGCAAACGTTTACATGCATTTTTATCCGCTGCAATGCCGAACTTCTCCTGGCAAAAAATGCCAGTTTCCTCGGGTGTAAAGCGCAGTTCTGCCGCTCCGTAAGAGGTAATGCCTTCCGTATAGGCATGCCCCGCTTCAAGGCCGGTTTGCTGCCGCGAGGTTATAATCAGGCGCACGCCCGGCGGCATATTGGAGAGCATATACCGCACGCATTCGATGATCTCGGGCTGCCGAAGGGCGTGATGATAATTGTCGAGTACAAGATAGGCCGGAATATTATTATCGAGAAACTCCCAGGCGTCCTGACAGAGCACTGCGTTGAAAAGGCTTAGGTCATTCATGGTTGTCAGCATATTAAAGCTCTGAATGCGGTTCTGATCGGGAACCCTTTGGAAAAGCGTATGAGCTAAATGAGCGGCAAATATTGCATATCGGCTGTCCTCCTGCTCCAGCCGGTACCAGCATACCTGAGCATCGATGCCGGCAAGTGTGAGCAGTACAGCGGTGGTTTTGCCGCTGCC
This sequence comes from Bacillota bacterium, assembly GCA_022706825.1. Taxonomy (GTDB): domain Bacteria; phylum Bacillota; class Clostridia; order Lutisporales; family Lutisporaceae; genus BRH-c25. Next base: position 81,975 of record JAKJBU010000002.1, read on the forward strand.
CGCCGGAGCCGTGATAATGGTGCAGCGGTGCGCCGCAATATCCAGCTTCTTTAGCCGTTCGGTAAAAAGGGCTTTATCGGTCAATTCGGGTACGATCAATTTTGATTTTAATATGGGGATAGGCTGTGTGCCAATTTGCTCCATGTTGCCTTCATCCCTTCTTTTTATCTGTTATTCAAATTTTATCATAACATGGATAAAAAATACAGTTATGGAACATCATAACCATTAAATATTATGCTGACTTAAACGCAAAAAAGGACTATGTTCAAATTACATAGTCCACTTATTCTCAATATGGTGCCGAAGGTCGGACTCGAACCGACATGCTTTGAGGGCGCATGATTTTGAGTCATGTGCGTCTGCCAATTCCGCCACTCCGGCATTTGTCACATAAAACATGATAGCATAGAAATGTTTAAAAATCAATACAAATATTTGCCTTTGCATGCTGCGGAGGGTTTACAATTTTCTTTAAATTTTTATTTGAAAAGAATAAATATTATGATATAATGAACCCTGTGATTTATATTTTATGTATACTTATCAATGTATTTAGGGGGACAATTATTAATGGATCCAGTAACCCACGCAGCAGTAGGACTTACTATCGCACTAATGTCCGGAGAACCTTTGGCAGCTTCAAATCCTGCAATGATAGCTTGTGTAGCGGGCGCAATAATTCCTGACGGCGATATAATAATGCAGCTTAAGGGCGACTATGCATATTTGAAAAACCATAGAGGGATGTCCCATTCAATACCAATGATGTTTGTTTATTCAGGCATAATAACCGGATTATTGATGCTGGCTTTCAACGGTGCAGCATTTTGGAATATTTTTCCCCTTGCCTTGCTGGGCTGTTTTTCCCATATTGCCCTGGATATCACAAATTCATATGGAGCACAGATATTATGGCCTTTGAGCAAAAAGCATATAACCTTTGATTTGCTGTTGGTATACGACCCTATTCTTATAATATTGTGCTTGATTAATATTCTGCCTTACACAAGGGGTATTATTCCGCCTTATATGACAGTATTTATTTTTGCCGGCTATTTAATACTTCGCCGCATTATGAAAAAGCTGGCACAGGATATTGCTTATCAGAATCTCGGCTATAAATACAAAAGCGAGTATTTCAGAATAATGCCTTCTATGATAGGACTTATAAAATGGCATTTTGTATTGTATACAGGAAGAAGAAAGATAATCGGGGAAGTTAATATATTTCCCAGAAGGTTCAGGATAATAGACAATAAGAAAAACATTGACACAGATTTATACAAAATTGCCATGGATACTCCTGTGGGTATGTTTTTTGAAAAGTTTACCCCGGTATTCCACGTTGAGTGTGAAAAGAAGGAAGGCAATTATGAATTTGAATTTATAGACCTCAGATACCACATTTCAAAAGATTTCCTGCATCATGCCACTGCTGTAATCAACAGGGATCTTGAAGTGGTAACATCTTTGTTTCATCCCTATAGAAAGACCAGAAATGTAGAAGTGTAGGCATACAACATTTAAGCCTGAAGAAGTCATTGGACTCTTCAGGCTTTTTCATTTAGCGCATAAGAAGAAGAGTGCGACGTATCTGAAGTTTGCATAACCTTTCGCAAGAGACAGTATATGAGACACGGGGGACGTTTCGCGTGTCTCGCTTTCAGTGAGACAGGAGAAACGTCCCCATGTCTCATATACTGATATGCCTTTGGAAAAGTTCTACCGGTGCCAAAAGGCTCTCCATGACCCGAGACACCTAAGCCGGCGTCCTGCCGGCTTCACGAACTTTTTACCAAGGCCATATCAGAGGCCTGTTATCAAAATACATAAAAGTGTGCCCTGCTATACTATACAAGCTCTTGCTTGGTTATGCATCCTACAGAATACTGCCTTGTAAATAAAGGGAACGCAAATACCGACGTGGGGAAGATATCTTTGACGAAACCTTCCACCTGACCTCGGGACGGGAATACCCCAGAGGAAAAGCCAGTCTCACGACGCTTTTCCTTCGCTAGGGAACCCTATGGTTCCCTTCGACGGATGCAAGCATCCTGAGCACCCTCCTTTATCGGCAGGGGGCTTCTCCCCCTTGCATCCCCCGCTTTGGAAGGGGAGGAGAACATACTTCCCCTACAGTCGGAGTACTTTACAAACCCTTGTTTTTACGTCGCATTATTCTTCTAATATTCATCAGATTCGAATAATTTAATAAATGCAATAATAAATATAGATTGTGTGTACTTGTATTAAAGGGGGATTTATTTTGAAGAGGTCTTTTTTTATTGCACTTATTGTTATTATTTGTTTCAGCCGGGTTTTGGCAGACAGCGGTTCAAATAAGTCAGCCATTGAGATTAATTTGCCTTCCGGCACTCTTAGCTTGTACAAAGACGGCAATCTGGCCAAGGAGTATCCCTTATGCCTTGGAAAACAGTCAACTCCCACGCCGGCCGGGCAATACAGGATAATATACAAGGCTGTTAACCCCTATTGGCTGAACAAGGGTGACGTAGTGCCTCCCGGGCCTCAAAATCCTCTGGGCGTAAGGTGGATGGGAATCACCAGGGGCATAGGCATTCATGGGAATAACAAACCGGAGTCTATTGGAACCTATGCATCTGCAGGGTGCATAAGAATGTTCAACAGGGATGTGGTAGAAGTATATAATCAGGTAACGGTAAATACCCCTGTAAATATAAAATATGACAGGCTAAAGCTGTTTGAAGACAAGTACTCAATGAAGAAGAGCATAATAATTTATCCGGATATTTATAAAAAAGGTGCGGAAATTGCGAGACAGCAATTGGCGCAGTTGAGTAATACGGATATACCCGAAGAAATTTTGAAAAAAGCCCGGGAGATTATAACAAAGCCCGTTGCCAAGCCTCTGACGGTATCCGATGGAATCGGAGTGTTCCTGAACAACAGCCTGATTACCTGCGATGCTCTGGAGGAGGAGGGAAAAATATATGTGAATTACAAAGCTGCAGAGGATATTCTGGGATTGACTCCGGAATTGGCCGGCAAATTTAATATAGGGATTAAGGAACTGGAAGGGGTGATATACATAAACCTCAATGATACGGCGGATAGCTTCGGAGGGACTGTGAGCTATGATGAAGGGGCCGGTAATGCATATATAGACATGGAAGTTGTCAAGGTCAACGGGGTTTTCGCAGGAAAAAATCATGGGGATTACGACAAATCGGACTATTTGACCGTTGAAGCGGTTAAAAACCTTGGATATGAGTATTCCGAAGACTCTGTTGATATAAGGATTTTTGGAAAAGGGATAATGAAGCTTAAGAGAAACAATGCATGGGTTATTAATGCGGATATTCTTGCCGAAGCATTGGGAGGCTCTAAAGATGCGAATTCACGGTACGGGATCGTGGATCTCAAGTTGCCGGTTTATTTAAAGGTTGGCAAAGAGTATTATAAAACGGAAAATATTGAAGGAAAACTGGTGCTGAATGCGGAAACAGCTTACAGCATATATGAAAGAAGCGGCCGGGCTGTTGAAACCTTTTCCGCTCAGGGTCAGAATATCGATGAAAAAATAGACCTGGAAACTTTTTTGGAAGGACATGACTATACTGTAAATGATTTTTATACGTTAATTGATATTAAACTAAAGGAAAATTAGTAGTATAATATACTTGTCAGCAAGCTGCAAAAAACAGAAAAGACGCTGATTAAAAATATATTGAAAGTTTTGCCGGAAGTCCCGAACTTTTTTTCAAATTTTACGTCTAATAACATAATGATTATGTCTATATTATTAGTGCCTCCTTGGGCATTAAATATTGAAAATGATATTAGATTGAATGACACATGGGGTTTTGGTTTGTCAAAATGCATATGACGGATGTATTTAAATAGCGAGAGGGGGAAATGCTGTGAGTGATCTGGAAAAGCTGTTAATAAAGAAGAGCCAGTCCGGAGATGTTGAATCCTTTGAACTCCTGATAAGCTCCTATGATAAAAGGGCATACAATATTGCTTACCGTATTATGGGAAACGAAGAAGATGCGAAGGACATGGCACAGGAGGCACTGCTCAGGGTATTCAAATCTTTGAAGGATTTTAAGGGACAAGCGGCCTTTTCTACATGGCTGTATAGAATTGTGACCAATGTTTGCCTGGATGAATTAAGGCGCAGGAAGAATGAAAAGTATGTATCCATGGACAGCTCAATACATACGGAAGACGGTGAGCTGCACATGGAGTTGTGTTCTGACAAGGAAACCCCTGAAAGTGTTTATGAAAGGATTGAACAGCGGGAACTTATCAGGAATGCAATACGGGAAATGAATGAGGATTATAGAACTGTAATAGTATTAAGGGACATACAGGGCTTCAGCTATGATGAAATATCCGGCATGCTTGACTGCTCCCTTGGTACTGTAAAGTCAAGAATTAACAGAGCGAGAACCATGCTCAGGGATAAGCTGAAAGAAAGCATGGAACTTTCCCGGGAAAATATAGTCTAATTTGGTGAAGGGGGGTAGAAGGGCTATGAAGTGCGAAACAATAAAGAATATGATGTCTTCATATATAGATAAGGATTTGAATAATATAGAAAAGGCCGAATTCGAAAAGCACCTTGCGGAATGCGAAGAATGCAGAGCGGAATATGAGAGCCTGATTGACATAATTGCTGCATGCGGCAATCTCGAAGAAATTGAACTGCCTCAGAACTTCAGAACGGAACTTCACCAAAGGTTGAATGAGCAGAAAAGTAAAAGGAATTTCTTCAGCGGCATAATGGGAAGCAAACGCATGAAGATGGCAGCGGGACTTGTTGCCGCAGCACTGGTAATTGCGATAGGAATAGGAGGTTCATCCTTACTTTTTGATAATAGCATGAAAATGGCACAGGAGTCCGCACCTGACATGGGCTATGGCGCAGCTCCCGCACCAGCCGCACCGCCGGTTTATTATGACTCAGACCTTGCCGTGAACAAAGCCAAGTCGAGAGAATTCGAAATGGCTGCGGCAGAGGAGCGGGGTATGGGAGAGGATTCTGTCGGCATGCAATTCAATGAAAGCCTTATGGCAAAGGAAATGGCGCCCAGTCAGGGCCTGGAGGGCCAGGCTGCTGAGAGCGCAAGGTCAGGCAGAATGGTAATAAGATCGGGCAACATATCAGTGAATGTGGAAAATGTAGATAAGGCAGCCGCTGAAATAAGGCAGATGACTGAAAGCAGCGGAGGCTATGTGGAGAATTCCCAGATTGATAATGTCACAGTGCCGCAGTTTCCTGTCTATGATGCAGGTTCTGAGGCCAGGGAGACGACACAGAAGTATGCAAATATGACTGTAAGGGTTCCGGAAAATAGATTTGAGGATATTTTCAACAATATTAAAGGCATGGGCAAACTGGTCAGCGAAAATATAAGCGGCAGCGATATAACAGCGGAATACAGGGATACGACAGCAAGGGTGGATAATCTGAAGATTCAGGAACAGAGCCTGCAGCAGCTTATGGCAAAGGCTAAGACTGTGGATGAGATACTGAAAATTGAATCGGAACTGAACAGGGTAAGGACCGACATAGATATTTACACAGGGAACCTCAAGCGTTGGGATAACCTGGTTCAGCTGTCCACTATCTATGTATACATGAGAGAGCTTAAGCCGGAAGAGCTTAAAAGTGTGGATGTCCCCGGAACGTGGGAAAAAGCATATCAGGGGTTCATAAAAGCGGTCAACAACGTGGTGGAGGGGTTTCAGAAGACACTGATAGTGCTGGTTGCCGCAATACCTTATCTGTTTGTTGCCGGAGTGATTGCCGCCATAGGGTTTTTAGCAGCAAGGAAGATTAAATTAAAGAAGAAGCAATAAAATAAAAGTAAAAGAAAAAGTGCATCGGGAGATGCATTTTTTTTGATACGAAATATTAATATAGAGGTTTTTTGGTTCTTATGTGGAAATAATATGTATTGCATGTGTATATGCAAATAACTCACGGAGGATTTAAGGAATGGAAAAAGGCAAATTCATTATCATTGACGGCAACAGCCTGATGCACAGAGCTTTTTATGCACTGCCCAACCTCACTAATTCCAAGGGCTTTCATACAAGTGTAATATATGGTTTTGTAAATATGATAAACAAGATAAAAGAAGAATACAAGCCTCAATACATAGGCATTGCTTTTGACACCAAGGCACCAACTTTCAGGCATCAGGAGTATGCCGAGTATAAAGCAGGGAGGCTTAAGATGGCTGAGGAGATGGCGGAGCAGATTCCTGTGCTGAAAGAGGTTCTGGCCGCTATGAATATCAGACAGGTGGAAATAGACGGCTTTGAAGCGGATGATATAATCGGAACGGTTGCAGCCAGATGTGATGGAGAAGGCATACCTACCTTTATAGTAACCGGAGACAAGGATGCATTTCAGCTTATAAGCGATAATGTGCATACACTGATGACCAAAAAAGGAATAAGCGAAATAGAAGAATATGACACAGCAAAGCTGCATGAGAAATATGGAATTGCTCCGGCTCAGATAACTGATCTTAAAGGGCTTATGGGAGATGCTTCGGATAATATCCCCGGAGTGCCCGGGGTAGGGGAAAAAACAGCTCTTGAGCTTATACACCAGTTCGGAACGGTAGAGAATACCCTTGAGAATGCATCGGAGATTAAGAAGAACAAGGTAAGGGAAAATGTTTCAGGCAATATGGAACAGGCAATCTTTTCCAAGAGGCTGGCTACCATAGCAAGAGATGTTCCCATTGATTTTGAGCTTGAGGATTTTGCTTTGAAGGAAGCGGATAAGGAGAAGCTGTACAGCCTTTTTGCGGAACTGGAGTTCAAGGGGTTGATTGAAAAGATGTGCGGCGGCACTTCCTGTACTGAAGAGGCAGAGGCCGTTGAAATTGCTGTAAAGGAAATAGACGGGACTGATGAGTTGAAGAAGGTATTTGAAGAAGTATCAAAGTGCGGAAAATTTGCATTCAAGATAGATGATGAACTGGGAGAAATGCTCAGAACCATATATATTAATGCAGATGGGAAACAGTACCGTTTTAACATTAATGACAGCAACATACCTCTTATTAAGGAAATAATGGAAGATTCCGGGGTATTAAAGACGGGCCACGATATAAAGCAGGATATATTGCTGCTTAGAAGATATGGAATAGATGTCGGCCCTATTGGCTTTGACACCATGATCGCCGCATACCTGCTTAATCCCTCAAAAAACTCCTATAGGATAAAAGACCTGAGCCAGGAGTATCTGGGCTATGGTGTGGACGGGTATGATGCTAAGGGAGCGGAGCAGGTTCAAAAGTACGCAGCTACTGTAAAAGCGGCGGCGGAGCTGCAGCCGGTACTTACAGGAAGACTTGAGGAATATGGAATGATAGAATTGTATAACAGCGTCGAACTGCCCCTGGTAAAGGTACTTGCGGATATGGAGCATGAAGGCTTCAGTGTGGATAAAGCCATGCTGGAGGTGCTGTCCGGTGATTTTGCGAAGCAGATAGATGCTCTTACATCAGAGATATACAGACTGTCCGGAGAAGAGTTCAATATTAATTCCACCAGGCAGCTTGGAACAGTATTGTTTGATAAACTGGGGCTGCCTGCAATGAAGAAGACCAAGACCGGCTATTCTACAGATGTAGAGGTATTGGAGCAGCTTTATGACAAGCATCCGATAATTCAGAAGCTACTTGAGTACAGGCAGCTTGTAAAGCTTAAATCCACTTATGTAGACGGCCTCATTGGCATAATAAATCCCGAAACAGGCAGGATACATACCAGGCTGAACCAAACGGTTACAGCTACGGGAAGACTCAGCAGCACAGAACCCAATTTGCAGAACATACCCATAAGAACCGAAAACGGAAGGCAGATAAGGAAGGTTTTTGTACCGAGGAGCCAGGATTATATTCTGGTAGATGCCGACTATTCACAGATTGAGCTGAGGGTATTGGCGCACATATCCGGAGATAAGGGCCTTATTGACACCTTTAAACGAAATGAAGATATACATACAAGGACTGCTTCCGAGGTATTCGGAATTGAGATTAAAGATGTGACACCCCTTATGAGGGGAAGGGCAAAGGCGGTGAATTTCGGTATTGTATACGGAATGAGTGATTATGGCCTGTCACAGGATCTTAAGATATCAAGAAAAGAAGCAAAAAAATATATAGATAATTACTTTGCCAGATATCCCGGAGTAAAGCAATATATGACTGATATTGTTGAAGCTGCAAGGACAGACGGATATGTAAAGACCATAATGAACAGAAGGAGATATATTCCGGAAATAACCTCCAGGAATGCGGTGAACAGGAACTTTGGAGAAAGAATAGCCTTGAATACTCCTATTCAGGGCAGCGCGGCTGATCTGATAAAAATGGCCATGGTTAAGGTGTATGACGAATTAAAAAAGAGAAACCTAAAGTCAAGGCTGATACTGCAGGTACATGACGAGCTTATTTTAGAAACTCACAAAGATGAACTTTCGGAAGTGAAGAAGCTGGTGAAGGAATGCATGGAGAACGCTATCAAATTAAGTGTGCCTGTAATTGCTGAGGTCGGCAGCGGAGATAGTTGGTACAATGCTAAATAGGAATGGGTGGGATGTGCTGTGGTTATTGGTTTGACGGGAGGAATAGCAAGCGGCAAGAGTACTGTTTCAGCCAAGCTTAAAGAATTGGGAGCGGCTGTTATTGATGCGGATTTGCTTGCGAGGGATGTTGTAAGAAAAGGGGAAATAGCATATAATAAAATAGTTCAGTGCTTTGGAGCGGATATATTGCTGCCCGGCGGGGATATCGACAGGAAGAAGCTGGGGAATATAGTTTTTTCAGATAAAGAAAAGCTGGAACTGCTGAATAGCATAACCCATCCTGAGATAATAAACAGAATGAAGGAAAGAATCCAAGAGCTTAAGGCGGAAGGAGCCAAGGTAATAGTAGTGGATGCTGCCATACTGATTGAGATGGGATTGCACAAATATGTGGACAGTGTCTGGGTATTGTCGGTAGACAGGGAAACCCAGCTGAAAAGGCTTGCAGAACGGGATAAATATGATTACAGAGAAGCAGAAAACAGGATAAACTCACAATTTACCGACGAAGTAAGAAAAAAATATGCGGATGTGGTAATTGACAACAGCAAACCCATTGAGGAAGTCGAAAAAAGACTGGAAGAATTATGGAATAATATTGCTGGGGGAGAATAGTATTTGGCTAAAGTCAGGAAATTAAAGCATATCAGGCTATTAGTGGCAGTATTGCTCATATATGCTGCGGTACTTAACATACCGAATTTACTAAAGCTTTTATATCCAATAGAGCATAAAGAGATAATAATAAAATACGGACAAATGCACAAGGTAGATCCTTTGCTGCTTGCCGCACTGATAAAGACGGAAAGCAACTTTGAGCCCCGGGCAGAATCAAGAAAAGGGGCAAAAGGGCTTATGCAGATTACACCTTCAACAGGAGAGTGGATAGCAAAAACCATAGGTGTAAATGATTTTAACGAGGATATGCTTTTTGACCCTGAGACCAATATTATGCTTGGCAGCTGGTATATTGAGCATCTTACAAATTACTACAATGGCATCTTCGAATTGGTTTTTGCCGCTTATAACGGGGGACGCGGAAATGTGGACAAGTGGCTTAAAGACAAGAATTTGAGCAGCGACGGCATTACACTGGATACCATTCCGTTTTCCGAGACAAAAAATTATCTTGAAAAACTAAGAAAGAATTATAATATTTATAAGATTATTTATTAACGGGATGCTGCCGATCCGCAACATAAACGGTTTGATAAAGGATGGAGAACAAGTAATGAAGGATAAAAGGTTTTTATTGATTTTTATATTGCTCATGCTGCTTTCATTGGTGTCCTGCGAAGAATCAGTTGTGCCGAAGGAAACGGAAATTACCGTAGAAAATGAGGAACCTGTGGAAGGCGGAACAATAAATATAAGCTCGGTGGAACCGGGGTCATTGAATCCGCTGCTCAACAAAAGCAAGTCCTATAATGAGATATCGAAGTTGATTTTTCAAAGCCTGGTTGAATATGATGCAAATTTGAAAATTATTCCTGTTCTTGCACAGAGCTGGGATTTTACGGATGGCTCCAACAAGTTCGTGATAAAGCTGAAAGAAAATGTGTTTTGGAGCGACGGAGAAAGCTTCACTGCGGATGATGTAAAATTTTCTTTGGATACGATTAAAGCATCTGAAGATTCTATATATAAGGGCAATCTGGAGCATATTTATTCTTATAAAGTAAAAGATGCCTCAACAATAGAAATAACCTTCGCCCAGCCCTTTGCAACTGCGATTGATATGCTGAGTTTTCCGATAATACCCCGGCATATTTATAAAAGCAATCCGAATGCTGTTCCGATAGGGACGGGTATGTTCAAGGTTTCAGAGTACAACAGGCTCAAATCCATGGAGCTGGTATACAATGACAAGTGGAATGGCGAAGAAAAGCCATATATAGAGAAAATCAGAATAGCTTTCATAAATGATGTTGATGCGTTTTCCATAGCTTTTCAGTCTAAGGAACTGGACCTGTTGAACACAACCTCCTATGATTGGGAAAAGTACAGCGAAATGAAAGATATCAATGCCTATAAATATACAACCATGTATTATGATTTTATCGGCCTGAATTACAATAATCCAATATTTCAGGATAAAGCAGTAAGAAAGGCAATGATTCAAGGTATTAACAGAAAGTCAATTGTTGATAAATATTTGCTTGGGAATGCAGCAGTTACAGACGTGCCGATTAATCCAACTTCCTGGTTGAAGGATGCAGATGCCGAAAAATACGGATACAGCAGATCTGAAGCTCAAAATCTTTTAATGGCTGCAGGCTTTGCAGATTTAAATAATGACGGCATATTGGAGAGAAAAGTTGCAGAAGCAGTACAGCAGTTGAGCTTCACGCTTTTGACCAATGACGAGAATGAATTCAGGAGAAAAGCCGCTGAGGAAATAAAGAAAAACCTGGAGGACATCGGATTTCGTGTCGAAATAAAATTTGCCGGATTTGACGATGTAAAAGCCGCCATAGAAACCGGTGAATTTGATGCAGTACACACAGGCTACAACCTGTCAAATACGCAGGACTTATCCTTTGCATTCCACAGCACACAAATAGACAGCGGAAAAAATTTCATGGCCTATTCAAACCCCGAAATTGATGCGCTTCTCCAGCAAGCATATACTGCAATGGATGACAACAGGCGGAAGGAAATATACAAGAACCTGCAGAAAAGCTTCAGGGAAGAGGTTCCGTGCATAAGCCTTTTTTTCAGGGAAGCCGCTTTGGTTGTGCGGGACAAAATACAGGGAGAAATAAAACCTGACGCGATGAATCCATATAGAAGCATACATAAATGGTTCGTGCCGGAAAGCAAGAGGTAGAAAGAACCATTACAATCCTATTGACACATAAGCCATTAGGTTATATAATAATCTATGTGACACGCGGTCGTGGCGGAACTGGCAGACGCGCACGTTTGAGGGGCGTGTGGGTGACCGTATGGGTTCAAGTCCCATCGACCGCACCATAATGAATATTGAACTTTAAGGCTATGAGCTTTGAAGTTTTTTATTTTTTGCACTTTAAACAGACAAGCCTATCACCACTATAATATGCAGATTTCTTGGCAATTCATATCTGATGTCATATTTAGAGAAAATAGGTCTGGTTATCAGAAAAATTATTTGGTAAAATTAAACCGAAATAAATAAACTATATTGATTGATTGGAGTATATATGCAAACTTCTACATTGCTGCTGATTGCCTCACTTGGCGCTATTTCTATATTACTAATGCTGTATATATATATCATTACTTTTGAATACAGGCTTTTTCTCGGCTTGTGGTTCATTGGCTGGGCTATTGTTGCCATTAATTACAGCCTGGATGCTTTTTACCCTGATTTACTGAGACAGAATCACACAATTCTATTCCTCAGCCTGATTTCATATTTCTATGCAAACCTTTTAATATCTCAAGGTACTTTAATATTCCTGAAAACTAAAGTCAAAACATCCCAGTTTTTGAGCATAGGGATGGTTTGGCTATTATTTTTCATCTTTTTCTCAGCCCGGAATTGGTCGGATCTGCAGATGATTAAACATACCTATTTATCGGTATTTGCTTTGTCCGCCTGGGTAGGCACAGCTATGATCAGGTCAGCCAAAAGGTACGGAAAGCTTGCTCTTTTTCTAGGTTTGTTAAATATAGCCTGGGTTGTCAATACGGTTATTTTTTCATATATTTTGGAGATACCCCAGATTGCCCCCTATATTGTTTCACAAATAATCTTACTTTTAAACGCAATA
>JAKJBU010000030.1 GCA_022706825.1 Bacillota bacterium
ACTGGAAGTGGGACAGGGGAAACGTCCCCATGTCCCCGGGAGAAACGTCCCCGTGTCCGTGTCGCATTATTCTATTTTTGCGCATAAATTCCGCCGTTTATTGGAAAAGCTGTGGATAAATTTCCATATTGAGAATAAAATATATAAGTACTAAAATGAAATTGTACACAACATGGTGCACATAAATAAAAAAGTGTATTTGAGGTGTTGCTATGGATCTTGTAAGGATAGGGGAAAAAATAATAAGTATTCCCAGGATAAACAACAAAATAAATGAGATTCTTCAGTACCGCATGCTTGGAATGTCACAGCAGGAGGCAGCGGATAAGCTGGGTGTAGAGCGCACTTTTATATCACGGCTTGAAGGCCTGGGGGAGATAAGGAAGGGTCAAAGCATAGCGGCTATAGGTTTTCCCATAAAGAACAGGACAGAGGTGGAAAAGGTGCTGAGGGCTTTTGGAGTCGAATACTTCTTTCTCATGTCTGAGGCTGAAAGGACAGATTATGTAAACAACTGTACCGGAGCACAACTGACCAACAGGATAATTGAGCTTGTCAACAAGCTCAGAAACTTCGATATCGTAATTGTCATGGCTTCCGATTATAGGAACAGATTGGCCAGAAACTTGCTGGATAACAAGGTTATAGAGATAGATATAGGAAAATCGCCGATAAAGGAAGATGTCAATGTGAACCTGGATAATTTAACAGATATATTAAAAACATTGAAAGGATAGATATGGTATGAAGCATATAGTGAGTATAAGTATAGGCTCATCCAGAAGAAACCACAAAGTGTCCATGAATATCAACAATGAAGAGATTATTGTTGAAAGGATAGGCACTGACGGGGACATTCAGATGGCAATCAAGCTTATACGCGAATTGGACGGAAAGGTCGATGCCTTTGGAATGGGAGGAATCGATGTTTACCTTAGCGCCGGGAAGGCCCGTTATAGGATAAAGGACGCAGTTCCAATACTGGAAGCCGCGAAGATTACGCCAATGGTTGACGGCTCCGGCCTTAAAATGTCTCTTGAGAAGGATGTACCGGGCTTTATTAACGACAATGTGGAAGATATCACGGGTAAGAGTGTATTTATCATGCCTGCCATTGACAGGTACGGCATGGCCGAGGGCTTTCAAAACCTGGGCTGCGAGCTTGTGCTTGGAGATCTTATGGTTGCCTTGGGTATAAATATACCGATAAGATCTCTGAGGATGCTGGACAAAATAGCAAGTATCATTGCACCGATTGCCTGTCGGCTTCCCTTTGAAATGCTGTACCCTACCGGGAAGGAGCAGAATAAAGGAACCAGCAGGGCGGGTAAAATAGACAGATTCTTTTATGAAGCTGATATTATTGCAGGGGATTTTCATTATATAAGGCAATATATGCCCGGTGGGATGCAGGGGAAAATGATTGTTACAAATACCGTCACCGATGAAGATATAGAGTGGCTTAAAAAATGCGGGATACGTACCTTGGTTACATCAACGCCGAATCTGGGAGGCCGCTCCTTTGGCACCAATGTCATTGAGGCGGTGCTGGTGGCTTTGATAGGCAAAAGCATTGATGAAATAACCGGTGAGGATTACTTGGGCATGCTGAAGGAGATAGACTTCAAACCAAGAGTGGAACAATTTGAAGAAGGAGAATTGTTTAAGGAAGAATATATCCGATAGGCAGTTAATATTATTATATTAGCAATTTTCAATATATTCGGAGGGGATGCAATGAATAATGCGGCAATAATTGTTTTTAGGAAAAGCACTCTTCCGAAAATATTGAAGTTTTTTGCGATACCCCTGGTAAACCGAATTATTGATTCAAATAATGGGAAGGACAGCGTCAGGGTGTACATTATTGAATGCCCTGTAATGAAGTACCCTTTAGATAACAGGAGGGTGGAAAAATCCCTTTGCAGCTTGTGCATTGAGAATAACATCAGTTTCTTCATAGGAAGGAATACAGTGAATTATTCGGGAAGCGGCCTTGAACATATGGAAAACAGAATAGAAAGGGGAGATATTGACGAAATTAAGGGGATGAAAGGCCTGGCTGCCCTTATTAAGCTTTCTGTTATTAGAAACTCTAACCTTCTGAATAGAAACATGTGCTTTATCGGGAAGTTATACAACTATGGATATATAAGTACAATGCTGGAGGAAGCGACAGGGGTTTTTATTTATGAGCATGACCAAGTGACCAATAGCATTAAGAAAACAATTTTTGAAAAGCTGATGCTGGAGAGGGGAATATCTGCGGTGTTTACCAAAGATCTGGGCAGAGCGATTTCTCAGTGTGATATTATTGCGGCAGATGACAGTGTAGATCTGGAATCATATAAACCGATGCTGAAAGGTAAAATATTAATTGGCGAAAATACTGTATCAGGGGATTTTGAAAAAATAAAAAGAGTGCTGTTATGGTATGAAAGCCTGGAAGGAGTGACTGAAGACAACAGCATTATTTATTATAACGATGAACTGCTTGGAATATTGAGGCATTTTTACAGAGAAAGGAATATTATAGATTTTATAAGGAGGTTTCCTTACATTTTAATGTCTCGCAGCTAGTGCTTATTAACATAACAAATTACTAATCTTTCAAAGTATTAACAGGCATACCAGCCGGAGCATGCACCTCCTTGCTTATTTTAGCGCTTTCACTAATGCTTGACATAAGGAAAGCACTACATTATAATAAACAAATAAAGAAAAAGAATGCTGTGTCTTCATTGAAAATTTATAATTATGGAAATACCTGCACAGCATAAAAAAATTATTTAAGTACATATTATCATAAATAAAAATATTATAGGGTTTCATTGTACTGGCTGGGGAACAAGCCAGATTTTATCTGTATAAGTAATTTTTATGGAACGGGAGGCAGGAGACATTGGGTAAACAAAATATACTAACAATAGAAGGTCTGGCTAAGCTTGAGGATGAATTGGATTTTTTAAAGAGCAAAAAAAGGGCCGAGATTGCGCAGAGAATAAAGCAGGCACTGGCTTTTGGAGACATAACCGAAAATTCGGAATATGATGAAGCTAAAAATGAACAAGCATTTGTAGAAGGAAGAATAGTACAGATAGAAAACATCCTTAAAACTGCCAAAGTAATAGATGATGAGGACATCCAGACTGATATTGTAAGTGTAGGCTGCAGGGTAACCCTGAGAGATGTTGAGCTGGGCGATGAGGTTGAATACTTGATTGGGGGCTCAGCTGAGGCGGATCCCATTAATCTCAAGATCTCAAACGAATCTCCCGTGGGCAAGGCCTTGATAGGCAAGACTATCGGCAATATTGTTGATATCGTTGTACCTGACGGAGTTATCAAATATGAAATACTAAACATAAAAAAATAGGGGGAGTAAGCATGGCTAATGACGAAATGAATCTCAATGAGATACTGAAAATTAGAAGGGAAAAGTTTGAACAGCTGAAGGCAATGGGACGCAATCCCTTTGAGATATTGAAGTATGATCAGACCCATCACTCTAAAGATATCAAAGGCAATTTCGAAGAAATGGAAGGAAAGGATGTTTCCATAGCCGGAAGGATAATGTCCTTCAGGGATATGGGAAAGGCATCATTTTGTGATATACAGGACAGATACGGAAGAATTCAGGCATACATAAAGCAGGATGAACTGGGTGAAGAGGAATATAAGATTTTTAAGACCTATGACATAGGTGATATTGTCGGTATAAAGGGTTTTGTGTTCAGGACCAAAAGAGGCGAGATATCAGTACATGCAAAGCAGGTAACCTTGCTGTGCAAGTCGCTGCAGCCGCTGCCGGAGAAATGGCATGGGCTTAAGGATACTGAAATCAGATATAGGCAGAGATATGTGGATCTGATTGTAAATGAGGATGTAAGAGAAACATTCTACAAGAGGACCAAGATAATAAAGGCAATACGGGAATTCCTGGATGCAAGGGACTTTATTGAAGTTGATACTCCAATACTGGCTACAATTGCGAGCGGAGCTGCCGCAAGGCCTTTTATCACCCACAGCAATGCGTTGGATATAGATTTATATCTCAGAATTGCCACCGAGCTTTATTTAAAGAGGCTGATAGTCGGCGGCTTTGAGAGAGTATATGAAATGGGCAAAGACTTCAGAAATGAGGGTATAGACGTAAGGCACAATCCGGAGTTTACGATGATTGAGCTATACCAGGCCTATGCGGACTACAACGATATGATGGAGATTACCGAGAATCTTATAGCATATTGTGCGGAAAAGGTTCTGGGAACAACAAAAATCAACTATCAGGGAACCGAATTGGATTTGACACCCCCCTGGAACAGAATGACCATGGTGGAAGCTGTCAAGAAGTATTCGGGTGTTGACTTTAATGAAATAAAATCTGATGAAGAAGCAAGAGAAACAGCAAAGAAGCTTAAGGTGCTGGATGAACTTAAAAAGAAGCTTAAGGACTGCACCAAAGGCGATATATTGAATGCGGTTTTTGAAGCATACGTTGAAGAGCATCTTATTCAGCCGACTTTTATATTGGATTATCCGGTTGAAATATCACCTCTTACAAAGAAGAAGAATGACGATCCTACAATGACAGAGAGGTTTGAAGCGTTCATATTTGCCAGAGAAATTGCCAATGCTTATTCCGAGCTTAACGACCCAATTGACCAGAAGGAAAGGTTCGAGCAGCAGGCAAATGACAAAGAGCTTGGAGACGAAGAGGCATATGCAACGGATGATGACTTTGTTAACTCCCTTGAAATAGGGATGCCTCCTACAGGAGGACTTGGGATAGGGGTGGACAGAATAATAATGTTCCTTACAGATTCCTATTCTATCAGGGATATAATACTGTTCCCGACAATGAAGCCTATTGCAAAGGATTGATAAATGATATAGATCGGTTTATCGGAATCCGGCCAAGGATTAAACCTTGGGCCGGATTTTCTTATTGCCTCAAACGATGAAGACAAGGGAATATTCTATAATTACACTAAGTGTGATATAATAGAAAAACATCCAGAATAAGCCAGAGGAAATTTTCTGGTGCTGCCTGATTAACTATGAGGGGAGAATTATGATGGGAGAGGTAGAAGAAAAACTTGCAAAATCATTAACCGGCGAAACAACAGAACTAATTCCCTATTTGCCGTATTTGCTTCAGGACCTGTGGGAGCTGGGGTCAGACCCGAAAGAAATTATAGGGCTAATAAGAAAGAACATACAAAAGGTGAAGGATCTCAAAATACTTGATCTTGCTTGCGGCAAGGGAGCGGCAAGCGTGAAACTGGCAAAAGAATTGGGATGTAATGTGCAAGGCATTGATATAATTCCTGAATTCATCAGTTATGCAAAGCAGAAAGCTTTTGAATTCGGAGTATCGGATTTGTGCAGCTTCAGTGCCGAGGATATAAATATATCTGTTGCCAGGGAACGTGGATATGATATTGTTATTATGGGAGCAGTGGGCGAAGTGCTCGGGAGCTGGGAGCAAACAATTCGAAAGCTTAAGAATACCATTAAACCTGATGGCTTTATAGTCATTGATGATGCCTACAACAGAGAGGGCATATCCGGAAATTACCTATCCCGCGAACAATGGCTGAAGTTGTTCGAAGGTGAAGGAATTCAGCTGATTGAGGAAAAACCGGCCAAGGAAGATAAATTGGCTGATATAAATGATAGAAATAATAAATTCATAATAAATCGTGCAAATGAATTGAAAAGAAAATACCCGGACAAAGCTGCAATGTTCGACAGATATATCAATAGCCAGCTGGCTGAGTGTCATGAGCTGGAAAATGATATTATTGGTGTTACGTGGCTGTTGAAGAAAAACTCATAAGGAGGGAATAATCCATGAATAAAAAAATCCATACATTAGGCTGCTGCGGGCTGGACTGCGGATTGTGCCCCAGGTTTTACACCGAAGGCTCTTCAAGATGCCCCGGGTGCTGCGGGGTTGATTTTGAGAATAAACATCCCTCTTGTTCTTTTATTACATGTTGTGTTAAGAAAAAGGGGCTGGAGGTTTGCGGTGAATGCAATGAGTTCCCTTGCCGTAAATTTGATAAAGAAACAGGAGAAGCGGATTCATTCATAACCCACAGGAGGGTTATGCAAAACCAGAGGCTTATTAGAGAATCCGGAATTGCCGCTTTTCTTGAACAGCAAAACAGGAGAATGAATTTTCTTAATACCATGCTGGAATGCTATGATGACGGGAAATGCAAGAGCTTTTATTGTCTGTCAGCCGCACTGCTTTCCCTTAAGAGCTTGGACGAATCGCTGAGAAAAGCAGATAGGGAGATAGCGGAGAAGTCTGTCGGTAAGGAAGACTTTAAAGTCAAAGCAAGAATAATGAAAGAAATTTTAAACCAATTTGCCGAAGAAGAGAGGGAAGAATTAAAACTAAGAAAAGCGAAGAAATGAGATGCTTGGGATTAAGACAAAAATTACAGGAGGAAGAGCTTATGTCAAAAATTTTTTCGGACTCTATTATCAATCTGGGAGAAGCGGATATACCGTTTGAAGGCGCAAAAGCATATCTGTCACAAGGGGATAATCATCAGATCCTTTTCATGGAGTTTGATAAGGACATTGATTTGCCGGAGCATTCTCACGGCAGCCAGTGGGCTGTCGTTCTGGAAGGCAGGATTGATTTGACAATAGGCGGAATCAGGAAGGTATACCAAAAGGGGGACAGATATTTTATCCCCGGGGGAGTAAAACATTACGGGAAGATTTATGCTGGATATGCAGATATCACTTTCTTTGGAGAGAGCGGCAGATATAAGAAAAAATAAGTATTTTTAATAGAAGAGAGGAATTAACTATGCGATTAGTTGAAAATATTCCATTAGACACAATGGTAATTGAAAAGCTTATTGAAGATAAAAATGATTTGTTTTTAGTTTGGCCGAAAGCGGACTTCCCTTTTAATCATTTACAATGGCAAGAAGTTCTGGACCCTCAGAAAGGGAATATTCCATTTCTGGTATATGAGGGAAATGAATTAATTGGACACGCCGCTATCAGAAAAGCAGCTGATGGTATTTATTTTTTAAGCTTCTTATATATAATACCTAGCATGCGATCTTGCGGGGCCGGGGAAAGAATGATAAACCTTCTTGAACAGTATGCTGCGGAAAAGCTCAATGCAAAGGAACTAAATATAGTTGTTAGGGCATATAACCCAAGAGCTATCAGATGTTATACAAAATGCGGATTTAAGGAATACAGCCGCGAGGATACCTTGATAATAATGTCGAAGGTATTAAGGTGCAGGGAGGCGTAAGAAAGGAGACAAATTCATGGCAAGAAAAACTTATAACGAGAAGCTGAATAATTCAGGGGATCTGCCTAAAATAGAATCCATAGGGTATGATAATAAGATGGCCAGGCGGTTTGGCTGCGGGAACATGCTTATAGCGGCGCCTCTTGAGTACGATGAGGTGATGAAAAAGATCCCTGAGGGAAAGCTTATTACTTCAGATGAAATCAGAGCTTATCTTGCAAAAAAGCATGGGGCAGACTTCACCTGCCAGCTTACCGCGGGAATTTTTATCAACATTGCTGCAAACGCATCCCGGGAGAGGGAGAACGGGGGAGGGAAAGACATAACCCCCTATTGGCGTACCTTGAAAAAGGGAGGAGAGCTGAACGAAAGATATCCCGGGGGTATAGAACTGCAAAAGGCATTGCTGGAAACGGAAGGGCATACGGTAGTTGCAAGAGGCAAGCGATATTTTGTCAAGGATTATGCAGAAAAGCTTTGTTGGTTGGAATAAATTCAAAAAGCCGCATAGCAACACCTGATGACATGTTTTATTGTATAGGAAGGTGAAGAAATAATGATTAGTATTGAAAGATTATTGGCATTAGAAAAAGAAGACCTGCCGGAATTCTCCAAAACATTGCAGAAGGAAGAAATATCACAGCTGATGGGATGGCTGGCCGAAAAGGATGATAAGCTGAGGTACCACGCATTACTTCTGTTGCAGTACCGTTCTGAACACTATGATGATGTATATCCCTTTTGGTATGTGTTCTGTGAGAAATTAAAAAGCTCCAATTCATATCATAGAAGTATAGGGTTAATGCTTATGGCTGATAATGTGAAATGGGACAGGGAGAATAAAATTGATGGGGCAATAGATGACTATCTAGAGATTTTATATGATGAAAAGCCTATTACAGTACGCCAGTGTATTCAGGCATTAGGTAAAATTGTTCCTTATAAAACCCAATTGCATGATAAAATTGCTAATGCGCTTATGGCCATAAATATTATGGATGTTAAACCGACCATGAGAAAACTGATATTGCTTGATATACTGAATATCCTTGCATTAATCCGAAAACACAGGACTTCTGAGGAAATTGACGGCTATATATCCAAAGCGCTTACAGGTGAATTGCTTGACAAGAAATCAAAAAAGCAAATAGAATCGATGTTGTAGATTATTGGAGTAAAATTCAAATGAAGCATGGTAAAAATGTTACCTTCATTTGATATTGAGGATTGGACTATAGAAGCCACGTTTATTAATATTCCATAGTCAGTCCTTGGAGGTCTTATACTGGCATATTATCAATGGCAGTTGGTAAATTTTGTATTGCTTCCTTCTCCTTGCCATGCTATATTAATAGTGAAGATAGACTGGAAGAATCGGGAGGCCGTAAAAATGAAATCAATACTTAAAAGTGTAAAATCAAAAAAGAATATACTGCGGCCTGGGACTGGAGTTAAATAATATATATTTGAATGATAGTCACGGGTCAATGCATCCGTGACACAATATTTTGAGATCATGGAATGCCATGGTCTTTTTGTTTGGGAGGAGATTACTTTGACTAGCCAGACAAAAGCGGACTTGATGCTGCTTGCAGTTACAGTTTTCTGGGGAGCATCATATATGCTTACAAAGATTGCTCTTGATGTACTTGAGCCCTTTAATCTGACGGCATTGCGCTTTCTGATTGCTTTTGCTGTATCTGCCCTTGTATTCTATAAGAATATTTTGAAGTCAGATATAAGAATAATTAAATATTCTTTGATACTGGCGGTAATACTGGTCGGGATGTTCATATCAATGTCCTTCGGCTTGAAATATACCACTGCTTCCAATGCAGGCTTCCTGATAAGCCTTGCTGTAATCATCATACCAATACTTTCATATGTATTTCTGAAGCAGAAGATTGAGAAGAGAGTGTTGATAGGAGTATGCATAGCTCCTTTAGGCATAGCTTTATTGACATTGAATTCAAAGTTAAGCGTAAGCAGCGGGGACCTGCTCTGCATATTATGTGCATTTCTTTCTGCTTTACACGTTGTGGTAATGGGGGTTTTCACAAGAAAAGTTGACTCAATTGCCCTGGGTGTTCTGCAGCTTGGTTTTGCAGGCTTACTCAGCATAGTGTTTTCAATATTTACTGAGACAGTGAGCCTCCCTAGCACAGGCATATCCTGGGGCGCTACATTAGCCCTCAGCATTCTGTGCACCGCATTCGGATATATAGTGCAGGCCACAGCACAGCAGTACACCAGTGCAACCCATACAGGGCTTATTCTATCCTTGGAGCCGGTTTTTTCCGCAATTTTAGGTTTTGCTTTCCTTGGAGAGATACTGTCTCCAAGAGGATATTTCGGTGCGGCGGTTCTTTTGCTCAGCGTCTTTATTGCAGAGGTGGGCTTTAGGAAAAAGGATGTAAAAGCGAAGGAAATAGATGTATGACAGCAAAACAAGTCAAGAAATAACTGATTATAATTGATATCCTCTAAATGGAGGTGAAATCATGGAAAGCTGGGAAAAGATAAAGGCGGTTCAGCGAATGCAAAGTTACATCGAAGAGCATCTGGCAGAGACGGTTACTCTGAATATGCTGGGGAAAGCTGCAGGATATTCACCCTGGCACTCTGAAAGGATTTTCAAGGAGTTGACCGGTAAGACACCTTTTGAGTACATCCGGGCGCTGAGGTTGTCTCGAGCGGCTGTTAAGCTGAAGGATGGAAATACACGGGTAATTGATGTGGCTTTTGATTTTGTATTTGACTCCCACGAAGGATTTACCAGAGCTTTTTCCAAGCAGTTTGGCGTGACTCCGAAATACTACAGCAAGAATACGCCGGAAATCAAGCTTTTTATGCCCGGGCGCATCCGTGATTATTACCTCAGATTACAAAAAGGAGAGGATAATATGTGTAAAAATCCAAATACCAATGCTGTTTTCGTTCAAGTGGTGGACCGACCGGCAAGAAAGCTCATATTCAAGCCCGGAGTCAAGGCGACTCATTATTATGAATACTGCGAGGAAGTGGGCTGCGATGTATGGGATGTACTGTCCGGAATCAAAGAGGCTATTTATGAGCCTATAGGAATGTGGCTGCCTGATAATCTGCGCAGGCCAGGTACGTCAGTCTACGCACAGGGGGTTGAGGTGCCGGCAGACTATACGGGAAAAGTGCCGGAAGGCTATGAATTGATGGACCTTCCTCCGTGCAAGATGATGGTATTCCAGGGAGAGCCCTTCTATGAGGAGAAATTCGAGGAAGCAATAGGAAGCCTGTGGGAAGTTATGAAGAAGTATAACCCGGAGCTTTACGGATTTAAGTGGGCTGATGAGGACGGACCGAGGTTCCAGCTTACACCGATGGGCTACAGGGGATATATTGAAGCAAGGCCGGTCAGGCAATTGAATGCATAATTAATTATTGAGGGAGTTCTTTATAGAACTCCCTCAGCCTAAAGTATTATCCAGAAACATCATTACCACAAATCCCACTAAAAGAGCGTGGGTGGCTAGCTTTGAATGACATTTCTGATGCTGCGTTTCGGGTATTATTTCATGGCTTATGACAAATAGCATGGCTCCTGCAGCAAAAGCCAGGGCAAAAGGCAGCAGCGGCCTGGATATTTGAACAAGGACAATCCCTAACAATCCGCCGATGGGCTCTACCAGACCCGTACACAAAGCCACCAGAAAGGCCTTGCCTCTTGGATAGTTTTCTCGCAGCAAAGGAAGGGCCACGGCAAGGCCTTCGGGCAGGTTCTGCAGGCCTATTCCGATTGCAAGACACAGTCCGTTCATTATATCGCCGTCTCCAAAGCCCACACCCACAGCAAGGCCTTCGGGGAAGTTATGAACAGTGATTGCAATTACAAATAGCCATACCTTCCGGAGCCGTGAATTTATTTCTGCAGTTTCAGATTTATTTACCTCATGAGCATTATTACCGTTGCCGTTTAACGCATTCAGGAGCAGGTTGGTGTCCGGAAAGAATTTATCAATGAAATCAATAAATACACCTCCGAACAGTATTCCGACAAGGGCTATTGATGCGCCCTTTATTCCTCCCCCGCCTTTCTCAATAGCAGGGATAATCAGACTGAAGGATGTAGCGGCAAGCATTATTCCGGCAGCTGTACCCAACAGCAAATCAAGCAGCTTCTTGGATATTTTTTTTGTTAAAAATACAGGTATCGAGCCGATACCTGTGGCCAGGCCGGCACCCAGGCTTGCCATTATTCCCAGCCATATCAGATTGAATTGCGAGAGATATTCAACCATTTATGGACCTCCTTACAATACCCGCTATTTCATATTATGATTCGGCAATAATATTGTTACAGCCGTATTCTATACAGCTTGATATTATTATGTATTGTTATATATAATTAAGGGGAGAGCATATGGGGAGGTAGCGGATTCATGAATCTGAACGAGGAGCTGTATAAGCTTGCAAGAAGCTGCATGATATCATATTTTGGAGTGGCGGATTTGTCCAAGGTTGAGCATTCGGCAATCGATCAGGCAGGAACAGGTATAGGAAACTATCCTTACTGTGTAACTATGGGCATTTCTTTACCGAAAGATATAGTAGACAGGCTGCCATACAGGGAACAGTACAACGATGCACTGAACTACAAGCATTTTGCATATGATGTAATAAACCAAAGATTGGATTTGGCTGCTTCAATGCTTGCCAGCCTTATACAGGAGAAAGGATACAGGGTACTTCCCGTACCGGCATCAGGAACCATTGACCATGACAGGATATATGGTGCATTCTCCCACAAGCTGGGGGCAAGGCTTTGCGGCTTCGGGTGGATAGGGAAGAACTGTCTGCTGATTACACCTCAGTACGGACCCAGGGTAAGGTGGGTATCCGTACTGACTGATGCGCCTCTTCAGCCTACAGGGGAAGGGATAATGGAGTCCCGGTGCGGGGAATGCACGGCTTGTGCCGACATATGCCCTGTAAATGCAATCAGAGGCAAAACCTTTTCTGAAAATGAACCCAGAGAAGTTCGATTTGATGCCCATAAATGCGAAGCTTATTTTAATTCCCTGACATCTGCAGGAAAGCTCTATGTGTGCGGAATGTGCCTATACGCATGTCCTCACGGAAGAAAGTGAAGGTAGAATCCATTGATTGAAAAAATATATTTGTTTGCAGTAGTTCTTGCAGCTTTTTTTGTAAAAGGCATCACGGGTTTCGGAAGCACCCTTGTGCTGGCACCCTTGTTTTCTTTTGTCGTTTCAAACAGATTCACAACACCGGTTGACTTGCTTACCTGCATACCTACTAATGCATACCTTGTATGGAAAAACAGGAAGAGCATCGATTTCGGGACAGTGGCGCCCCTATCAATCATGCTGCTTGCCGGAGTGGCCCCCGGCATAATGCTTCTGAAAACCGGGAACGACCTGCTGTTAAAATCAATACTGGGAGTCGTTATTATGGCACTTGGTATTGAGATGTTGTATCGAAAGCCGGGACATAAAGGATCAGCGAAACCCAACAAGCTGTTTCTTATGACGGTGGGGCTGATATCGGGAGTACTGGCAGGTATGTATGGAATCAGCGCTTTCCTTGTGGCATACATAAGCAGGACCAGTGAGGACAGGAGCCAGTTTCGCGGGAATCTGTGCAGCCTATTCCTGGTTGAAGGCATATTCAGGCTTATCTGGTACTCGACAACAGGAATCATGACGATGGAAGTTGTGAAGTTCACTTTATTTATATCCCCGGCAGCAGCCTTGGGAATGTATATAGGCACGAGAGTGGATACGGGACTTAAGGAAGAGACTGTAAGGAAAGCGACTATTTACCTTCTGATTGTGAGCGGAGCGGCTCTGCTATTGAGGAGTATATTTAGTACATTGTAACACCTAAAAGCTGCATGATACTTGTCTATTTGTCCCACTACTGCGTTGATGTCAATCGCCGTAGCCACTGCTACGCCTCTTTCCATCGCCTTGTATTGGAAGCAAATATCCTGCGTATCATAACGCAACAATTAGATGTTACAAGGTACTTGAACCTGTATATTATTTAGAATTTATTGGAAAAATAATAGAGGCTGTTTGAAGAAATTTTACCATAAGGCATATGCTATAGTGTACAGCTTAATTTTGTAAGATTTGAGGAGATATATATGGGGATAGGTGTCTTAGATTCCGGCATAGGAGGACTGACAGTATTGAAGGAGGCAGTGCGGCTGCTGCTCGGTGAAGATTTTTTATACTATGCCGATACCAAGCATGTTCCTTACGGTACAAAACCGAAGGATGAAGTCAGAGGATATATTTTTGATGCTGCGGATTTTTTTGCGGAGCATAAAGTCGAGGCTCTGGTTGTGGCATGCAATACAGCTACAAGCATTGCCATAAATGACCTGAGAAAGAAATACAGCTTTCCCATAATCGGAATGGAGCCGGCAGTAAAGCCTGCGGTAGAAAAGGCCGATGACAGAAGGGTGCTTGTGTTTGCAACACCTATTACTGTCAGGGAGAAGAAGCTGCACGACTTGGTTATAAAGCTGGATTCAGAGCAGACGGTTGATTTGCATGCACTTCCCGGACTGGTTGAGTTTGCAGAGAAGTTCATATTTGATGAAGAGACTGTAATTCAATACTTGTTGGATGAGCTTTCAGGATACGATTTGAAAGAATACGGAGCTGTCGTTCTTGGCTGCACCCATTTTGTATTTTACCGAAATTACTTCAAAAGGATACTGCCTCATGGAGTTGAAGTAATAGACGGCAATACCGGGACTGTAAACCGATTAAGAGCATTGCTGGAAAGCAGAGGATTGGATTATGGCAGAAAGGGAAGGTTGGAATTCTATTGTTCAGGAGAGAAGGAAATTGACGACAGCAAATATAGAAGATACCTGGAGCTTGAGTACTAGGAACCACAAAGAAAAAGCAGGTATTGTCTACCGGCCCGAGAATAATAAGCTTTATAAAGAAGTATATCCATAGATATAATGAATGTGTCCGTTGCTCAGTTGGGCAATTGCTTCGTAATAGTGGATATGACCGCCATTAACCTCAATTTCAGGACCGGTCATAAAGCAGTAATAATGGGAATGCCTGTTATCATACGTTGTTATCCCGGATGCGTAATGAATATGTCCGGGGGTATCGTAATTGTATGTTGTATTGCCTGAATAACCGTGGTCATGCCCGAAATTAAAAGTAGTTTCGCCTTTGAAACTGTGGCTATGAAATCCGTAACACATTTTATCACCTCCCATTATCATGAGTATGTGAGACCTTAAAACCTTGTTACATTATGGATTATTAATAAGATAAAACCAATACGAGGAGGTATTCTTATGAAACAGCATATTACTGTTGAAAATCTTATGGAACTAAACGAATATCAGAGGGACAGGCTCAATAGCCTTTGGAATCCCGGCAGATATGATTTGGCGGTGGGATTTCTCTGCAAGGATGCAGAAAACAATGAGTACGATATTTTTCCATTCGTTATTGGCCATATGAATATAAGAGAGACAAGATCCGGTTACTCCATGACGCTGATGAACCTTGAAGCGCTTAGGAGTTGGAGAGTTCAGGAGGAAGAAGCTAAGGAAGAGACCGGGGCGGAAGAGGAATTCAGCGAGGAAGACTTTGTATTTGAGTATGAAAGGCCTGACATATATAACAAAGAGGACTGTTTGCCTCTCCTTAACATAGGGCAAATGATGGAAATACTGAACAAATGCGCATACGGGAAAGGGAGTTTTTATATCAACTTGCGAAAAGACCCAAAGGATTGCAGCATCGGCAGGAATATTGAAGAGTACATAGATTATGGGACGGATTATAACGGGGAAGAATTGTGTGACGTTCTTTGGACGGCTATTAAAGAGGCTCTGTAGGAATTAAGAGCCTATAGGGGTGATGTGTTTTGATAAGGCCTTTGAATGAGTGGGATAGGGCTATAATACTGGATTATTTGAGTAGGAATGAAGATGAAGTAGCTTTTGTTTTCGGAAATATTCTGCACTGCGGCATAACCAATAGAAGGGAAGTACTGCGCTGCGGCGACTATTTCGGATATTTTGAGGGCGACAGCTTAAGGGGCATCCTGGTGTTTTACAATCTTGGAACCTGCATTCCGCATTATGAGTCTATCGGGGCTATACCATTTTTTTCTAAACTGATGATAATGGGCAGATTTAATGTGCTTTTGGGAAAAGAACAAATCATAAGGCCTCTTTTCGAAGTTATTAAGAATTACAAGAAATTGAAGGAGTTTGAAGAATGCAGCTATCAAATCAACAGAAATTTCAAGCCTTTCAAGCTTGAAGGGGCAGTGTTCATAGATGTATCGGGAAATGATGATACAAGCATTATTAACTTTGTGAGGAAAGCATATTGGCGTGGCTTCGGGGCAGAGCGGACCATAGAGGGCACAAGGCTTTTACTGCTTCAAAAAAATGAAGAGGAAGAGTTTATAATATTATCCGTGGATAATAAGCTGGTGGCGCAAGCCTGCATACAAACCTTCACAGATAATACGAATCAGATAGGAGCAGTTTATTCCCTTGAAGAGGAAAGAGGAAAAGGCTATGCCAAGGCAGCGGTTTCTGAGCTGTGTGAGAGGATAATAGGCAGGGGAAAGCTTCCGACGCTTATTGTAAGCAAACAGAACATTCCGGCTTTGAATGCGTACAAAGCTCTTGGCTTTGAGCATTACAGCGATTATCTGATTATAAAACTTTTCATATGATTAATACTTTTGGGATTAAGGGGGAAATACATTTGAAATGGCTGGATAAACTTGAGAGAAGATTGGGCAGATTTGCAATTAAAAACCTGATGTCATATATCGTGTTTATGACAGGCATCGTATATGCATTATCCTATTTTGACAGAAGCGGATTTGTCATAAGCAAGCTGATGCTTATACCTGAGCTGGTATTGCGGGGAGAGGTATGGAGGCTTGTGACTTATATATTCATACCGCCTAATACGTCAATTATTTGGATTTTATTTACGCTTTACTTCTATTATATGGTCGGAAGCGCACTTGAACAGGAATGGGGAAGCTTCAAATTTAATATATTCTATTTTACAGGTATGATAGGTACGACTATTGCGGCATTTGTAACAGGATATGGAGCCACAGCCTTATATCTGAACTTATCATTATTTCTGGCATTTGCGAAAATATATCCTGATTTTGAATTGCTTCTGTTTTTTGTTATACCGGTCAAAATGAAATACCTGGCGATGCTGAATTGGGCTTTTATAATCTACACGGTACTGGTTGGAGATTTATCCGCAAAACTCATTGCAGTAGTCTCGATAATGAACTACTTTCTGTTCTTCGGCAAGGATATCATTGCCAGGACAAAGAGCAGCAGGCAAGTATACAACAACAGGAGAAGATTTCAATCTGAGCTGCCCAGGGATTTTACAATTCATAAATGTACAATCTGCGGCAAGACCGAAAAGGATGACCCCAAAATGGATTTCAGATACTGCCCTCAATGTGAAGGGGATTACGAATACTGCATGGATCATGTGAGAAACCATGAGCATGTGAGGAAATAAGCAAATGAGGCCAAAATAAGGCCTCATTTTTTTGTCAGATAATCGTCAATTATTTTTTCAGCAATTCTTTTCTGGATACCTGCTGTTGCCACCAGCATTAGAACGGTTAGCAGAATTTTTGAGGTTTCCTTTGAGTCATTGGGGAATTCTTCCGCCTTGGTACTAATTAGATCAAGCTTTTGAGAAAGAATGCTTTTCAGATCATTTGCGTTATTATCTTTTACTTCAAGAAAGGCGTTGTACAAGCTCTCAAGATAGCCCGCCCCGTCATTGGAGGAAGTAATATTTTTAAACAAAGGAACAAACAATATGCTTATATCATTAATCGACAGAATTTGCTTCAAATAATATATAAGTATAAGGAGTATCACATGCTGCCTATTGTACCTTTTATTTTTGGAAGGCAGAAGGATTTTTGACTTGGTATAATTATTTATCATTGTTTTTGTCAGAATCTTGTCCTTTAAAATCCTTTTATTATACCCCAACTTATTATCAATGAATGTAGTGACTTGATCCATGTAAAGCTCAATGTCAGGAATATCTGGAATTCTTATATCCCTTCCCTGAGATATATCCTCCGCTATTTTGAAGAAGGCATCTTCATTAAAATCCATTTAACCATCTCCTCACTATGAGTTTTATTCAGACAAACCTCTGAGATATAGTATACCATAAAAATGAAGCACAAAGATTAGAAATATGAATTGAAAATATGAAGACTGCAATATATAATATAAATATGACAACACATAGTAGTAAATACTATATGGAGAATACATTAGGTAGAAGAGGAGATATTATATGAAGATAAAAGTAAGAGATCCTTTCAGCGGGTTTTCACACCTTGCAGGGGCGATTCTGTCAGTTGCAGGACTTTACTTATTAGTACGTTATGCTTTGGTGAATGGGACAGTGTGGCATATTGTATCCTTTTCAATATTCGGAGCAAGCCTGATACTTCTATATACCGCAAGTTCCATATATCACCTGCTGTCGGTATCCGAGAAAAGCACCAGGGTTCTGAGAAAGATAGATCATATGATGATTTATATACTTATAGCGGGAACATATACACCGGTATGCCTTATTCCATTGAGGGGAGGCTGGGGATGGAGTCTTCTCATAAGTATTTGGGGTATTGCAATGATCGGTATCATATTAAAAGTATTATGGTTCAATGCGCCCAGATGGCTGTATACCCTTTTTTATCTGTTGATGGGTTGGCTTATAGTAATTGCATTTGTGCCGCTTGTCAGAACAATGCCGATAGCGGCAATGTTTTGGCTTATTGCCGGAGGTTTATTGTACACTGTTGGCGCAGTTATTTACGGCACCAAATGGCCGAAGCTGAAATCAAAAGTTTTCGGGTTTCATGAGATGTTTCATATTTTTGTATTGTACGGAAGCTTTTGTCACTTCTGGATGATGTTCAGATACATATTGTATTTGTAATAATAGAATCGAATGCGTCTTGGGGCGCATTTTTTCTGTACAAATTTTTATTGGTGAGCAAATAACATGTGACTGTTCAAATTTTCCTACATATAATAATATGCGCAGGAAAATATAATTACGTACGATTTAAATAATGAGTTATAAGTTTACATAATATAAAGCTATGATGAGAATTAAGGAGATAACCAACAATATTGAATATTAACCACGAAAATTAGCGGCAGGGTGTGCTTTACTCACTGAAGTTTATATGATATATTCTTAAACGTTGTTCCAAATTAC
>JAKJBU010000031.1:0-17540 GCA_022706825.1 Bacillota bacterium
TCCTTTTTGATTCTGCAATAACCAAATAATGTAAAAAGGCTGGTGGCTTTGTCATCAGCCCCACCCTTTTTAAAAAGGATTTTCTCATAGATATTTTTATGCATTTGGTGAATTGTCACACAGTCTGACGTTTCTCCTGTCCCGCTTTCAGCGGGACAGGAGAAACGTCCCCGTGTCCCCCCGTGTCCTCTTAAATCCTGTTAGTCTTTGTAATTTGAAAGTGCAGTACTTGTGGTGTTAATTGCATTTTCTATGGCATTCAGGGTATTTTGAATCTGCTGCTTGTTTTCAGGCTTTTCGGCTGAATTAAGAGCCTGATTCAATGAGGTTTTAGCATTGTTAAGCTGGCTGAAAACCTCCTGTACTTGCTGTTTTGCATTCTTTCCCGGCATGTATTCGTACCTCCATATGTTTATAATTTGATTTACAATATTATTATCTTAATTTTGCAGGAAATAATGCTTGAACTAAATGGATGCTAAGACAATTCCTATCAAGTTGCCACATTGTTCAACAAATGTTAAAATAAGCTATGATGTATATAAAATTGCCCGGAGGGATATAATATGAAGCTGATTTCATGGAATGTAAATGGTCTCAGAGCCTGTATACAAAAGGGCTTTTTGGAATATTTCAGAGAAGCGGATGCTGATGTTTTCTGCATTCAGGAGAGCAAGCTGCAGGAGGGGCAGGTGGATCTGAAAATTCCAGGCTATCATCAGTATTGGAATTATGCTGAGAAGAAGGGCTATTCAGGGGTTGCCGTTTTCAGCAAAGCTGAGCCGTTGAACTTCACTTGCGGAATAGGCAGGGAAGAGCATGACAAGGAAGGAAGAGTAATTACTCTTGAATATAATGATATGTATATTGTTACGGTATATACCCCCAATTCCCAAGAGGAACTGGCAAGGCTGGGCTACAGAATGCAATGGGAGGATGAGTTCAGGAGTTACATAAAGGGATTGGACGGCAAGAAGCCTGTTGTGGTCTGCGGGGATATGAATGTGGCGCATAAGGAAATAGATTTGAAGAATCCGGGCAGCAACAGGAGAAATGCAGGATTCACCGATGAGGAAAGAAACAAGTTCAGCGAATTTTTGGAAGCGGGTTTTATAGATACCTATCGGTATTTCTACCCTGACAGGGCAGGTGTTTACTCCTGGTGGTCGTACCGCTTCAATGCAAGAGCTAATAATGCCGGGTGGCGCATAGACTATTTTTGTGTTTCTGAAAGGCTGGCCGAGAGGCTGATCAGCGCGGATATTCATTCGAAGGTACTGGGATCGGACCACTGTCCGGTAGAATTGATTATGAAATAATAGAACAGGGGATGTATATGATTAATACATTTAATCAACTGGGACTGGATGAACGTCTGGTTGAGGGCTTGAAAAAGCAGGGGATTACGGAACCGACAGCAATACAGGCCGATACCGTTAAACTAGCCTTGGAAAACAAGGATATAGTCGGACAGTCACCTACGGGAAGCGGAAAGACACTGGCATTTCTGCTTCCTATTTTCCAAAGGGTGGATGCCGGCAAAAGAGAGACCCAGGCAATAGTACTGGAACCGACCCATGAACTGGTGATGCAGATAGAAAAGCAGGCAAGGCTGCTGGCTGCAAACTCAGGCATTGCAGTTACTTCCGCAGCAGTTATCGGAGAAGTGAACATCACCCGGCAGATAGAAAAGCTAAAGGAGAAGCCAAATATAATCATAGGTTCCGCAGGAAGGGTGCTGGAGCTTATTAAAAGGAGAAAAATCAATGCCCAGACGGTAAGAACCATAGTCATTGATGAGGGAGACAGAATGCTTGATGAGCATAATTTGGGCACTGTCAGGGAGGTTATAAAAACCACCTTGCGGGACAGGCAGCTTATGGTCTTTTCCGCCACCATAGGTGAAAAAACCTTGAGTACCGCAAGGGAATTCATGAAGGACCCTCAGATAGTCCGAATTGAAGACAGAGGGAAAATAAGTCCGGATATCCGGCATATATATCTGGAAGCTGAGAAAAGGGATAAGATTGAGGTGCTCCGGAAGCTGGCGGCATCAATCAAGCCTGAACGAGCCATAATATTTATTAATAAAAGCGAGGAGCTGCAGCTGACGGCTGCAAAGCTTAAGTATCACCATCTCAGTGCTTGTGATATATCAGGCAGCGCTTCAAAGGAAGAGCGGAAAAAAGCATTGGAGGGCTTCAGGAAGGGTGATATAAAGCTATTGGTTGCTTCCGATATAGCAGCCAGAGGGTTGGACATAAAAGGGGTAACACATATATTCAATCTGGACCTGCCGGAAGACCCCAAAGGATATTTGCACAGGGCAGGAAGGACAGGAAGGATGGGGGAGTCCGGCACGGTAGTCTCTATTGTTACAGAAAGGGAGGTTCCTTTCTTAAGAAAATGTGAAAGGGATCTCAAAATAAAAATATATGAAAAGATAATCGCCAGGGGAAAAGTGCTGGATCCTCCCCAAAGTAAAACGTCAGTAGGAAAAGGGGCCGGAAGATAAGCTGATATACCGCATATAGCTTCCCGGAGAGGTGTTATGATAAGAAACTGTTGATTCGGGCAGCAAAATATATTACAATAATTTCATTGTTTGGATTCATAAAGGTAGAGGTGCAGAATGAGCAAGTTTAGCTTCAGCATAATTGAATATCTGGCTTATGCTCACGCAATTACAGGTGATTTTGGAGCACAAGGGAGAAGTATGCCCAAAATCGAATATTATGTAAACCAATAAGCCAAAACTTTACTGATAAAAATTTATAGCTATTACCCCTGAGTAAGGTTTTTACTTAGGGGTTTTTTGCGTTTAAGGAGAAGATTATTATGAATTATGATATTCAATTAAAGAATAACATTAACAAAAACTATATATATACATTGCTTCAGAATATTGACCTGACCAGGGGAATATGGATGATATACCTTGCAGGTAAAGGTATGAGCCTCACACAATTGGGCCTTCTGGAGATGGTATTCCACATAACCTCTTTTCTGATGGAGGTTCCCACCGGAGCTGTAGCTGATATTTTCGGAAGGAGGATAAGCAGGATACTGGGAAGGGTGTTGTCATTGGTAAGTGTTGTAATCCTGCTTGCTGCCGATGGCTTCCTGTGGTTTGCAATATCCTTTGTGTTCACCGCCTTATCCTTCAATCTTGAGTCAGGAGCCGGGGAAGCTCTTATATATGATTCACTGAAAGAAATCGGCGAAGAGGACAGATATATGAAGATATCCGGAAGGAAGGAGGTTTTTTACCAGGCTGCGGGGGTGATATCATTCCTGGCTGGTGGTTATATGGCCACCAAGAGCTATAATATAGCTTTTGCAATCACAATTATCATAGGAGCAGCTGCTGTATTGCAGTCCTTCAGTTTCAAAGAACCGGCCGTCGACAGAAAAAAAGAAGAACAAAAGGGGAAAAACATATTTTTGAATCAGCTTAAAGAAAGCTTGAGAGTAGTAAAAAGCAATTCCAGGATAGTGTCTCTTATAGTTTTCACAGAAATAATACTTACTTTTTGCACCTGTATATTCTTTTATTTGCAGAATTTTATGAAGGGATATGGCTATAACGAAGCAATAATAGGAGTTGTATACGCTGTTTCCTTTGTTGCTGCGGCCTTGACGGCATCTTGGGTCCACAGGATAGAGAGAGTGATAAAGGAACAGGGAATATTGCTTATAATACCTTTTGTCACGGTAGCGTGCTTATGGGGCATAGCACTTAGCCCGTACCACTTCATTTTCTTTATACTGCTAACAGTTACGGAAGAGATAGTGTATATAGCCATGAGCGACTATATAAACAAGATGATACCCAGTGAAAACCGTGCTACTATACTCTCTTTTTCAAGCATGGTATTCAGCTTCTTCATGATCACGGTTTTCCCACTTGTAGGCCTTCTTGGAGACAGGTATTCATTAATTTATGCAATCAAGTGTCTTGGGGGGCTGGGTATTGTATTTGTGATAATCAACAGTGTATCGCTGCTGAATCCGGGCAGGAAAATCCGGAAATAGCATTCTGTTTCTGCCTATGGAGAAAACTGTTTCCTTTGAAGGAGTATTATGAGATGATAATAGTGTATGAATCTGTATTGGCGGTGATAAATTGAAGCTGGACAGACTGGTTTCCATTATTGTGCTGCTGCTCAGGAAGGAAAGGGTACAGGCCAGGGAGCTTGCAGAGATATTCGAGGTATCTGTGAGAACCATCCTGAGAGACATAGAGGCAATAAATCTTGCAGGAATACCTATAGTCACTTACCAGGGAGCAAACGGAGGAATAGGTATTGCCGAAGGCTACCGCCTTGATAAAAGCGTGCTTACGGAGGATGACATGTCCACCATCATATCCGCGTTAAGAGGTATTGACGGAACAATACCTGACAGCCGGCATGGGATACTGATGGAAAAGCTCCGGAACGCTTTGCCGTCATCACAGCTTGAGACTCTGGACGCCAAGGTACAGCAGCTTATTATTGATTTATCCCCCTGGGGCCCTAATGAACTGTTGAAGTATAGTGTCACATGCATAAGAAAAGCAATAGAGAATCACAATGAAATTGAGTTTGAATATATCGATTCGACCGGCAAAAGGACAAATCGCAGAGTTGAGCCCTATACATTGGTGCTGAAGGGGCAGAAATGGTATTTGTATGCTTGGTGTCATACAAGGCAGGATTTCAGGCTTTTCAAGCTTTCCAGGATGAGAGAGCTTGAGGTGACGACAGCAGTTTACCAGCCCAAAAAGGTACCTATGGAAAGGCTTGATTGGGAAGAGCCCTGGAGTACTTCCGAAAGTATGGTTTCCCTCCGGCTGGTGTTTGAAAAAGAGATGGAAAGCATTGTGACGGAATGGTTCGGAGAGAGTGTCGAAAAGCTGGAAGACGGGAGACTGCTGGCAAACGCCCTTCTGCCTGAAAATAACTGGTTGTATGGATTTATCCTGAGCTTCGGCGCGGGAGTGGAGGTTATAGAGCCCCTTCATATTCGAAAAATACTCGCAGAAATTTCAAAACAGATATATGAAAAATATTCCATGGAAACATGACATACAGGTGTCATGTATGCAGTGTTATAATCAAGAAAAAGTCAAGGAGGAAATAATAATGGATTATAACATCGAGTTGAAAGAGCAAGGGCTTCAGCCCGTATTATCCGTCAGAAAAACAACATCTGTAGGAAATCTTCCCCGGGAGATCGGGAAGGCATACGGAAGCATTATGCAGTACCTGCAAGAGCTGGGGGAACAGCCGGCGGAAGCGCCATATACGGCATATTATAACCTGGATATGGAGCATCTGGATGTGGAGATGGGTTTTCCCGTTTCAAAGCAGCTTGCAGGAAAGGGAGAAATCAAAGCAGGTTCGATTCCGGCAGGAAAATACGCGGAATGCATGTACAAAGGGCCTTATGCGGAAATGGCTCCGGTGTATGATGCAATGAACAAATGGATAGCCGGAAAGGGCTTGGAAGCTGTCGGAACATCTTATGAAGTCTATTACAACTCACCTGCAGAGGTACCTGAAAGCGAGCTTTTGACAAAGATAATGCTGCCTGTAAGATAGAGAAATATTTGGAGGTGTTGTTATGAAGTACGATTGGAAAAAACAGGATAAAGGGCTGTACTTGCCTAAGAATAAGCCGGAAATAGTGATGGTGCCTCCTATGTGGTTTTTCATGCTTGACGGCAGGGGTAACCCGAATAGTGAGGATTTTGCCGAGGCAGTAGGTGTATTGTATTCTCTTGCCTATGCAGTGAAGATGATGCCCAAGAAGGGTGTGACCCCGGAAGGGTACTATGAGTACTCTGTTTTTCCCCTGGAGGGAATATGGGATCTTGCTCCTGAGGCAAGGGAGCTGAAGGTATTGGACAAGGACAGTCTGGTATACACCATAATGATAAGGCAGCCTGACTTTGTTACGGAAGAAATCGCAAAGCGGGCTGCAGAAGCCGCAGCAAAAAAGACAAAGCATCCGTTGCTGTCAAAGGTCAGGTTCGGTTGCATCGATGAAGGATTATGCGTACAGATGCTTCACATAGGCCACTACGACAGTGAGCCGGCTTCCTTTGCCGTAATGGAGGAATTCTGCAGGGCTTATAACCTGAATAGGATATCCAAGGTTCACAGGGAAATATACCTTTCCGATGCGCGGAAGACTCCCGCAGAAAAGCTCCAGACCGTTCTGCGGTTCAAGGTGGAGAAAATCTGAGGAAGCTTTCATTTCGTAAATAAAGGGGGCTGCTATATGCCGGAAAATGATCTCATACTGGACGGAAGCCATATGCCTGAGTATGATGAAATAGTTGAATATATCAATTTGCCTGCATGGGATTTATGGAGGCAGATCAATGGTTTTATCCGGCAGATGTATAAATCCTTACCCAAAAACCATTTAACGGGACTCTCTGGCTTATGATTCAGGCGGGCAGTGCAGAAACGCTGGAGGATGTTAAGCAGCTGCTAATACTGAAGCAGGACATTAACCTGTCATTTAAAAGCACGGGAAGACAGGAGAATTATTTTTTTCCATGTTATTATATCAATGAAGGAGGGAAATGCTTTGGAATGGTTGGATAGAATGATGGCTGCCATAGATTATATGGAAGAGCATATGGAAGAGCAGCTGGATATGGAAGAGATTGCAAAGACAGCATATTCTTCGACCTTTCATTTCCAGCGCATGTTTCATATGCTTACAGGTATGACTGTGGCCGAATACATGCGTAAGAGGAGGCTGACCCTGGCAGCCCAGGAGTTGGTAATGTCAGCAGATGCAAGAGTACTGGATGTAGCTCTCAAGTATAGTTATGACAGCCCTGAGTCCTTTGCCAAAGCATTCCGTCGGGTACATGGGATCACACCTTCCGCTGCGCGCGAGCCGGGGGCAAATCTTAAGGCGTATCCGAGGATATCCTTCCACATATCGTTGAAAGGAGATAAGGACATGGATTATAGGATAGTTGAGAGAAAAGAACATGAGGTAATAGGCAAGCTTATAAAGGTTTCCTGCAAGGATGGGGATAACTTCAGGCGTGTACCTGAGTTTTGGAGAGAATGCTACAAGAATGGAACCGTTGAAATGCTGTGTGCGGCATCCAAGGGCAAAGAGCTTCTTGGTATATGCATGGACATGGATTACGAAAAGGAACAGATGTCATATATGATTGCTGTTGAGAATAATGGAAGCATTAAAGACAACAGCCTGACAATAAGGACAATACCTGCAGCAAACTGGGCCGTATTCACCTCTGTAGGACCAATGCCGGGAGCAATACAGAAGGTATGGGAGAGAATATTCCAGGAATGGCTCCCTGCAACTGGGTATGAGCATGCTGATGCACCAGAGCTGGAGGTTTATCCTGAGGGTGATAATCAGGCAGAAGATTACCGCTGTGAGGTATGGATACCAGTAGTAAAGAAATAGAACAGTTGAAATAAAATAAAGCAATAAGCTTTGGACAGAATCAGAGCTTGATACTTGAAAACTCCGTAGGATTTACGTCATGTAAATCCTACGGAGTTTTTACTTATATCTCGATTCCGGCATTTCAGCCGCATTATAAGAGCTTCTTACCAGAGGGGCCGAAGCTACGAAGGAAAAGCCCAGCCTTAGTGCCTTCTCCTTATACATTTTAAAAATCTCCGGCGAAATATATTCAGCTACAGGATAATGTCCGGTGCTTGGAGCCAGGTACTGCCCTATGGTAAGGAAATCGCAGCCTGCACTGCGAAGGTCTTTGAATACCCGGAGCACTTCTTCTTCCTTCTCCCCAAGGCCTACCATTATTCCGGACTTAGTCAGCATGCTGCCGTCGATGGACTTTACCCTGGATATAAGCTCCAGTGAGCGCTCATATATGGCAGCAGGGCGAACCTCCGGATACAGTCGCGGAACTGTCTCAATATTATGATTCAATACTTCCGGTTTTGCCTTTACCACAGTTTCCAAAGCTGCAAAGCTTCCCCGGAAATCAGGGATAAGCACTTCCACGACCGTATCACCGCTTAGAGACTTTATTGCTTTAATTACCCGTGAAAAATGCCTGGCTCCCCCGTCGGGAAGGTCATCCCTTGTTACGGAAGTAACCACCACATGTTTTAATTCCAGCTCAGCCGCTGCTTTAGCAACCTTATCAGGCTCTTCGGGGTCAACCGGCTGCGGTACTCCGTGAGTGACGTTACAGAATCTGCAATTCCTGGTGCATTGACTGCCCAGTATCATAAATGTGGCTGTCTTTTTACTGAAGCACTCCATCCTGTTGGGGCAGTTTGCTTCCTCACATACAGTATTTAAAGAGAAACGATTAAGTATTTCTTTTACATAATTCAGGCTCCGGCCTTTATTCAAATCTATTCTCAGCCAATCCGGCTTTCTTTTTATTTCCACAGGCTTCACCCCCAAGAATAATTATAGATACAGCTCCTCTGTGCCCTCATAGCCAAAGGTCTTACAAAAATAATCAACTACTGTTTTGTTTGCTTGATTGAAGTCTACTTT
This sequence comes from Bacillota bacterium, assembly GCA_022706825.1. Classification (GTDB taxonomy): domain Bacteria; phylum Bacillota; class Clostridia; order Lutisporales; family Lutisporaceae; genus BRH-c25. Next base: position 8,521 of record JAKJBU010000031.1, read on the forward strand.
GCTGCCTGTAAGCTTTTCCAGTGAAGTAACGCCCTTTCCGGATATTCCGCAGGGCAGAATCAGCTTGAAATGCTCCAAATTCGTATTAACGTTAAAGGCAAAGCCGTGCATTGTTACACCACGCTTGACTGCAAGGCCCAAAGCGGTGATTTTGTTATTCCCGACCCACACTCCGGGGAAATCCGGGTTTATTCCGCTGTCGATCCCATACTGTTCCTTCAGCAGTAATATGAAGGTATTCTCAAGCTTTTCTACAAATTCTCTTATACCAATTTTATTATTCCTTAGGCTTACTATGGGATATCCTACTATCTGGCCATGGCCGTGATAGGTTACATCCCCGCCCCGCTCTATATGGTATACATCTATTCCGTTATTTTTTAAATATTGTTCAGGCACAACTATGTTTGATTCAGCCCCATGCCTTCCCAGGGTTATGACAGGAGGATGCTCAACAAGGATCAGTGTATCTCCCAGCTCATCCTTCTGCCTCTTTTCCAGAATATCGTACTGGATGTCCAGAGCCTTCTTATAATCGCACCTTCCCAAGTTCAGGACATTTAACTTCATTTCTGCAACTCCCTTACAAATGGCGTTTTTTACTTGTATTCAGAATACCCTCCGCCTGTACAGGAAGAGGGTATTCTGCAGCTTCTAAAAGTCGGTTTTTACCGGTTTTCCATTTTCGTTCAAGGCAATCCGGGTAATTTTGGAAAGCTGAGGAACACCGTCAACCTTTACACATTCAATAAGCTGGTATACCTTTGAAGTATCCTCGTTGATCTTGTAGACATCACCCAGTATCTTGAAGACTGAATAGGGATGGTCGGGATCCTTGAGGGCGATAAAGGATGAGCCCTGCTTCAGCATCGCATCTGCAATAAGCTTTGCATAGTCAATATTGCTCAGGTCGGCAATCAGGTAGTAGTCAGCTTCATCTCCAAGGTCTTCAAAGCCTTTTATCTGCTTTATCTTGAAATTGCTTTTTGCTGTTGCGCTTATAGTTGCAAAAAGAGGCAGGATTCCGAATCCCTTGTGCCCGGAAATAATAATGGAGTCCTTTCTCATTACAGCCTCTTCAATGTAATTTCCTTGAGCTTCGGTCATGAACTTCGAGTCAACCAGCTTTTTTATAAACGGATTCATATAAATCACTCCTTGTGCAGGTAAGTACCGTCCCACTTGAGGATAAGGCTTCTTGCCGCTTTTGCTTCGTCTATCCTCCTGACTACAGTGCCATGAGGAGCGGTTTTTAATATATCGGGAGCTTCCTTTGCTTCTTCGGCGATTTTTATCATTACGTCTATGAAGCTGTCAAGGGTCTCCAGGCTTTCGGTTTCGGTAGGCTCTATCATTATCGCATTATTTACTATAAGCGGGAAGTAAATGGTCGGCGGGTGATAGCCATAGTCCAGAAGACGCTTTGCAACATCCAGAGTCGCAATATGATTGTCGTTTTCCAGAAGCCCGCTCAAAACGAACTCATGCTTGCACACCTGATCTATCGGAAGCTCATAGTATTTCTTCAGTTTACTCATCATGTAGTTTGCATTAAGAACGGCTTTCCGGCTTACATCCGTCAAACCTTCCCCCCCCATTGACAGTATGTAGGCATAAGCCTTTACGGCTACTCCGAAGTTGCCGTAGAAGCTCTTTACCTTGCCTATGGAGTCAGGCCTGTCATAGTCCAGTATATAGGAATCACCCTTTTTCTCAATAACAGGAACAGGGAGGAACCTGGCAAGTTCACTTTTGACTCCTACCGGCCCGCTTCCCGGGCCGCCCCCGCCGTGAGGAGTGGAAAATGTCTTATGCAGGTTGAGATGAATCACATCAAAGCCCATATCCCCGGGCCTTGCAATTCCCATAATGGCATTGGCATTGGCTCCGTCGTAGTAAAGGAGTCCTCCTGCCTCATGAACCAGGTCTGCGATTTGCTTGATATTTTTCTCGAAAAGCCCGAGTGTGCTGGGATTTGTCAGCATTAGGCCGGCAATTTCATCACTCAGCACTGCCTTCAGCCTGTCAAGATCAACAGCTCCGTTTTTGTCAGATTCAATTTCCACTATTTCAAAGCCTGCGACAGCTGCGCTGGCAGGGTTTGTTCCGTGGGCAGAGTCCGGCACTATTATCTTTTTTCTTTTCTTGTCGCCCCGGCTCTCATGATATGCCTTGATAATCATAAGGCCGGTAAGCTCACCGTGAGCACCGGCGGCGGGCTGGAGGGAAACCCTGTCCATACCGCTGATTTCTGAAAGCATACCGTCAAGCTCGTACATCAGCTTCAGGGCTCCCTGGACAGTAGCTTCAGGCTGGAGGGGATGAATATTGCTGAATCCCGAAAGATTAGCCATGTCTTCATTTATCTTGGGATTATACTTCATGGTACAGGAGCCCAGAGGGTAAAAGCCGGTATCCACTCCATAATTCTTATTTGAGAGATTTGTAAAGTGCCTCACCACATCTACTTCACTGACCTCAGGCAGCTCAGGCTCACTATCCCTCATAAGGGAAGGAGGAATCACACTGTCAAGGCTGATGTCAGGAACATCGCAAGGCGGCAGGCTATATGCTTTTCTTCCTTCTTTGGAAAGCTCAAAAATAAGGCTATTGTAATTTTTCATCATACCACCTCCATTTCTTGTGCCAGTTTGTCAATCTGAGCTTTTGTCCGTTTTTCAGTCACACAGATAAGCAAGCCGTTCTTCAGCTCAGGATATTCATTATTCAGCTCAAAGCCCCCAAGTATATTATGCTTCAGCAGCTCGTCATTAATCTTACCGGCGGGTGTTTCACCCATAACGGCAAATTCCTTGAAGAAGGGCTTGTTAAACAGAGGCTTGAACTTTCCGCTGCTTGTCAGCTGCTTCATGGCATAGTGGGCCTTTTTTGCGCTTTGTTCCGCTACTTCCTTAAGGCCCTTTTTGCCCATCGTAGTCATGTAAATTGCTGCGGCAAGAGCATTAAGGCCCTGGTTGGAGCATATGTTGGAGGTTGCCTTGTATCTGCGGATATGCTGTTCCCTGGCCTGCAGGGTAAGTACAAAAGCCCTCTTGTCGTCTGCGTCCTCCGATTGCCCTACAATTCTTCCGGGCATTTTTCTCATAAGCTTGGAGGTTGTGGCGAGAAACCCCAGGTAAGGGCCTCCGAAGCTGAGGCTGTTCCCAAGAGACTGGCCTTCCCCCGCAACTATATCCACCCCTGACTCACCGGGGCTTTTCAGTATTCCGAGAGAAATGGGGTCCGCGTAGTCAATAAGCAGTGCTTTATTTGCATGCACCATTTTTTCTATTTCGGTCAAATCCTCTATTATACCGAAGAAATTCGGATTTTGGACTATGACACGGGCGGTGCCTGCTTCCACAAGGGGCTTCAGCTTTTCAACATCAGTTATGCCATCGGCCATATCGGCTTCAATGACTTCCACATCCCGGAACCTCATATAGCTTTTCAATACTTTTCTTACTTCAGGGTGCACGGTTCTTGACACTATTATCGAGCTGCGCCTTGCATTTTCGACAGCCATCATTGCCGCTTCAACACAGGCTGTAGCTCCGTCATACATGGAGGCATTGGTAACATCCATTCCCGTGAGGCTGCAAATCATAGTCTGATACTCAAATATTGCCTGGAGCGTTCCCTGGCTTATCTCAGGCTGGTAAGGAGTATATGCGGTATAGAATTCCGACCTCATTGCAAGATGCTTTACGACAGAGGGAATAAAATGGTCGTATGCTCCTGCCCCCAGAAAGCAGATCAGATTATCCGAACTCTTGTTTTTATTGCTCAGACCCTTCATATGGTCTGAAAGCTCAATTTCTGAAAGAGAATTGTTCAGATTAAGCTTTCTTCCAAGCCGAAGCTCCCGGGGTATATCTGTAAATAAATCATCTGTGGATTTTGCTCCGATGCTTTCAAGCATCAGTCTTTCATCATCCTCGGTATGAGGTAAATACCTGTGCATATTATGCCTCCTTATCGCAGAATTCCCGGTACTCCTGCTCGTTCATGAGTTCATCAAGGCCGGCTTTGTCAGTTATCTCAACTACTACAATCCAGCTTCCGTAGGGGTCTTCGTTTACAAGCTGCGGTGAATCCGACAATGCTTCATTTACTTCAAGAACTTTTCCGGCAACCGGAAGATATGAGTCGGAAGCTGCCTTTACAGATTCAATAACGCTGAAAACATCCCCGGCATTGAGTTCGTTTCCTACTGCCGGCAATTCCACATATACTATTTCTCCCAAAGCATGCTGGGCATAATCAGTGATGCCCACATAGGCCTTTTCGCCTTCAACCCTGACCCATTCGTGATCCTTTGAATAAAGCAATCCTGATTTTGTTTCCATTTTTCATTCCTCCTGATAAATATATTTTTAGTTTATTTTCTGTACTTTTTTGTATAGAATCTTCTGTCAACAACTCTGGCCTTTACGGCATTTTTTCTTATCTGGATTTCTATTGGTGTATCAAGCTCGGAGTATTCGATATCAACCATTGCAAGGCCTATATTCTTCTTTAGGGTAGGTGAACTGTAGCCGGTCGTTACAAATCCGATAACCTTGCCGTCAGATAGGACATCATACCCATGCCTCGGAATTCCCGGCCCTTCCATCTCAAATCCGACTATCTTCCTTTTCAGGCCTTCCACCTTCTGCCTTACCAGAGCTTCCTTACCTATAAAGTTGGGTTTTCCCAGCTTTACAAACATGCCGAAGCCTGCTTCCAAAGGAGTAATATCCGGCGACAGCTCATTTCCGTAAAGGGGAAGGTTGGCCTCAAATCTGAGGGTATCCCTGCAGCCCAGCCCGGCTGGTTTTACACCCTTATCCTTGCCCGTTTCAAGTATTTTATCCCAGACATGCTCGGAGTCTTCATGCTTCATATAGATTTCAAAGCCATCCTCGCCGGTGTAGCCGGTGCGGGATACAAGGCAGTTTTTGCCTGCAATTTTGACATTTGTCTTGAAGTAGAAGAAGGCTATTTCAGAGAGGTTTGTATCGGTAAGCTCCTGCAATACTTCCTCGGCCTTTGGCCCCTGCAGGGCTATCTCCGATACATCCTCGGAAATATTTTTAAGTTCCGCGTCATAATTGCCGATATTATCCTTCATCCATTGGAAGTCCTTATCTACGTTGCTGGCATTGATTACAAGCAAATAAAAGTCATTTGCGTGCTTGTAGACCAGAAGGTCGTCTACTATGCCTCCGTTGGGATAGCACATCATGGCATAAATGACCTGATTTTCGTTCATTACCGACACATCATTGGTGACCAGATTCTGTACAAAGTCTGTTGCCTGGGGCCCTCTGACCTCAACCTCACCCATGTGGGACACATCAAATATTCCGGCGCAATTTCTCACTGCTTCATGCTCTGCTGTTATGCCTTCGTACTGTACCGGCAATGCCCATCCGGCAAAATCAATTACTCTTCCGCCGTATTTTTCGTGGACATCGTAAAGGGACGTTTTTTTTGGTTCACTCATAAAATAATCCTCCTTTTAGTAACTTAGTAATATGTTATCCAAATTAAAAAGGGATATAATTGCACAATAAATTTATGTGCCATTATATCCCTCTGTTCTTTTGCCTGAGAGCTTCTACATATTTATGTATTTCTCCTACGGCGCCGATAAACGGTCTCTTCAGAGTACCATCCCGTGGCGATCCTTTTGCCTGAAAGTGTCTGTGAAGAGGGGCTGCTCTTCACATTGCTTCTTCGGCTACCTTACAAGGTATCTCTCGCCATTTTCATCTGGTTCAGCATTATTTAATTACTAATATAATACAATGCATAGCAAATATTTACAACCCATTGATATTTATTTAACTTTATGGGAGAAGGGTTATCCCAGAAATTCCGGATTTGTTACATGGTCCGATCTTACGGCTTTTTGCTCTATGGTGAAATTTATTGTATTGCTGCGCTCATCCAGAGTACAGGGGAATTTTGCACCGCATTGCTCGCACTGCAGATATTCATGGCTTTTTATCAGTTCTCTGTTATCGAATAAAAAAGGCAGTGCTTCGGATTTTTTGTTCTCAAGGTCATAGCTGTATAAATAGGTGGCTTCACGCTTTGCGGTAAAATGCCTGCCGCTGCATTTTGTGCATACAAGAGGCTCTTTTAATTCCAATATGCATCTTCCTTTCTTAAAGATTATGGCAACAGTATTATGGTATTTAATATTTGATAAAATATGCTTATAACAAGATTTTAATGAGGGTTTTTGCATACATGCAAAAACCTACCCGAGCGTTTCAACAAGGCGAGAGATATGCTCACTGCCTGTTAGACAATATCTTTTCGCCTTGTTATAACTTATAATTAAGAATATTAAACAATAAGGAGGTATACAAAATGAAAAAAATAACTATGTTCGGAAGCAGGCATTGACCGGATTGCCAGCCTTTGAAAGAGTTTCTTTCAAATAATGGGATTATCTACGAATATATTGATATAACAGACAGTATGAAGAACCTGAAAGTCTATCTCAAGCTGCGGGATACAAGGCCTGAGTTTGAAGAAATCAAGAGGATCGGCAGAGTGGGAATACCCTTTATAATGCTTGATAATGGGGAGAAGCTCATATTTGATCAGCCGGAATTGGATGAATTGAAATAACGAATTATTTTTATATACATGCAGAAAATATCTGTATGAAAAAAAGATTTGTTATATATGGACTGGCAGGATGGATAGCGGAGACAATATTTACGGGATTAGGATCCCTGTTCAAGGGAGATTTGACAATGCATACATGGACTTATATATGGATGTTTCCGATATATGGGCTTATGATACTTTTAGAGCCTGTCCATGATAATATAAGAAACGCTCCGGTTGTGGCAAGAGGGGGTGTGTACACTATAATCATATTTGGAATAGAATACACAACCGGATGGATTCTCAGAGAGATTATAGGAAAGTGTCCATGGGATTACAGTGCATGGCCATATTCTATCGACGGGATAATCACCTTATCCTTTATCCCGGTTTGGTTTTTTGGAGGGCTCATATTTGAAAAGCTTCACGACTACCTGATACGCCGCAAAATTCTGATGTAGCGGATTACCAGGCGGCGATTGCGCCGTCTGTCCTTGGCTCAGTGCCGCCAACCAAAATATTTCTCTCGTCCCGCCATATGATCTGTCCTCTTCCGAAGCTCCCGGAATCAGGATTAATTTTTATATTATGCCCTTTATTAATAAGGCCCTGTACAGCATCTAAGGGGAAACCTTCTTCCACTTCAATATCCTTTTCCGCAATCCACTGCCATCTGGGTGAATCCAGGCAATCCTGGGGATTCATATGGAAGTCTAAGGTATTCATAATCACCTGGACATGGCCTTGAGGCTGCATAAATGCACCCATTACGCCGAAAGGGCCGATAGCTCTGCCTTCCCGGGTAAGGAATCCGGGAATAATTGTATGATAAGGCTTCTTCCCCGGGGCAATGCAGTTTTCACGGGACGGATCAGTTGAGAAATTGCAGCCTCTGTTATGAAGGCTAATACCTGTCCCGGGTATGACAATACCCGAGCCAAAGCCCATATAGTTGCTTTGGATATACGATACCATATTGCCTTCTCCATCGGCTGCCGCCAGGTATACCGTGCCCCCTTCGGGAGGCCTGCCCGGCGTGGGTATCAGCGCTTTGCTGCCGATACACTTCCTTCTTTCGGCAGCATAATTATCAGAGAGCAGTTCCTCAGTGGATACCTTCATACTTCTGCGATCAGCTATATACCTTATTCCGTCGGCAAATGCAAGCTTCATCGCTTCCAACTGATGATGATAAGTATCAATGGAATCCCTTAGTTCAAAATCAAATCCCTTTAATATATTCAAAGCCATTAAAGCCACTATTCCGTGCCCGTTTGGGGGGATTTCCCATATGTCATACCCTCGATAGTTAATACTTATGGGTTCAACCCATTCCGGTTCAAAAGACTCAAGATCCTTCAGGGACAAATATCCCCCGGTTTTTCCGGCAAATTCGGAAATTTTTTCTGCCAAGGCTCCCCGATAGAAGCTTTCGGCATTTGTTTCACCTATCTCCTGAAGGGTTTTTCCATGGGCGGGTGAACTCCACAGTTCCCCGGCCTTTGGCGCTCTCCCTGATGGGGCAAAGGTATCGAACCAGTGCCGGAATAATTCATCCTTCAGGGCTATTCTATAGGTTCTGTATGCACTTTCCCAGGATTTTGCGACGGTAGGTGCGACAGGATGCCCTTCATAAGCATAAGCAACTGCAGGAGACAGGGCTTCTGAAAGAGGAAGCCTGCCAAAACGTTTTGACAGCGCCGACCATGCGGAGGGTATACCGGGAACGGTGACAGGCATCCAGCCATGCTTGGGAATGCCGCGGCTTTGGATTTTTTCGATTATTTCGGCAGGAATGGAAGCCGGTGCAGGCCCGCTGGCATTCAGCCCATGGAGTTTTCCTTCTGACCATACAAGGGCAAAGGCATCTCCTCCGATACCGTTGGAGGTGGGCTCCACTACAGTAAGGCAGGCAGCCGTCGCAACTGCGGCATCAATGGCATTGCCTCCTTTTTTCAGCATTTCCAGGCCGGCTTGTGCTGCCAGGGGATGTGAGGCGGCGATCATGCCTTTTCTTGCATATATAATATTTCTTCTTGAAGGGTAATTATATTTATGGGCATCAAACTGCATTTCCATTCCTCCCTTTGAATGCTAAATAAATTATAAAACAGCCTATGTTGAAAAGCAAATGCATGGAGGACACGGGGACGTTTCTCCTGTCCCGCTTTCAGCGGGACAGGAGAAACGTCCCCGTGTCCTCCGTCCCCATGTCCCATGTTCTTGATTCTATAATAGTAATACCCGTGAAATTATATTATAATATTAAAGGACGAGACCAATCAGCATGGGAATAAACAGCCCTGTGAAGGAGGGAATAATAATTGGCAGTCTTGGTAACGGGAGGCGCAGGCTATATTGGTTCCCACTGCGTCTGCAGCCTTATTGACAGAAAAGAAAAAGTTGTTGTT
>JAKJBU010000031.1:17550-17936 GCA_022706825.1 Bacillota bacterium
TGTGAATAATATTATACAGCAAATTTGTGAGGAATACATTAGTGAAATTTTAGATTTCTTTGATTCAAGAACAATAAGAACGCTCGATGAAGTCGAAGTAGATTTGAAGGAAAAGACTGATTGCTATCTAAGACAAATAATAAAAACATATTTTGAAGGCCTTGACCAAGCAATAGCAGACGATAAAACGGGAAGAAAGAAAAAAGGTTATGTTGTTGAGCAGAAGGCAGTTAAGAGAGAAATATATACGCAGTTTGGGAGCTTAGGATTTGAAAGAAGATATTACAAAAATAAACTAACTGGCGGATATTCGTATCTATTGGATAATGTATTAGGGATAGAAAGTTATGATAGAGTCAGCGGCTCGGTATCAGCAGCATTAGTTG
>JAKJBU010000032.1 GCA_022706825.1 Bacillota bacterium
CACCTACCCTTCAATACTTGACCTTACATCCCTGTACATCCTGTAATACATGCTTCCTACCACGTTGTCATACTCTCCGATGTTGCTCTTAACACAAATATAATCATTGCTGAGATACTTGCTGAGATAATCGAAAAGTATCTTGCTTCCGCCGCCGGCAAATATTATGCTGTCACAGGCGCCCATAAACTTTATTTTGGAAAATTCTCTGATATCCTTGCTGAGATCATATGCAAAAACATCAAATACGTTTTTGACTATGTTGCTGAAGTCAATATCTTCTCCCTTTTTACCCTTAAGCACCGACTCGTTGAATCTTATCATGTTGTCTACTTCGTAACTGTATGGCTTTCTGTCCAGCTTGTCCCTGAAGTTATTGTACAGAATGAGGGAGATTTTTTCGTAGCAGTCAAACATACCTTTTTCAAAGGTGTTGACCCCCGCTACCTTGAAACCGTCAAATGCAGCTACATTTATCTGACCGGAACCAATATCCCAAACTATTGTCTTCATATCATTCTTGAATTCTTCCTTCAGGCTTCCGTCTTCATTGACCGCATACTGGAAGAATGCTGCTATTCCTTCGGGGCACAATACAACCTTTTCAATGTCGAATATTACTTCGTATATTACCTGGGAAGGGTTGAATATATTAAAGAATAATACCTTCATGTTGCCCATAAGGTTCTCTGTATATTTGTTTGCAGATGCTTCTTTATTTCTTGCATACTCGATAAGAGGCTGGTTGACTGTAAGGTCTATTTTTTGATAGTTCTTGTTGTATTTAGCCAGATTATATGCAATGCCCGCAATTGTGCAGAACATTATCACATCATCTGCTGCCTTTTCCTGGTATCTGTTTCTATCCCTTATTAAAAGTCCTTTTTCTTCGGCGGCCTTACCGACCAGCATCTTGCCCATTGATACGCCGTCTTTGATGATTTCAACAAACATATTGTTAATATCGAGTTTTGCGGCATCGTTATTCCAGTCTGAAAGGTCGAAGTCAAAGTTCAATCCATAATTCAATTCTTTCTCCGGCTCAGATATAATAGTTGGAAAATCAAAAGGCTTTCTGGATTCCTCCATAATTTTCGTCAATCGATTTCCACCATCTGCATAAATTTTAACTCGAGACTCCATTAAAAGACCTCCTTCAATATTAAAAATGAATACAACTACTCTATAATATACGATACTCCATATCTTCCCAGCATCATATAGGACTTTAGTCCTAATTTGTCTGATTGTGTTGAAAAAATAGCCATTTTGTGTTAATTTCAAGGTGTGTGCAGCTTTATCAAAGGGGGGGATAGAGTGGAGAACGTAAGTAATAAAAATGCTTTAAAGGTGCATCGATGCATCATTTCCACAGGTTCATCCTCTAATTCTTACCTTACCCGTTATGCCTCAGATCATGTCGAAGAAAGCATATCCATCTGCAATTGTTTGGATAAGGAAGACATACCCAAGATAACCCCGGCCAGTCATTATGATATAATCATCAGTTATTCCGATGAAACAATAGAAGAAATCATATATGACCTGTTCAGTTATTTGATTCCCCAGGATGTTACCATCAGGGCTGCATATATATTGGACAACAGCATGTCCGGAAGCAGCATGCCGAAGCATGTAGCATTTTTGGAAAAGCTTGAAAAGCACAAATTCATTACTCTTGAGTTTATTGATGACAGCCCTGAAGTGCCCGTTGAACAGGAAGAAAACATAATATATTTCGTAGGGCCCGGCAATACCGGCAAAACCTCTATTATAGCGTCCCTCAGCGAAAGCTTCAGGCAGAACGGCCAGAAGCTGGCACTTATAGATATAACCAGAAAGAATAAGCTTATCAACTATTTCCCAAAGCATAGCTTTCTCAACACCGGCAATTTGAAGGATTTTTCCATATCCAGGGATTTTTACAGGTCTGTGAACATTTATACCGACGGGCTTGTAGATTTGTATGTATATGACTACGAGTACGACAAAAAAGGGCCTGAGGTAATTTATTTCTGCGAAATACTCAGAAAGCTGAGCGGCTTGTACGATTACATCATTGTCAATGCTGACGAAAGTTCGGTAATAAACACTCCATACATATATAAGACAGCCAGCAAGGTTTTTATTGTACATGACTTCATGCCTACAAAAATAAGAACTACAAAAAAACTCCTTTTGAAAATGATATCCGCAGGCATCAACACGCAGAAGACCGTATCCCTTATATATAACAAGACTCTTAAGGATACCATAGATATAGGCCGGATAGAAGAAAAGCTGCTTTTCATCAGGCTGCCCAACAGGAAGATACTGCCTACCGTGAACATCAACTGCAGTACCTTTGAGATACCCTATGAGCAGAGAACAATGGCTGCATTAGTAAATAATCTTGCCCAAAACACCACCGGCATAGAAAACACCTCCAAAAAATACAGGCATATTATTCAAAATATTTATAAATACATAAATAACATTCCCTATACCGAAAATGATGAAATGGAAATCTCCCAGTTCCTCAGGGAAAAGCTCCGGAAGCTTTCCGACAGGAAGTTTATGCTGGAATACATGAGAAATATCTGCGATACCTCACTGATAAAGAATTACATTAAGGCGTATAAAAAATAGTACATCTCCCGATGTACTATTTTCATATTACGCCATATTCCCTTCCTGCCGTTTCCAAGGCATCCAGGGCTTTATCCAGGTGTTCTTTCGTATGGGCGGACATGAGGCTCATTCTGATTCTTGATAACCTTTTGGGAACAGCCGGATACATAACCGGATTCGCATATATATCCAATTCATGGAGCCTTCTGCAGATTTCCTTTACCTTAAGGTCATTTCCTATGATAATCGGGAAAATTGCCGTCTCCGAATTCCCCAAGTCAAACCCCAGGGCGGTCAGATTAGACCTGAAATACCTTATGTTCTCCCAAAGCCTTTCCCTGTGCTCCGGTTCCTCCTCTATCACATCTATTGCTGCCAGCAGCGAGCCTGCCACCTGAGGAGTCATTGCCGTGGAAAATATGTACGGCCTTGAATAGTAGCGCAGCAGCTCTACCAGTTCCGAATTTGCAGCTATGAAGCCTCCCACCCCTCCCAAGGCTTTTGACAGGGTGCCGGCAACAATATCAACCTTTCCTTCAATTTTGTGATGCTGAGGGGTCCCCCTTCCGGTATCTCCTATTACCCCTGTTGCATGGGCTTCATCCACCATTACATATGCCCCATGGGTTTTTGCCAGCTCAGCTATCCTGTCAAGGGGAGCGATATCCCCGTCCATTGAATATACTCCGTCAACTGCAATAAGCTTTGTTCTATACTTATCCTTCACTCTTTGAAGCACCCTTTCAAGGGAGTTCATGTCGTTATGCCTGAAAAACCTTATATTCGTTGATTTGCAGCCGTCTATTATACTTGCATGAACATAGGTGTCAAGTATTGCAATATCCTTCTCCTGAAGTATGGAAAGCAGGCTCCCGCAGTTGGAGCCGAAGCCGGAGGTATAGATGATTGAATCCTCACAGCCTTTGAATTTTGCTATCTTTTTCTCCAGTTCAATATGTATGTCCAAGGTTCCTCCCAACAGGGGAACACTTCCGGCACCGGAACCGTATTTCTCCAGCGCTTTCCTTCCGGCTGCTATGGTTCTGGGATGCTTGGTAAGATTGAGATAGTCATTGGACGCCAGGTACACCATTTCCTTAATCTTTCCTGTATAATGGTCAACAACCTTCATTACCGGCCCTGACCCATCCGTTGATATTCTTCTGTATTGAAGATGCCTTTTCTCTCTGATATCCTTCAGATATTCTCCGAACATCTTTGCCCTGCCTGCCATATCGGCATCGACATCAAAAAAATCCGCCAGACTGTGATTCCTTGAATCCATATCCTTACCTCCTATTGGTTTTTATTCTGCGGTTAATCGGATGTGTACATTTCTGTGCACATTATTATATATATTATGCCTGTTTTTCTAATATTTAGAAGTGCAATTCATCTAATCCGGCGGGCTTTTCATATATTGACATATGCTGTCCTGCCGGTGATAATTGGAGTATATACAAGAAAAGGAGCATAAACCGTTGAAAAGGCTATTCAGTATTGTGATTGTCGTGCTTATTTTATTAATAGCAGCAAGCTGCACCGTTCCTGATGTTTCGGAAGGAAACACTCCTCCCGTTCCCCCGGCTCAGAGTGACCCTGAGGCAGAGGATAGGAAGGATCCTCTTGAGGCAAAGGCAGAATCCTTACTGGTCGGGATGACTATTGAGGAAAAAGCAGGACAGCTGTTGATTGTGGGGTTCCCTGGAGATACAAAAAAAGAAGCTTTGCAGGATTATATAGATAGGTTAAAGGTATCCGGCTTTATTCTTTTCAGCAGGAACTATACGGATTTTGATTCCCTGTATGCACTGGCCAGGAGCCTGAAGGAAATGAATTCCCTTAATAATCCTCTTCCGCTGTTTATTTCAATTGATGAAGAGGGGGGCACCGTATCACGGCTCCCAAAGGGCGGTACACGTTTCCCCGATGCCCGGAAGGTGGGAAAAGCGGGAGAGCCCGGGCTCACATATAAGGCAGGGCAGACTATAGCAAAAGAGCTTAAAGCCGCAGGAATAAATCTTAATTTTGCCCCGGTTCTTGATATTGTCGAAAGCGGTGAGAACAAGCTGCTTATAAAGAGGTCTTACGGAAGCACTCCGGAAGTGGTTTCGCTGCACGGAACATCATTTATCAGCGGACTGCAATCCGAAGGCGTAACAGCAGTGCCGAAGCATTTCCCGGGACATGGAAACACCAATCAGGATTCTCATAGTACTCTTCCGGTTATTGATACGGACAAAGCTGCGATGCAAAGCAGAGAGCTGGTTCCTTTCAAGGCCGCCATTGATGCGGGACTGGATGCCGTAATGGTCGGGCATATTGCTTTTCCCAAGCTTGACCCTACAGGCCTTCCGGCTTCCATGTCAAGTTATTTTCTTACCGATGTTCTGAGAAAAGATTTGGGCTTTGGAGGAATTTCCATATCGGATGATATTGAGATGCAGGGGTACATAAGCAGTAAGGATACTGTTGAGGAATGTGTAATCTCTTCCTTTAACGCAGGCCTTGATATTTTTTTGATAGGGCACACAAAGGCCATTCAGGATCAGGTATATAAAGCTTTACTCGATGGATGCCGGGACGGAAGAATATCAGAGGAAAGGCTCAATGAGTCGGTGCTCCGGATAATAAAGGCCAAGCTTAAGAATGGGCTTACGGATGCCATGGAATATGAAATAGAAGAGGCAAAAAGGATTTTCGGCAGTGACGAGCATAAAGCAATTCTGGAGGAGCTGAATGGGGACACGGGGACGTTTCTCCTGTCCCGCTGAAAGCGGGACAGGAGAAACGTCCCCGTGTCCCCATGTCCTACAGTCGGAGTACTTCACAAACCCTAAATCTCGCGACTAGCGACCCGCGTCCAGTGACTGAGTGAGCTCCTTCACCAGATTGTGCTCGGTAATCAAATCCGAATACCGAAGCTGCCTGGCTGCAAACTCCTTCTCCTTTGCAAGCTTTTCCGCAGGGTATGTGCTGCCGGTTTCCGCATCATAAGCAACACCCTTGGAGGTCAGGCAAATGTACTTGTCGGTAATAAAATACCCATGGCGCAGCACTGCCATTCCTTCTTCAGAATTCAGCAAATCCCTGCCCAGCATCGGTATATTGCTGCTGTCAACCCCCATGATGTTCAATATTGTCGGCATGAAATCAAGTCCGCCCCCTGCTATATGCTTTGTCCCTGTATACTTTCCCTCCGGAATGCGGATAATCAGAGGTATCCTCTGCTGCTTCACCCAATTGTAATCATCCATCTCCTTCAATCCGAGGAAGTCCGCCAGGTATTCCTTTTTGTCCCCGGGTATTCCGAAATGGTCTCCATATACGGCCAATACCGAACGGTCCAATATACCTCTTGCCTCCAACTGGTCTATGAACCCTCCAAGGGCTTCGTCAGCATAATGAATGACCTCAAGATAGCTGCCGAAGAAAGTACCCTTGTACTTGCCGGCATTAAAGCTGCCCAAGTATTTTTTGTCATTGTCGTAAGGAAAATGACTGGTCAGAGTTATTAAAAAAGTATAGTAGGGTTCCTTGTATTTCTCCATAAATTCAAGAGACTGCCTGAAGAAGGATTTGTCGGTAAGCCCCATTCCGCTGATCTCATCGGGAATATAATCCTCCTTGTCAATAAACTCATCAAAGCCAAGGGTCTTGTACATCACGCTCCTGTTCCAGTAGCCGGGTCTGTAGGCGTGCATTGCAGAGGTCAAATAGCCCTCTTCCGAAAGCCTCCTGGCAAGTGAGTAATAATCGTTCAGCGGGAATCTGATGTATGTAGCTCCGTCTCTCGCAGGATGCATCGATACGTTGGACAGAAGCTCCGCATCGGATGTTCCCCCTCCTGCCGTCTGTGTATAATAGTTATCAAAATATAAGCTGCTTTTTATCAATTTGTTCAGATTCGGGGTAATCTCCTGGCCCTCTATGCTCTTTCCTATGACAAATTCCTGCAGTGCTTCCACCTGAACCACTATAAGATTCTTGCCTTTTCCGGTTCCGAAAAGCTTGGGTGATGACGGTTGTTCAGGCTTTTTATCCTTAATGAATTCAGCTATTTCCTTCTTTATATCCTCCGATAGGGACAGTTCCAATTTATCCTTTGATTTTACATACCGGAAGGCATCTATGCCGTGAAAGCCCAGCAGCCCTATATTCTGAACAATATATACCCTGTCATAAAATGACCTGAATATTTCGGGCTGTGCCTTCAGAAGCTCCGACACCCCGCAGCCGCACAGCCCGATGCCTATGGCAAGGGCTGACAAGGCGCAGATGATTCTCTTTCCGAAGCCTGCCTTGGGTTTTTTATTCAACCTGCCTGCCTTGGCCGATACAAAAGGCAAAAACAGAAGATCGGCGGCAAATATAAGGTCGGATGCATGCAAAAGGTTCAGAATGCTGCTTTTCACCGAAGTGACAACCGAAGCCTGCTCCAATACGGGCATTGAAAGCACGTCGCTGAAATACCTGAAAAACAATAGATCCGCTATTATTATGAATGTTACGGCACAGTCAAGCATAAAAAGAAGCGGCAGCCGGATTTTCCCCGGCAGCAGGCCGGCCCAGAAAAACAGCAGCAATACCGTTCCGGCAACGGAAGCAATTAACGGAATGCTTCCCATGCCTGTCCCATCAATTATGCTGTTAAAAAACAGGAGCTTTGCCGTTATGAAAATAAAATAAAGGAAAACATCCGCATTCATTGTATCATCCTCTGATTAACTGCATTTTGTTATGTATTCATACTATTTCAACAAAGATATTCTACAGCAATCAAGAAAATTATACAAGCTGTGCTGAAGCAATGAAGCCTATACTCCTCTTTCCGATAACGGAATATATTCCATTTTGGGCCTGACATCCACATAAGCAGGCCGAATAATCCTGTTATCCCCTGCAATAGTCTCAATCCTGTGTGCACACCAGCCCGCAACACGGGATGCGGCAAATATCGGATTAAATAATTCGCGGGGTATGCCCAGCTTATTATATACAAAGCCTGAATACAGATCCACATTTGCAGGAATATACACCTCATCGCCTTTTAATGCTTTAAAAATCTCAGTCGTTATTTCTTCAATGTTCCTGTATAATTCAAATTCCTCAAGGGCACCTTTTTCCGCCGCCAGGTCATATGCCTTCTTCTTAAGCAAGACAGCCCTTGGGTCCGATAATGTATAAACAGCATGCCCCATTCCATAAATCAAACCTTTTCCGTCAAAGGCCTCTTTCATGATTATTTTATACAGATAGTCCTTCAGTTTTTGCCGGTTGCCCCAATCGGGAACATTCTCCCTGATATTATCAGCCATCTTTTTTACCATAATGTTCGCGCCGCCGTGCTTAGGCCCTTTCAGGCAGCCTACCGCAGCTGCTATTGCAGAATAGGTATCCGTTCCGTTTGATGATACAACATGGGTGGCAAAGGAAGAATTATTGCCGGCGCCATGATCCGCATGCAGAACCATGCAAAGATCCAGAGTCTCGGCTTCAAGCCCTGTATAGCCATTGTCGGGACGTATCATGTGAAGAATATTTTCCGCCGTACCGATCCCGGGCTTGGGAGCATGAATAATAAGACTTTTTCTGTCAAAATTATGGACCTTTGCCTGATAGCCATAGGATATAATGGTTGGAAATCTGGCAATCAGTTCTATGCTCTGCCTGAGCACGTTGCTTATTGAAATATCGTCAGGATTGTCGTCATATGAATAAAGCACCAGAATGCTCCTTTGCAGCATGTTCATAATATCCCTGCTGGGTGCTTTCAATATCATATTTTCAGTAAACCCCTTGGGCAATTCCCTGCATTCATCCAGTATTCTGTTAAACTCTTTCAAGGATTTCCCGGCGGGAAGCTCTCCGGATAAAAGCAAATATGCAACTTCCTCAAATCCTCTTCTTTTTTCCTTATTAAAACCTCCTGTCAAAGCTTTTACATTTATGCCTCTATAATATAATTCCCCTTCAGCCGGGTACTTCTGGCCGTTTTCTATACGGTAGCCTACAACTGAACCGACAGATGTAAGTCCGACAAGGACACCGGTGCCGTTCTCGTTTCTCAGCCCTCTTTTAACCTTATACTTTTCGTAATATTCGGGCTTGATATAATCATTTACGGCGGTTTTTTGAGTTAATTCATTTATTAACGGATTATTTTCAAATATTTTGTTCAACTCTGTGCCTCCTTATAATATACAGTCCATTATAAATTATTTATTACTGCTTCTGTAAATTCTTTGGTTGCGGCAGTACCTCCCATGTCTGCCGTCAATACCCTTTGACCCTCTATCGTTTTCAGCACGGCTTTCCTTATCCTTTCGGCCCCCTGCTTTTCGCCAAGATAGTCCAGCATCATTGCACCTGACAGGATAATGGCCGTAGGATTTGCAATTCCCTTGCCGGCAATATCCGGCGCGCTTCCGTGAACCGCTTCGAAAATTGCCATATCCTTGCCTATATTTGCTGACGGTGCAAAGCCCAAGCCTCCCACCAGGCCGGCACACAGGTCTGAAAGAATATCCCCGTACAAATTCATGGTCAGTATTACATCATATCGCTCCGGTTTTGTCACCAGCTGCATGCACATGTTATCAATTATGATATCCTCGAATTCTATCATCGGATAAGCCTTTGACACCCGTCCGGCTGTTTCCAGGAAAAGCCCGTCCGACATTTTCAGTATGTTTGCTTTATGAACAACCGTCACTTTTCTTCTCCCGTGCTTTGCCGCATATTCAAAAGCGCTTCTTGCAATGCGCTCCGATGCATATTCCGTTATTGTCTTTATGGCTTCCGCCTTGCCCGGTTCCTTCATGTATTCAATACCGCAGTATATATCCTCCGTATTCTCTCTGAATATGACCAGGTCTATTCCGTCAAAGGGTGTTTTTATACCGGGTATGGATATAATTGGCCTTAGATTTATATATAGGTCATATTTACTGCGCAGCATCACATTAATGCTTCTGAAGCCTTTTCCCACAGGAGTTGTAATGGGCCCCTTCAATGCAACCCGGTTCCGTTCCGGACTGTTGAAGGTTTCTTTCAACAGGGCTTCGGAGGCATCGAGAATATCCCAGTGTATTTGTATCCCTGTTGAATCAATTACCCTTTTGGCTGCCTCCGTAACCTCCGGCCCTATCCCGTCGCCGGGAATCAGTGTAACTCTATACATTGCCCTCAGCTCCCTTCCTCATTGCCCTTATGCAGTTCAAATAGCCTCCTGCCCTGAGGATTTCTGCGTCTGCTTCCGAGCCTTCAAACCTGCAGAGAACCTCCAAACCTTTTGTTTTGTTCAGTACTTTAATTGCATTTCTGCTTTTTAAAGCTTCTGCAGCATTGTCAATTTCGATTTCATCATATTCATCAAACAGATCATATTGGTTTTTATCTGTAAGGACCAGAGGCAGTATACCGGAGTTAATCAGGTTATCCCTGTGGATTCTGGCAAAGGATTTTGCAATAATTGCTTTTACCCCCAGATACAAAGGCACCAGTGCCGCATGTTCTCGGCTGGAGCCTTGCCCATAGTTTTCTCCCCCGAGAATAAAACCTCCCCCGTTTTCCCGAGCCCTGTCCCTGAAGTCTTTTGTTATTGTGCCGAAACAGTATTCAGACAGCTCCGGAATATTGGAGCGGTATGGCAGCAGCCTGGCATTGGACGGCATAATGTCATCTGTTGTGATGTTATCCCCCACCTTAAGCAGCAGCTTGCACTCCAGCTTCTGCGGAAGGGGTTTGCCGACAGGAAAAGGCTTGATATTAGGCCCCATAACCAGTTCAATATCTTCCTTTTTTTCGGCAGGAAAGATAAAATAGCCGTCATATACCGCAAAATTTTGCGGAAGCTCAACCACCGGATTTTTTAAACCTGCCTCGTCGGGGCTTGTCAAATAGCCTGTCAAGGCAGATACTGCCGCTGTTTCCGGGCTGACCAGATAAACCTCTGCCGTCTCCGTACCGCACCGTCCCTTGAAATTCCTGTTGAAGGTCCTTAAGGAAATGCCTCCCGACCTGGGTGCCTGCCCCATTCCTATGCAGGGCCCGCAGGCGGCTTCTATTATTCTTGCACCCGAAGCAAGAAGGTCGCCCAACGCACCGTTGCCTGCCATCATTTTAAGTATATTGCTGGAACCCGGTGCAATAACAAGGCTGACATCGGGATGAATCCGCTTTCCTTTAAGTATAGCCGCTGTTTTCATCAAATCTGTGTAAGATGAATTAGTGCAGGACCCGATTGCAACCTGATCCACCTTTACTCCTTTAATGTTCCTGACTTCATCCACATTGTCCGGGCTGTGGGGTTTCGCAGCCATCGGCCTTATTATTCCAAGATCTATTATCAGTTTTTTATCGTATTCCGCATCGTCATCAGCTTCAAAGGGAGTATAATCCTTTTCCCTGCCCTGACGCACAAGAAAGTCCCTGACAACCTCATCACCCGGAAATATCGAAGTGGTGGCTCCCGCTTCGGCACCCATATTGGCTATTGTTGCACGGTCTGTTACAGAGAGATTCCTTATGCCTTCTCCGGAGTACTCGATTATATAACCGACCCCTCCTTTGACCGTCAGAAGCTTTAAGACATACAAGGCCGCATCCTTTGCCGAGACCCAGGGCTGAAGCTTTCCTGCCAGTTCTATATTCATAACCTTGGGAACCTTTAATGTATAAATTCCCTGTGCCATAGCCACAGCTACATCAAGGCCTCCCGCCCCTATGGCCAGCATCCCGAGGCCACCCCCCGTAGGTGTGTGGCTGTCTGAGCCCAATAAAATATCCCCGGGCTTTCCGAAACGTTCCAAATGCAGCTGGTGGCATATTCCGTTTCCAGGCTTGGAATATATGATGCCGTATTTTGCTGCGGCACTTTTTATAAATGCATGGTCATCGGCATTTTCAAAGCCGGTCTGAAGAGTATTATGGTCGATATAAGCTACGGAAAGGTCCGTTTTTATCTCCTGAACGCCCATTGCATCCAGCTGCAGGTATACCATTGTGCCGGTGGAATCCTGAGTCAGGGTCTGATTGACTTTTACAGTCAAATCCTCCTTCTGTTCATGGGATTCTGATATCCTGTTTTTTTCGATTATCTTGTAAGTCAGTGATTTTCCCATAGCTGCCTCCTAAAAGTAAAGTAATATTATTACTTCAACATTATAATGAACAATTGCATGTAAGTCAATTAAAAATTGCATATATATTTATTTTATACATAATGCTAATGTTTTACATTTTTCTTTCTATTGTTGATTTTCCTTGATTGTACTATTGTAATAATTCTGTTAACTGCATAAATTATTGCATATTTATGCTATTTATCAGTAATAAATGCATTTCCATGAAACAATTCATGCAATTATCAGAATAGTATTGCACTTTTTACCTTCGTGACAAAGCAGGCTGCAGAAGTATTCACCGCCTGAAAAGAATAAAAAAAGATATCGCGACTACTATCAAGTAGTTTTGCGATATCCTTTTACAGCATTTCCTTAACACCGCTTGCCGCTGCCCTGAAGTGCCTGTTGGCATCAGGGAAATGAATCGGGTGTTTTTCTATAGTTCGTGTATGAATAATCCGCTTCTTAGCTTTGGCTCAAACCAGGTTGATTTGGGCGGCATAACCTTTCCTGCATCGGCTATGGACATTAAGTCCTTAATAGTGGTAGGGCACATGGAGAAAGCAACTTTCATACCGGCATTTACCCTTCTTTCCAATTCCCCGAGGCCTCTGATGCCTCCTACAAAGTCTATTCTCTTGTCGGTTCTGGGATCCTTTATTCCTAATACAGGGTCAAGCAGGTTGTTCTGCATAATTGACACATCCAGCCTGTCAACCGGATCCTCTTCATTGTAAGTGCCTGCCTTGGTCGTAAGCTTATACCACTTTCCATCCATGTACATCCCGAAGGTGTGCCTGACAGTGGGCCTGAATTGTCCTTCCCCAGTGTATTCTTCAATGTCAAATTTCTCTCCGACTTTTTTCAGGAACTCTTCAGCGGAATTGCCGTTCAAGTCCTTTACCACCCTGTTGTAATCCATTATATAAAGCTGCTCATCGGGGAAAAGTACCGAGAGGAAGAAGTTGAATTCCTCGTCCCCCTTGTAGTCCGGGAAGCTCTCTCTCCGCTTGAGGCCTACCTTTACCGCAGATGCGGAACGGTGGTGCCCGTCGGCTATGTATAAATAGTCAACGGCGCGGAACCTTTCTTCCAGCCTCTGAATTGCGTCATCCCCGTCAATTACCCATACCGTATGGCCTATACCGTCATCGGATACAAAGTCATATACCGGCTTGTGGTCAGCCATCCAGTTGCCCACTATTTCATTTATTTCCTTTGAAGCCCTGTATGTAAGGAAAATCGGCCCGGTATTGGCGTTGCAGTAATCAACATGGTTTATCCTGTCCTGCTCCTTGTCCGCCCTCGTATACTCGTGCTTCTTGATAATGTTGTTCATATAATCATCTATTGAGGTGCAGCCCACAAGCCCTGTCTGTACACGCCCCTTCATAACCTGCTTGTATATGTACAGGCAGTTCTTTTCATCCTGCTGAAAAACCCCGTTCTTAATCATTTCTCTCAGATTGTCCCTGGCCTTTTCATATACTCTTTTGTCATAAAGATCAATGGAAGGGTCAAGGTCTATTTCTGCCTTGTCAACATGCAGGAATGAATAGGGATTGCCTTTTACCATTTCTCTTGCTTCAATGCTGTCCATTACATCGTAAGGAAGGGCTGCCACCTTGTGCGCCAGCTCCGGTGCCGGCCTTATAGCCCTGAATGCTTTTACTGTTGCCATAGTTTTCTCTCCTATTCAAAGAAATTTTGAATAATCTGTATTATTTCGCCGCCTATTCTTTCCTGGGCCTCATTGGTTGAAGCACCTATATGGGGCGTCAATGATATTCTCTCATGAGTGTATATTCTTTCATTCTTGGTGGGTTCCTCTTCAAATACATCAAGAGCGGCGGCGGCAACCTTTCCGGAGTCAAGAGCCTTCAAGAGCGCTTCCTCGCATACGACACCGCCTCTTGCCGTATTGACCAGATATACTCCGTCCTTCATTTTTGCAAACTGCGCTTCACCTATTACAGGCTGCTGGTCCTGTGAGCAGGGTATATGAATCGAGATAAAATCGGAGACAGCCAGAAGTTCGTCCAGTTTCATATATTTGTAATCGTTGAAGCCTTCCTTTGCTCCGCTGGTATTGGTATAAACAACCTTCATTCCCAAAGCGAATGCCCTTTTTGCAACCTCCCTTGCAATTCTTCCAAAGCCTACAAGGCCCAGGGTTTTGCCGGAAAGCTCAATCCCCTCGTACTGCTTCTTGTTCCATTTGCCTTGCCTCATGGTATGATTGGCAATATATATATGCCTTGCCAGGCAGAACATATGGCCTATAGCCAGTTCCGCCACCGATGCGCTGCTTGCATTGGGCGTATTGGCAACTGCTATACCGTTAAGCTTTGCATAATCCACATCTATATTATCAACTCCGACGCCGCCGCGGATTATGAGCTTAAGCCTTCCTGTTTCCAGAGCTGCATCTATTATCGGCTGCCTTACTTTTGTTGCCGAACGCACAACAACTGCATCAAAGTTTTTTATTTGCTCCTTTAACACTTCCGGCTCGTAAAATTGTTCAACCACCTCATAGCCGCTGTTCTTAAGCTTTTCAACAGCGGATTTTTCCATACCGTCAGTTACAAGTATCCTTTTCATCTGTTTTCAACCCCCAAGCTTTATTTATTTTCTGAAAGTCCCTCTTACAGTCCCAAAATCTCATTGATATTCTTAATAAGCTCCTTCACTTCACCAAGAGTGTAATCACCCATATGGGATATTCTGAAGGTCTTGTCCTTAAGATCTCCATAACCGTTTGAAATCATAAAGCCTCTCTCACCCAGCTTTTTGTTCAGGCCGCCGACATCAATTCCTATTGTATTCGTAACGGTAGTAAGGGTATTTGAAAGGTATTTCTCATCTTCCACAAACAGCGCAAAGTTCTTTCTTGCCCATGCACGTACATATTCAGCCATCTCGATATGTCTGGCAAATCTCTTCTCAAGGCCTTCGGCAAGAATCTTATCCAACTGGTAGTCCATGGCAAACATGTGGGAAAGGGACGGAGTCGAAGGATATTGATGATCCTTTTTCTGTATGAAATCATAAAGCTCTACCAGGTCAAAGTACATCCCCCTGTTCTCAACCTGTCTGGCGGCTTCAACAGCCCTTTCGGATATCGAGCATGCAGACATGCCTGCCGGCAAGCCAAGGCATTTCTGTGTTGATGTAATGCAGACGTCCACTCCCCACTCGTCAACTCTGATGTCTGTTCCCCCCATGGAGCTTACGGTATCTATAAGATAAAGCACATCCGGATATTTCTTCTTAAGAAGCTCTCCGATTTCTCCGCAGGGATTCATAATGCCTGCTGAGGTTTCATTCTGGGTTACTGTGATTACATCGTATTTGCCGGTGGCAAGTGCTTCATCCACCATTTCAGGAGTAGTAGGCTTTCCCGGTACCGATGAGATTTTATCCGCCGGTACCCCGTTGGCTTTGGCCATCTTGAACCATCTGTCTCCAAAGGCACCTACTGAAAATACCGCTGCTCTTTTCCTGGTGCAGGAGCGGATGGCACCTTCCATCAGGCCGCTTCCGGAGGATGTGGAGAGTATTATCTGGTTCTTGGTCTGAAATACTTTCATAAGCTTTTCAGAAACACTTCGCTGTAATGCCGATGCCTCCTTTGTCCTATGCCCTATCTGAGGTGTAGCCATTTTTTGAAGCACATCCTCACGTACATCGATAGGCCCTGGAATAAATAATTTTTTGTGCATTTTCGTTCCTCCCTTAACTCTTTTCTAAAATTATAATTTAATAA
This sequence comes from Bacillota bacterium, assembly GCA_022706825.1. Classification (GTDB taxonomy): domain Bacteria; phylum Bacillota; class Clostridia; order Lutisporales; family Lutisporaceae; genus BRH-c25. The sequence goes on from JAKJBU010000032.1 coordinate 15,508, forward strand.
TTTATGAATATATAACCCAAGATAATAATACCATTTATGGGAATAAGCCTCAACATATTTAAATTCATTAAAGACATTTTTTGCCCGATGTCCTCAATCCGGGCACAGATGGCCTATTTGAAGTATTCAAATATTCAGCGGCATTTGTTATAATCGATATATGAGAATATCCCTTCACCATATCATTGCAAAGAGGTGTCATATGGAAATCGATTTTACAAAACTGGCCAACAGGAAAACCGCCATATGCGATAAAGAAGTATATCTGGAATTCTCCGTACTGGTTCCGATAATAAAAACCGGCAGTGAGTTTTCACTTCTTTTTGAAGTCAGATCGGAGAAGCTTGCCAAGCAGCCTAACGAAATATGCTTCCCCGGAGGGAAGATAGAAAGCTTTGAAAATGCACGGCAGGCTGCCTTGAGGGAAACCACGGAGGAGCTTCTGATTCCTGAAGCGAACATTGATGTCATTGCCGAACTGGACACTATTGTCACACCATTTAACAGAATCCTGTACCCCTTCGCCGGAAAAATCCATGAATACAAAGGAACCTTTAATTCTGAGGAAGTAAAGGAGACCTTCATTGTTCCCCTTTCCTTCTTCCTGGAAAATGCCCCGTTGCATCATGATATTAATATAAGTATGAAACCTGTGGAAGGTTTTCCATATCATATGGTACGGGACGGAAGGGATTACCCCTGGGGGAAAGGGAAATACCCCGTATATTTCTATACCTATGAAAATAAGATAATATGGGGACTGACTGCAAGGATTATCAAAAACTTTGTAAATCTGCTGGGTTCATAATATGTACCCGGAATACAAAAGAAGGAGTATAAACAGCATGGGAATTAAAAGAATCAAAGGTGTTATACCTCCAATGATCACCCCCTTCAAAGAAAACGGGGATGTGGATTACCGGATGCATGCCGGTAATATGGAGAAATGGAACAATGATAACCTGGCAGGCTGCCTGGTCCTGGGATCCAATAGCGAAACGGTGTATCTGAATGAGGAAGAAAAACTTGAGATGATAAGGATTACTGTTGAAGCAGCAAGGAAAGACAGGCTTATACTTGCGGGAACCGGTATGGAATCAACTAGGGAAACAATAAAGCTGACTAATAAGGCTGCAAGACTGGGAGCACACGGTGCATTGGTTCTGACTCCTTTTTATTACGGCGGTAAAATGAATGATGAAGCTCTCATCAGGTATTTTACCGAAGTCGCAGACAATTCAGATATCCCAATATTGATATACAATGTGACCAAATTCACCCATGTGAATATTTCTGCCAATGCAGTAGAGGTATTAAGCAGGAATCCAAACATAATCGGCATGAAGGACAGTTCCGGAGATGTACCCCAGCTGGTAAAATTTATGAGCGTTGTACCTGAGGATTTCAACCTGATGGTTGGAACGGCATCTTCATGGTATCCGGCTCTTACCTTGGGCATAAGTGCAGGAATTATGGCATTGGCAAATTGTTCACCCAATGAATGCGCATCGGTTCAGGAATACTATGAAAATGGCCAAATTGAAAAAGCAAGAGATGCATATACCAGAATATTCCCTGTAAATACAGCAGTTACAGCCACCTATGGGATTGCCGGGCTGAAATACGCATGCTCCCTGTCAGGATATGAAGGGGGTTATGTAAGGAAGCCCCTGCTGGAATTAAAAGAAGATGAAAAGAAAAAAGTAATGGATATTCTGTCCAAAGCCGGACTTATTTAGGGACATGGGGACAGGTACCGTGTCTCTGTCCCTTTATCCATATCCTCTGCTCATGCTAAAACATTTTCAAACTCCTGCAAATCCGTTATAGGAGCCCTGCAGGCGAAGTTTTCGCATACATAGGCAGTTGTTTTGTTATCTACCATCCCTTGAGCTTCAGTATAAGGGGCAATGCTTGTAATACCTTCTTCCGCATTTTCTTTATCCTTGAACAGGACAACGGTAAATGGGCTGAAATGGCTATTTATACTTTTTATCATTCTTTTTGCATTCTCATCCTCACGATTGCCTACTATCACTATTTCACTTGCTTTGCTGTTAATAAAAAGCAAAGCCGACAGCATATCGGCATATCCCATCGGGTGGCCTTTTATAATACTTCCGAAAGCTTCAAGCTGCTTATAAGCCTTGTCTTCCAAATCAGTATCTCCCGTAAGCCTTCCAAGCCTCAAAAAATTCATGGCGGCAACCGAATTGCCCGAAGGCATTGCACCGTCATATACATCCTTAGGCCTGACAATCAGCTGCTCGCTGTCGCTTCCGTAAAGAAAAAGCCCTCCCTTTTCCTCGTCATAGAAATACTTCAGCATATCGCGGTTCAAGTCTTCAG